>NZ_NPKS01000015.1:0-164473 GCF_008329595.1 Methylobacterium sp. P1-11
GGTCGGCTCGGATACACCCATCTTCCGGCAGACCTCGTCCACCGTCGCGCCGTTCTCCGCCTGTCGCAGGGCGAAGGCGATCTGTTCGTTCGTGAAGCGTTTGCGGGGCATGGCATCCACCCTCCTTCAGGGTTCAGGATGCCCGAAAAACTTGCGCTCAGCGCGGACCAGTTTGGTGGGTCAGGGTCACCAGGAGGTCGACCTGCTACGCGAACAGCGCGTGCGCCGATTCCGCGATGCTGTTCTGGAACTCGCGAGCGGCGAGCACTCGGAGCGGGCGCTTCGCCCCCATGATGAGGAGCGCCCGGCCGAAGCCCAGGGATTTCGCCCCGCCGCGGCCGCCATAGGCGACCTTGTAGCGGGCCGGCTCGAACAGGAAGGCGAGCTTCTCCGGGAACTCAACCTGCATCGGGCGGGCGCTCGGGCCGGATGAAGGTCACCGTCATGCCGGTCGGGATCGCGCCGCCCTCGCCGTCGCCGTCGATGGGCTGGGTCGGCTTGCCGTACCCGTGATCCAGGATGGCGTTGGCGGCTGCTACGCGGGCGGCCTCGCTCTCGCCGCCCATCGCGATGTCGACGAGGACCTGCAGCGCTGTCTCAGTGTGCGCGCGGGCGAGGTCGCGCACCTTGGCCGAGGCCTTCGGGCGGCCGCCGGGGTTGCCGGACTGGCCGGGCTGGAACTGGCTCATGGGCCTGTTTCGTGCCTGATCTCAGGAGCGCCGCCGCTGGCAGAATGTCTTGTGCGTGCCACCAGCCGGCAGGCTCAGATGCGTAGTCAGCAGCGTGCCGACCATCGGGCATTCGGTGACGAGCACCACCGGCTGCGTGAGCACGTCGAGGGCGGTATCGCTCGTGCAGTCGGGCCCTTCGACCCCAGGCGGGCAGGCGAGTGCGCCGGCCATGTAGCCCGGAGACTGGGCGTGTGCAGGCTGGTCAAACAGCCAGACCCAGGCCCAGCCGAGCATCAGGATGAGGAAAATACCGGCCAGCTGCCGGACACCGAGAATGCTGCGGGCGATCTCAAGCATCGGTCGCGATCTCCATGACCAGCACATCAGCGCAGACGCTGAGCCGTATCTCTGTGGTCGCCATCACACTTCAGCCCGCCGTCAGTGCTTGGCGCGGGACGGCATGTCGCCGAACAGGAGCATCAGGCGCTCGGCCCAGACGCGCACGTCGTCGGGCAGCGCCAGCCGGACCATGACGAAGGACGCCGGGCGGCGCGGGCGCAGGGCCGCCGCGGCGATGCCGGCGAGGAGGGGGGCGCAGACGCGGGGCATCAGCGGAGAACCTTCAACGGGGTGCCGAGCAGGCGCTCCGCATCGGTGCGCGACAGCTTCGCGATCGCGCTCGACTGCGCACCGAGGTCTGGACCGGCGCACAGCTCACGCTCGCCACCATGGACGCGGGCGGGCTCGGGAGCGGCGGGACGGACACCGAGCAGCAGACGGAGCAGAAGCCGGCCCATCAGCGCGCGTTCCTCATCGCCATGGAGCGGCGAACCTCGAACTCGCCGGCCCGGGCCTCGTCGTACGGGGTCTCGGCCGGCAGCCGGACCGGCGCCGGGATCAGCCCCTTGCGGCGGAGGTGGTCGCCGTAGGCCTGAGCCGCCGGGTCGCGCTGCAGGCGCTGCGCATGGCGAAGGGCCCAGTCCGCGTCGGCCGAGGTGCAGTCGGGGCGTGCGGTCAAGAGATGATCGCCTCGTGCGCGTCCGGCTGCAGGACGTGCGTCTCGAGCCCGCTCCACCGGAACAGGTATTCGATCGCGCCGCGGTATTTCGGGTTGTCGAGCACGTAGCTGACCCGAAATGGGTGCCACGTGGCGCCGCCAGGTGATGGGATGCCCTCGCGGTTCAGATCGTCGGCGATAGACCGAAGCGTCCGCTTCCGTCGCCGCTCCCGGAAGATGCGCTGCACGATGCGCGCTTGCTCCGGGACGATGCGAAGGTGCCTGTCCGAGTCTCGCTCGTAGCCGTAGGGGACCCGCCCCCCCGGCAAAGCCGCCTTTGCTGGCCTTGGTCTGACGGCCACCCGCCGTGCGGTCGCGGATCGCGAACCGCTCGTTCTCCGCCATACCGGCCAGGATCGCGAACAGAGTGCGCCCCATCGGGGTCGCTGTGTCGATCGGCTCCGTTACTGACCGGATCACCACATCGTGGCTTTCCGCCAGATCCGAGACCGTAGTGACGGCGAACCGGATCCCGCGAGCGAGACGGTCAAATTTGTGGACCAAGAGCACGGTGAAGGCGCCGGCCGCAGCCAGCTCCAACACGCGGCCGAAGCCGGGCCGATCCGCCGACCGGGTGGCACCCGAGACGCCGGGGTCGGTCGCAACCTCGACGAGCTCGTAGCCCTGGCTCTCAGCGAAAGCCCGAACCGCATTGTCTTGCGTCTCCAGACCGTGGCCGGTAGCGGCTTACTCCTCTGTCGAGACCCGCACGTAGGCGACTGCCTTGGTGGCGATCGCCGCGCGGGCGTCGGTCTGGGCTTTATTCCGGGCCCGCAGTCGGCCCACACGACGCAAGCCAGAAATCACCGCAAGCTACTATTTTTGTTGATGTTTTTTTGTTACTCGTTGCACTTTGTCATCTTACTCAAGAGTATGGTGGTTTCGCTTCGATCCGAGGTTCTGAGCGAGGCCAATCGAGCCCGGCCGCGGCTATCGGATCGGCCGCTCATGGAGCTGCGGCTTCGTGCAGCCGAAGCGCGGGAATTTATTGGTCCTCTTTGCGGAGCCTTATCGAGAGGTGTGCAGGATCTGGACGCTTCAGGAGTGCTCGATGACTTCCTCGCGTACCGCGTTGATCGCTGCGGCTTTCGCTGTCTCCATCCCCTCGTGCGCCGTATTTGCCCAGGCAGAGCCGCCCCGGTCCGCACCAAGCCCGGAGGCATCGCCCATCAGCCGGCCGTACCCGGTACGGGTGGAGAGCACGATGAGCATCAACATTCCCGTGATTGCCGGGTCGAGCAGCGAGGACCAGCTCAAGCAGATCGCAGCAACCCGCGCGGTTCTCTACCAAGCGGCAGCTCAGGACTGCGATACTCTGAAGCAAGCCTTCCGATCGGAATGCCGAATCCTGAACATGAGGGTGAACAGCAACGTTCAATCGAGAGGCGGCTCGGGCGAGGTCATCTACGTGAACGTGTCGTCGACCTACGAAGTGACCGTCCGCCCGAACTGAATGCAACACGCTGTCTCGCGGCTCACAGCGTGATCCGAACGACCGTGCCTTCGACAAAAAAAGTTAGCGGAAGCGATCCAGGTGGCGGGATCGGCGGTTATCGCGACCTGGTCGGCAGCCTCAACGCCGAGCGATGTGGATGCCGATGAGGGCCCACGTACTCAGGATGGCCACCCCGACGCACACCCAGAATAGCTTATCGAATTGATCGAACGGCATAGCAATGGTGCCTAGTGCGCTAAGCCGTCACGGCTTCAGACCATCGTAGGCTGAATGCAATAGCCAGTGGTAAATGGCACGCCGACGTACGGCCAAAGCAGCTTTCGCCGCTCAGGCCGCCTTCCGACCCGTCCGTACTCGCCGCGCCACCGTGAACGGCTTGCCCTTCTCGCTCTGTCCGGACTGGCCGAACGTGCGCTTCTCGACTGTCCCGATCAGCGGCCGAAGCTAGCGGATCATCGCCCGGATGCGCCGGCAGTGATGGTCGCGGGCTTCGAGGTCGACGTCCTGGCGCCCGGTCGCGCGCATGCGGCAGCGCGCGAGGCTCTCCTCCTCGATCGCGGTGACGATAGCGTGGGCGCTCATCGGGGACCGATCATGGCATGGAACACTGCCCGCATCTGCCCGAGCAACGCTTAAGCTGTTGAGCGGGTTCGGTGAAGCTAGGCCCGGACATGCCAACGCCCGGAAGCCAGTAGGCTCCGGGCGTGCGTCTAACGACTGGAGCCTACTGGCTGTTCGCCCGTCGGGTGTCAAGCCGCCGGCGCCTCCGCCTACTCGACCACCTCGTCCCGCGCCAGCGCCGCCGCGATCCGGGCCGGCACGCTCTCTGCGTCCGCGAGGTAGACATCGTCCGGCGTCGGCCGCCCCGCGCCGCGGGCGGTGTGCTGGGCCGCGGTCAGCCCCTCCAAGAGGAAGCGGAAGTGCGCCGCGACCTGGGCCGTGCCCTTCTCGCTGCCCTTGCCCCGCGCAGCCGCGTAGGTCCGGAAGGTCCAGCCTTCGGTCAGGATTGCGCGGAGGAATCGGGCGCCGACCGAGCCGAGGGCGCGCTCGAGGCGGGCGGAGAACTTCCGCACCCGCTCGGCATCCTCGACGCTGTAGATGATGGCCAGCTCGTGGGCGATCGTCTGGCCGCGAGATCCAGAGATGTCCCAGCCGCCGGAGCCGCGCTCGTACACGGCCTGGATCAGCCGGCCGACGAAAAGCTGCGCGTCGGTGATGTCCCCGCGGGCGCGCTCGGCGCCCAGCACGTCGACCCGGCGCTTGACGGTGGTCAGGATGAAGGTGCCCAGCTCATAGGGGAACGGGACCGTCGCGGCCCCGGTTGGATCGCGCGGTCGCGCGCCGTGATCGGCTGAGCCGCGGCCGCCCGGCGCCGCGCGCCGGCCGAGCGCTTCTCGATGCGCACGTGCGAGTGGGTTGCCGGCGAGCCGGCGAGAGTGATGGGCTTGGTCTTGGACGCTGCCACGGTGGTGCCCCTTGAGGCGGTCGACCTTCCGTCGATCCGTGACACCTGATCTCCGTTCCTTTTTTGGACACTGGCGAGCGAACGCAGGCCCACGCGCCATTCAGAGCCGTAAGCCGTCTATAGGGGTCGAGCTTCAACGCTCGGAATCCGCCCTCGTAGTCCGCAACGGGTAGATTTCTGCCGGTCCGCTTTCGCTTAGGAAAGGCATCGAATCAGAAGTCGTCTCCCTGCCCATACTCGCCCGCCTTCGGACCAGCGGACTGGCCTGATTATTGATTAATTCGGTGTTTAAGTCATAATTATCCACTGCATAACAAAGGAGGTCCGCATGATTTCCGCAATGAGCTTGGCCTTATCGGGAACTGCGAGTGTATTAAGCAGAATTCTAGAAAATCACTCCGCTCAGAAAGTATTATTTAATGCGTTGCGCCTCAACAGGGAGGAGGCAAAAAGATCATCGTCAATGATGACATGAGATTTATTAGCTACTGCTTAGCACGGAGAGATCGCTCCAGATCGCAAATCCTACAGGATCTATGGGTGTGTTTTGAGCTCGGAGAGAAGAATGGAGGATTTTTCGTAGAGTTTGGTGCGACAAACGGCGTTAAAAACAGCAACACATGGCTTCTAGAAAAGAAATTCGGCTGGAAGGGAGTTTTAGCTGAGCCAAATCCGATCTGGCATTCAGATTTGGCAATCAATAGAATTGTTTTCATTGAGAGAGATTGTGTTTATTCAAAATCAGGGGATTCGATTGAATTTATACTGACTAATGACACTGATCCCGAGCTGAGTGGAATAGCTAAATTCTCAGATGCTGACCATTTCGCCGAAATTCGAAGCCGGGGTCAGCGCATAGAAGTAAATACAATATCTTTAGACGATTTACTTAATAAGTATAACGCTCCATCTGTCATCGACTATTTATCAATGGACACGGAGGGCAGTGAGCTAGAAATATTATCTTCATACAGTTTTCGGCATCGCTTCAGGGCAATATCTGTTGAGAACAACCATAAAAATGAGAGATCGGTAGACGAAATACTCTTATCGAAAGGACATATCAGAGTTTTCAAGCAATTTTCACAATGGGACAGTTGGTATGTCACCTCTGAATTGAGAGGTGAAAAACAAATAAATATAATAGCCCCAGAGGCATAGATTTTTATCTGACAGTATTTTCATCAATGCACACACACAAAGCGATCAAACACCTCGATGTAACCGCTACGGCGGCGGAGATTTGCGAGATTTTGGTACTGGGAGAGCTGGCCAGTCGCCTTCGAGTTAGCGTCAGACGCCATCCAAGACTTCCGCGGCGCCCTTGCCGGTCGGCCGCTTGTGGCCCCAAGTCGAAGCTGACGGACAGCTGACGATCGGCCGCTTTGGAGGAGCGCTGACATCGCTCCCGGCGACTGGGTTGGGTCGCTACCGGAAGGGCAGCTCAGGGTGGTTTTTGACGGTCCGCTTCCGGGCGATCAATGCAGAAAGCGGACGCACAGGGCCCGGCGACGACTCACAGAAACAGCCGGCGGAAACGCTCTCATGGTAATCTTAGAGGACCGAGGGCCGAGGACGCGTAGAATCGCTGATATACGGATGTAACCTGGCCGATGCCACCACGAACTCTGCAAAGTGCCATGGACTTGGCACTGGACTGCAGTGAGCACCGACATGACTAAACTGTTCCGCACTGCCTCAGCCGTTTTCCTCGCGACCTCGGTCGCAGCGAGCCCAGTAATCGCCGCCGAAGCCATGGGCAAAGATCCGATGGCTAAGGACTCGATGGATAAGAAGGGCGCAATGGCCAAAGATCACACGGCCACAGATCCCATGGGTAAAGATCCCATGGGTAAAAATCCCATGGCCAGGGATCATATGTCCAAGGACAGCATGGCCAAGGATCCGATGAAAAAGTAAAATAGAGTGGGTCGTCGGGTGAGCCGTGTTCGGCGGCCCGACCTCCCTCTTCGTGCACATCTCATCCGTCGCAATGCCAGCGGCGACGAACGGTCGAGGCGATACGCAAGCGACCACTTCGAAGACTTACGCGAGTCCGTGCTTTCGACTGCATTGGGTCGCAAGCAGCCGCGCTGGGCTGCTCAGCCAAAGAAGGCCACCGCAGGAAGAAGTCAGGCTGATCCGCCTCCCGCCCTGCGCACATTCCAGGCCTCCGCTATCCGCTCGCAGGTCCGCTTCCGGCGCCGGTCGAAGGTCCGCCGCCAGATCCCGCACTCGCGGCAATGGTCGGTGATCGTCCCGCCTGGCACGTCCTTCAGCAGCCGAAGCCGACGGTGCCGCTTGATCCGCCGCCGCGCCTTTGCCCGGGCCCACTTCAGCAGCGCAATCCGCTCATCACCGTCCCGGCCGAGGACCTCGGCAGAGAACACGATCCAGTCGAAGGTCGCCCGCATCTCCTGCGGGTCGTTCGGCTGGAGCCGGTTCGTGCGGACGCTGAAGATGCCCGAGCTGGTGAAAGCCATGAACGCCGCCGCCAGCCACCGCTCCACGTTCGCGCACGTCATTGACGGTGGGTCCGGGCCTTCGATCCGTAGCGGGTTCGCCATCAGCACCGGGTGCGGTGTCTCCTAATGCCCATCGCGAGGGGTGACACGCGCCGTCACGGCTTCCCCACATTGAGCATCGGCAGGGCGCCGCCGGGCACCATGATTGTCGGCAGCTTGCCTTCCCACCGCTCCGCCTGCGTCAGCGCCACGGGACCGGGGTTCGAGCCGAGAGCCTCCGCCCGCGCTCGGATCGCGCTGGCCTCCGCATCGCCCCGGAGCTTGGTGGCATCGGCCTCGGCCTGCGCCCGCTGGCGGATCGCGTTCGCTTCGGCGCCGGCCTTCGTGCCGACGATCTAGGCCTGGACCTTCTCCCGGAGGGCATTTTGCTTGAGGCGGTCACCCTCGACGGAGGCCTGCATGCGCTTCTCGATCGAGCGCATGTACTCAGGCGAGAACTGGATGTCCTCGATCTGCACGGCGTCGATCACGATGGGCGCGTTCATGGCGCCGACGGACTCGTGAATCGCGGCCGCCATCTGGGCATTGAGGCGCACCCGATCCTTTACGGCCGTCAGGGCGTCGAACTGGCCGAAGACGTTCTTCGACTGCTCCAGCACCTTCGGCTGGACGACGCGCGCCTCCAGGTTCCGGGTCGACGTGAATCTTGCTGTAGACCTCAGACATCCGGTCCACCGGCACGTGGTAGAGGACCGACAGCTTCATGACCGCCGGCTGCCGGTCGCGCGAGTAGGCCTCCATCTTGTCGAACTCGACACGATGGGACTCGACGCTGATCGCGACCGCCGTCTGCACGAACGGCGCCTTCCAGTGCAGGCCCGGGTCCGCCTCTCCGACCACGGCGCCGTTGGTGAGCAGCACCACCCGCTCGCGCTGGTCGACGGTGTAGAACGAGCCGCCGACGACAGAGAGGACAACAAGGCCCGACCGGAAGCGCTCGGCCGCGTCGTGAATCGCGGCAAGCGGCAGGTCCTTCAGCGCCGACACGTACTCCGCGATCAGCACCTCGTTCTCGTAGTCGCCGCGCCCGCGCCCCTGCTCGAATCCCAGCAGCACCCGGGGCGCTACTACATCACCGAGTGCGAGCATTGCGGCTGGGTAGGATCGTCCGAGCAGTGCGGGGGCGAAGACGACGACATCGTCTGCCCGGTGTGCTGCTCATCCGTCTGCGGAGACGAGCCCAGTGAGGCGGACATCGCCAAGCACGGCGAGGCCGTAATGCAGCGGATGCTCGCCGCCGAGGCTGCCCGAGATCGTCTGCTTATCGCCTTCCACGACGCGATCCGTCGGCCGCTTGGCGTGACGCCGGACAGCGGGGCCGAGTTCTACGACCCACGGATGGCGGATGAGGCGGAGGCGCGGCGGGCCGGGCGCACCGCTCTGCGCGAGCTGTCGCCGAAGGAAGCAGCGGCGCGCCGCTGCGCTGGCCGATGCGCGAAGGCGCGAACAGCAGGGAGGGACCAGTGCCGCGTAGCGTTCGCATCCCGGACCGGCACGAGGTCGACGACACGACGCCGCTGCGTCTCGACGTTGCGGCCGCTATCGCCTTCCCCGGCGGCGCCATGACGGGAGCGGGGCTTCGCCGCGAGGCCGCGCGCAGCCGCCATGCTGTCTCGCGCGTGGCGGGGAAAGACTGGACCACGCTTCGTGCAATTGCCGAGATGATCGAGCTATGCCGCGCCGCTCCGAAGGTCCCCACCTCAAGCTCGAACGGGCAGAGACGGATTCCGAAGGCCGGGTCACCCGGCACGCGTCCTGGATCATCCGAGACGGACGACGGAAAATCCGCACAGGCTGCCGCGCTGATGAGGCTGCAGCGGCTGAAAAGCGGCTCGCCGCCTACATCGCCGAAAAGCACGAATCCGCGCGGGAGAGCGATCGTGACCCCGCTCAGGTCTGGGTCGCCGACGTAGTTTCGGTCTACCTCGACGACATCGCCAGCAAGAAGGCGCGCCCGAAGGAGATCGCCGGCCGGCTGGGCAACATCCTGGCGTTCTTCGAGGGCAAGCGGCTGTCGACGGTCACCGGCCGCGCCCGCCGAGACTATGCGGAGCACCGTGGTCTCACGGTGGCGCGGCGCGAGCTGGAGGACTTCCGAGCGGCGATCAACCACTACCACCGCGAGGGGCATCTCGCCTCGCCGGTGCCGGTGGTGATTCCGGACCGGGGCGCCGCGCGAGAGCGGTGGCTTACCCGTTCCGAGGTTGCAAAGCTGATCTGGTCCGCCTGGCGTTACAGCGAGGTGCAGAAGGGCCAAGCCACCGGCCGGCGCTCTCGCCAGCACGTCGCTCGCTTCATCCTGGTGGCGCTGTACACGGGCACCCGGGCCGGCGCGATCTGCGGCGCGGCCATCCGCCCGACCGTCGGTAGCGGCTACGTCGACCTCGAGCATGGCACCTTCTACCGGCGGGCGCCGGGACCTCGACAGACCAAGAAGCGCCAAGCGCCGGCGCCATTGCACCCGCGGCTTCTGGCGCACCTCCGGCGTTGGGAGCGGACGGGCATCGCTTCCCGCTACGTGGTCGAGTGGCAGGGCAAGCGCGTCGAGCGGATCAACAAGGCGTTCCGCGCGGCGCGCGAGGATGCTGGGTTCGCCCCCGACGTCATCCCGCATTCGTTCCCGTCACACGGCGATCACCCTGGCGCTCCGCGGCGGTTGGCCGCCCTGGGAGGCCTGCGGTTATTTCGGCGTGACGCTGGAGGTCCTGCAGGACGACTACGGTCACCACTGCCCCGAGCACTTCCAGGGTGCGCTCCAGGCGATCGGCGGCCGTAGGAGTACCGGGACGCCTACCGGGACGCTTTCCCGCGCACCGAACGTGAACAAAGCGGGGTGATGATCTGAGCGTCTTCTAGGGACGACGCGGCAAGATCGAAAGGCAACGCGTTCGGGACGTTGGGTAGCAGGTTCAAATCCTGCCACTCCGACCAAGATTTCCCGAGATCACTGAAAGTTGGCGCTAGTCGGCCTGGTATTGCCGAACAGGCGTGATGCTTGGGTGCGGGTAACGCGCCGCAGCCGCCTCGAGAGCGTCCCGTGTCCGCACGAACGCGGTCATCGGCCTCGCGCAGGCCTCGACGTGTGTCTGGCTTGCGCCCCTCTGCCCGATTTTCTGCGCGGGCCGCCTCTGCGTCTCGGTCGACATGAAAGCTGCCCGGCGGTTCGAGCGCAGACTATCCCGCGCCTCGCCCGTCCGGGCGTCCCGCGCTCTGCTTCTGCGGTCGGCTCGGGCCAGCGTCGAGATCCGTCCTTTCGGATCCGGCACCGGAAAGCTTGAGCGGCGCAGCGGGTACGCTCTCCACCAGTAGCGCGATCATCGCGGATCGCGAGTTTAAGAGAACGGCCGGCGGCTCGCCCGTGATTTGACGCCATCGGGTGACAAAAACGCCCGTCGGCAACGCGGCGAGGGCATCCGACTCCGTCGCATGACGGTCCGTTTTGGGAGGCGCGGACTGATCCATGCGCCTCAACGGCCTGGGCCCCGATTCAGCAACAGCATCCGCGTGGAATGGTGAAGCGGTCGTTGCCCTGCTCGGAGAAACATCTTCCCGCCGCGGCGGGCGAGGCGAAGGAGACCCGATGTGTCGACGAGCAGCGCGGCCGAGCCCACTGGTGGGGAGGGCGAACTTGGAAGCCCGGCGGCGACGTGAATCGGGCCACATGAAGAGGCGCGCCGCGCAAAGGCCTACATCCACGCCTTCAAACTGCGCTCAGCGCCAGCATGAGCCTCTGTCCGATCACGGCCAGGCCTGCCAGGAGGCCACCGATCATGATCAGGTCGGCAAGGCCACGCTTCGGTTCGGGGCGAGGCTGCGTTCCGGGATTGCGGGACCGCATCACGTTGTCCGACAGGCTCATCACCGACCTCCGTTCGTGAGATCATCCCTATATTGCCGTTTGCGTATCCCGGGGTTGCGCAAGCGCACACGGCCGCGCCTGTCGGCGAGCCCCGGGAGACTCCAGGGTGCTCGCACGTTCCGCCGCTGCGGCCACGTCGGATACCGGGAGGCACGCGAGATCCTGATCGGTCCAGTACAGGCACAGGACGAAGCGAATGCGGTCGCGGATCAGAACGAAGTGCTCCTGATCCTGACAGTCCAGATGCCAGCCGGCCTCGGGCAACGTCTCGGATCCATCCGCGAGGCGGAAGTTGTGTGCGGTGAACGTCGTCGGACTTCTCCGCCCCGCATACCCGTTCGGGAGGCGACGCCGCGCTGAGTTTAAATGATGCCATGCCGAGCGGTTCACGGACTTCGTCGATCTGCCTGTGCGGACACGTCAGTGATCGATTGTTGTGCAGCCCAACATTGATGCGGCCTGTCTCCGCGCGCGATCCTGCGACGCGGCTCGCAGAACGGCGTAAGGAACTGGCTGATGAAAGCGCCCTCGCACCGCCAAGCCGGTCAGCCCGCAGGATGGACCGGTTTCGCGCGCAGCTTCGTCGTCAGTGCCGCCGCTCTGGGCTTGGCGGTGATTGGCTTCGTGGCCGCAATCGATCCCTACGGCTTGCGGGCCGCGCCAGGCCGTCCACCCGGTCCGATCCTGGACGCCAACCAGCGGCTTTCCTACCCTCAGATCGCGCGCGGGGGTCCCTTCGACGCAGCGGTCTTCGGCACCTCGACGGCGCGGCTGCTCGATCCCCAGGCACTGGATGCGGCCTTCGGTGTGCGGTTCGCCAACTTGGCGATGAATGCCGCAACGCCCGACGAGCAGACGCGCCTCGCCACGCTGTTCCTGGCGCGCCGGCCGATCCGCGCGATCCTGTTCGGTCTCGACGCCACATGGTGCTCCGCCGATCCGCCGGCGCGAACCGCCAATGCTTTCCCGGACTGGCTCTACGCGGATCGGGCTCCCGGTGACGTCCTCCGGCAGGTCAACCTGCGCTCGGTGACGACGGCCGTCAGAACCGGCCTCGCCGTTCTCGGGCTTGCACGGTCCAGGATCCGCGGCGATGGCTACGCGGTGTTCACGCCGCCGGACGAGCACTACGATCTCGGCCGCGCCCAGGCGCATATTCGCGCGGGAACCGTCAACGCGACGGCCGAAGACCGCCTCGACGCGCCGATGCCGGCGCTCACCCGGCTTGACGATCTGCTCGGACGCCTGCCGGCAGAGGCGCTGAAGGTCGTGGCCTTCATGCCGGTCCATGCGGCGGCGCAGGGGCTGCCGGATTCGGCCGCCGGCCGACGCACAGAGGCCTGCAAGGCGCGGACCGCGATGATCGGGAAACGCCGCGGAGCCGTCGTGGTGGATTTTCGCCTGATCTCGCCGCTAACTACGCGAGACGCAAATTACTGGGACGCGCTGCATTACCGTCTGCCCGTCGCTGCGCGCCTCGTATCGGATCTGAAGGCCGCCGTCGCGACCGGCCGCGACGCTCCGGACGGCGTCTACCGCGTGCTCACGCATCCCTGACGCAAGCGGTCAGGCGGCGGCGCGCTCGGCGCTGGCCCAGCCCACGCGGGTGCTGACGCAGTAATCAGCGTAGCGTCCATCCCGGATCGCCGCGCGGGCGCCGGCCATCAGGTCCTGGTAATAGGCGAGATTGTTCCAGGTCAGCAGCATCATCCCGAGGATCTCGTTCGAGCGCACGAGGTGATGCAGATAGGCACGGGAATAGTCCCGGGTGGCCGGACAAGCGGAAGCCTCGTCGAGTGGCGCGGAGTCCTCGGCGTGGCGGGCATTGCGCAGGTTGACCCGTCCGTGGCGGGTGTAGGCCAGGCCGTGCCGTCCGGCGCGGGTGGGCATCACGCAGTCGAACATGTCGATGCCGCGGGCGACCGCGCCCAGGATGTCGTCCGGCGTGCCGACGCCCATCAGGTAGCGCGGCTTCGCCGCCGGCAGGTGCGGTTCCACGGTCTCGATCATGGAAAACATCACGTCCTGAGGCTCGCCGACCGCAAGGCCGCCCACCGCGTAGCCCTTCAGATCGAGATCCGTGAGGGCGCGGGCGCTCTCGATGCGCAGAGCCGGCACGTCGCCGCCCTGGACGATGCCGAATAGGGCCCGCCCCGGCTGCTCGCCGAACGCGACGCGGCAGCGTTCAGCCCAGCGCAGGGACAGGTGCATGGCCTTCTCGATGGCCGCGTGATCCGCCGGCAGGCGGACGCACTCGTCGAGTTGCATCTGGATGTCGGAGCCGAGCAGGCCCTGGATCTCGATGGAGCGCTCCGGGCTCATGTGGTGGGCAGTGCCGTCGATATGTGAGCGAAAGGTCACGCCCTGCTCGTCGATCTTCCGCAAGGCGGAGAGCGACATCACTTGAAATCCGCCGGAATCCGTCAGGATCGGCCGGTCCCAGTTCATGAAGCGGTGCAGGCCGCCGAGCCGGGCCATGCGCTCCGGCCCGGGCCGCAGCATCAGGTGGTAGGTGTTTCCCAGAACCACGTCGGCACCGAGGTCGCGGACTTGGCCGGGATACATGGCCTTGACCGTCGCGGCGGTGCCCACCGGCATGAAGGCCGGCGTCCGGATCTCACCGCGCGGCGTCGCGATCACGCCGGTGCGCGCCGTGCCGTCCTGCGCCAGCAGATCGAAGCGGAAGTGGGTGCTGTCGGTCATGGGATGTCCGCGCACGGGCCCGGGAAGAGCAGGCTGGCGTCGCCGTAGGAGTAGAATCGATACCCGGCTCTGATCGCGTGCGCGTAGGCCGCGCGCATCGTCTCGAGGCCGGAGAAGGCAGAGACCAGCATGAACAGCGTCGAGCGCGGCAGGTGGAAGTTGGTCACGAGGGCGTCAACCGCGCGGAACCGGTAGCCTGGCGTGATGAAGATTTCGGTTGGCCCCGAGAACGCCGCCAGGCTCCCGTCCGGGCGGGCCGCGCTCTCCAGCAGGCGCAACGCCGTGGTGCCGACCGCGACGATTCGGCCACCCGCGGCCCGCGCGGCATTCAGGGCATCGGCGGTGGCGGCGTCGAGGATGCCGATTTCCGCGTGCATGCGGTGTGCGTCGGTGTCGTCTGCCTTGACCGGCAGGAAGGTCCCGGCGCCGACATGCAGGGTGACGTGATGGCGCACCAGGCCGGCGGCATCGAGATCGGCGAGCAGCGCGTCGGAGAAGTGCAGGCCGGCCGTCGGTGCCGCCACTGCGCCCGGATTTCGGGCGTAGACCGTCTGGTAATCGGTGGCGTCGCGGGAATCCGTGGCACGCTTGCCGGCGATGTAGGGGGGGAGCGGCAGGGCCCCCTCGAGCGCGATGGCGGCGTCGAGGTCCGGCCCGGCGCGGTCGAAGGCCAGCACGATCTCTCCGGCGTCGGCCTTCTCGAGCACCGTGGCGGATAGCGTGCCGAAGCGCAGCGCGTCCCCCGCGGCGAGCCGCTTGGCCGGCCGCGCGAAGGCGCGCCAGCGGTCGGGAGCCTCGCGCAGGTGGAGCATCACCTCCGTGCGCTGTCCGGGTGCGCCGGGGCGGGTGCGAACGCCATGCAGCCGGGCAGGGATCACCCGCGTGTCATTGAAGACCAGGGCATCGCCGGCGCGGAGGGCGTCAGGCAGATCGCGCACGGCCCTGTCGGCCAAGGGCGCGCCGGGGCGCACCACGAGCAGCCGTCCGGCGTCGCGCGGCTCAACCGGGCGCAGGGCGATACTGGTCTCCGGGAGTTCGAAATCGAAGAGGTCCACGCGCATCGCCGGCTGCGTGCACCGAACGTCCAGCGGTTTCAACCGCGGAACCGCTGGGGAGCGCGTCCGTTTTCCGCGTCACCGAGACGCGAGGCCCTCGATCCATGCCCTGGTACGCCGTTCGCCCCCGTGATGACGCCGACCCCCGCTGGCCGCTGGCCGGCACACCCGAAATCGTGCTGAAAGCCGAGGATCATGCCGACGCCCGCGCGAAGTTCGAATCGGCCTATCCGAGCCAGCCCTTCGGTAGTCCGGGCGTGCCGGTCCCGGATGTCGGTGCTGGCAGCTTCCGCGGCGATCCCGACGCCCTGACCGTGGCTGAGACCGGCGAACCGCCCGCACCGCGGGATCACGAACGATGACGCCTCGCTCCCGACTCAGGCGGATCACCCTCGACGGCCAGCTCCTCGGGTACTGGGAGCGCGAGGCCGCCCGTCTGGAGGCCCTCGCCGCCGCGACGCGCTTTATCTGGCAGCGTCGCCGCTATCTCCGCAAGGCCGAAACCGCGCGGTCCAAGGCGGAACTGAGCCGCCGGCGCGAGGCCGCCCGGGGTAACGGAGGCGCGTCGGAGACTTAGCCGCGGCTAACACGTTTTCGACGGCGTCGAACCTTTGCCGTGGCCTTGGCCGTAGCGGGTGCCGTATGGGCGCGGCGTCACTCGAACGGCGCGCACCATGGACCGCACCCAGAAAGCCGCCCTCTTCAGCGCGGGCATCGGCCTCGCCGTCACGGCGATGAAATTCTACGCCGCGTGGCTCACCGGCAGCCTCGCCCTGTACTCCGACGCGCTGGAGAGCATCATCAACGTGGTCGCGGCGGTGGGCGCTTTCGTGGCCCTGCGCGTCGCCGCGCGCCCGGCCGACGAGGACCATCCCTATGGCCACCACAAGGCGGAGTTCTTCTCCGCGGTCATCGAGGGTGCGTTGATCGTGGTGGCGGCGCTGCTGATCCTGCGCGAATCCTATTACGGGCTGCTCGCCCCAAAGCCCCTCGACGCGCCGACCCTCGGCCTAGCGATTAACTTCGCGGCGGGAATCATCAACGCGGTTTGGGCGGCGGCGCTGATGCGGTGGGGCCAACGGTGGCGGTCGCCGGCCCTGATCGCCGATGCGCGCCACGTCTTCGCCGACGTGGTCACGTCCTGCGGCGTGCTCGCCGGCGTCGGCGCCGTGGTCCTGACCGGCTACCCCGTCCTCGACCCAGTGGTGGCCGGGCTGGTCGCCATGAACATCCTGTGGTCCGGCTTCCGTATGGTCCGGGAATCGGTGGACGGCCTCATGGACCGGGCCGCTCCGGCCGAGATGGTGAGCCAGATCCGGTCGCTCATCTCCCAGCACGGGGAGGGTGCGCTGGAGGCGCACGACGTGCGCACGCGTTCCGCCGGTCAGGCGACCTTCATCGACTTCCACCTCGTCGTTCCCGGCACGATGACCGTCGAGGATTCTCACGCGATCTGCGACCGGCTGGAGATCGCCCTGGAGACCACGATCCCCGGCGCCGTGGTCACCATCCATGTCGAACCCGGCGACGAGGCCAAGGCCCGAGGATTGCCCGTGCTGTAGCCCTCCGGTTAGCTCCAGGCGTGGAGCGGGGGGTTCACGCCATTGAGGGCGTGGTTGCCGACGATCGCGTATTTCCAGCGGACCGGATCGTGCAGCGTGTGCGTGCGGGCGTTGCGCCAGTGACGGTCGAGATTCTCCGCCGCCAGGGTCGAGCGCGTCCCCGACAGCTCGAACAGCTTGTTCGCCGCCGCCAGGGCCACCCCGGTGGTCAGCACCTTCGCCTCCGCCACGGCGAGCTGCGCGGCCGCGACGGTCTCGGGATCCGGCCGCGCCACGGCGGCATCCAGGGTGAGGCCAGCCCGATCGAGCAGCGCCTCTGCGGCGTGCTGGCGGATGGTCAGATCGCCGACCGCCTGGATCGTGTAGGGATCCTCCGAAGCCCGCTCCAGGCCGCTGTCGATCCACGGACGGGCCTTGTCGCGGACGAAGCGGATCGTATCGTCGAGGGCCTCGCGGCCGATCCCGGCATCGACGGCTGCCTGGATGATCTGGAACACCGCGCCGTCGGCGGTGGGCGCCTCGTAGCCCTTCCAGGCGGGAACCAGATGACTCTTGGGGACACGCACATCCTCGATCAGCACGGTCCCGCTTGCCGTACCGCGCTGGCCGAAGCTCGACCAATCGTCGATCACCGTCAGGCCGGGCGCATCCCGCTCGGCGATGGCGTACCAGGCGCGCCCCTCGGCATCGAGGGCGACAATCGGAACGAGATGCGCGAGGAGCGCGCCGGTGGCGTAGAATTTCTGGCCCCGCACGACGACGTGATCGCCGTGATCGGTGAAGCGTGTGTCGAAGTCGGCCGCCCGCTTGGTGCCGCGCTCCGAGAAGGCATTGCCGAACCGCGTTCCGCGCAGAGCCTCTGCGAAGAGCAGGTGCTTCTGCGCCTCGTCCGACACGGTCCGGATCGCCGCCAGGATGCCGAGATGGTTCTGGGCGATCTGCGCGATGGCCGGATCGGCGGCCGCCAGAATGGCGATCACCTGGGCGAGGGTCCGGTACGAGGCCTCGGGTCCGCCATAAGCCCGCGGCACGTTGATCGACCAGAGGCCGCTCTGGGAGAAGGCATCGAGTTCCGCGAGCGGGCGTACGGCGTGGCGGTCCCGCTCAGAGGCGCCGGCCCGGAATTCGGCGGCCAGCCGTTCTGCGACCGATAGCGCTTCGGCATCGTCACGGATCACATGGGCGGGGGAGGGCGGCCGCGCGGGTCCGGGAGCACCCGGGCGGTGCTCCGGCTCGAGCGTGCGCGCATCGACGGCGATGTTCATGGCTCACTCCGGTCAGACAAGTTTCGCATCGGCAGGCGGCGCTCAGGCCGCCTCGGCGCGCCGGTCGCGGGCGGCTTCGAGGGCGCGGACCCGCGGGATCACGTGCGCGCCGAAATACGCGACGTCCTCCTGGAAATGCAGGAAGGCCAGCAGGGCGAGGTCGGCACCGGCATCCTTCAGCGCCAGGATCCGCTCGGCGATCTGGTCGGGCGTGCCGATCAGGTTCGTCTTGAAGCCGTCGTTGTACTGGACGAGGTCCTCGAAGCTCGACTTCGCCCAATTGCCTTCCCCTTCCGGAGAAGCCTTGCCGGCATTCTTCACCTCGTGGCCGAAGGCTTTCACGGCGTCCGGATCGGCGTGGTCGACGATCTCCTGAAGGACGGCGCGGGCTTCCGCCTCGGTGTCGCGGGCGATCACGAAGGCGTTCACGCCGATCCGCGGATGATTGCCGGTCTCGGCCGACTTGGCGCGGATGTCATCCACCTGGGCGCGGATCGTCTCCGGCGTGCCGCCATTGGTGAAGTACCAGTCGGAGACGCGGGCCGCCATGTCGCGCGCGGCGCGCGACGAGCCGCCCTGGAAGATCTCGGGCAGGGGCTGGGCCGGCTTCGGCTTCAGCGTGTAGTCGCTGTAGCGATAGAAGTCTCCGCGGAAGGTGAAGTTGTCCTGCGTCCAGATCCCGCGCAGGCTGCGGATGAATTCCTCCGATCGGCGATAACGCTCGTCATGATCGAGCCAGGGTTCACCGATCGCCCGGAATTCACCCGAGAACCACCCCGAGACGATGTTTACCGCGATACGGCCTTCGGTGAGCTGCGAGATCGTGGCGATCTGCTTGGCAGCGAGGGTCGGATGCCACGGCCCGGGAAGGAGGGCAGCGATCACCTTGAGCCTGGTCGTGGCGGCCAGCAGGTCGTGGCTGAAGGCGACCGATTCGTGCTGGTACTCGGCCCCATAGCCGGCGGTGAACCGGATCTGCGTCAGCCCGTAGTCGAATCCCGCTTCCTCAGCGATCTGCGCCAGCTTCCGGTTGTACTCCGCATCCCAGCCCGTCCGCTGGAGGATCTTGCTGATCACCAGCCCCCCGGAGACGTTGGGCACCCAATAGGCGAAGCGGATCGGCTCCCGCGGTGCGTTGTCGAAATGGCTGGTCATCCGGCGTTACCTCAGTTGCACGGCGGCCCAGCGCCGTGTCGTCTTCGGATGATCGCCGCGAACTGAATACACTATGCAGAACGCGGTTGATCGCTCAAGAACACTGAAAGTATTCCGGGGCGATGGCGCGCGGTCAAAGGAACGGGATGCCGTTTTTCGGCCGATCCAGGCGAGACCTTTCCTCGCCAGGGACGCGAAGCCACGGCTTTGTCCTAGGCGATACCTGCCGTGGGCGAATCATGCAGGCGGCGCCACGCGAAGACCGAGAAGACGCCGATCAGACAGGCTGCGAGGCCGAACCACGTGAACGCGTATTGCAGATGGTTGTTCGGCAGGTCGACCCGTAGCTGACCGCCGCGCGGCCAAGTCGTCTGACTGGGCACGGCATCGGCCTCGATCAGGTAGGGGGCAACCGCGCTGAGGCCGCGCGCCGCCGCGATTCCCGAAACGTCGCGGTTGAACCACTCACCGCGGCTGGGGTCCGGCTCCGGAACGAACAGGCCCCGGGCTTCGCTGGCGCGAAGGATGCCGGTGACCCGTGTTGGCCCTTCGATCAGGCCGTCACGGCGATCGCCCTGCGCCTTCAGCTCGGTGGGCACGAAGCCCCTGTTGATCAGCACAATGCTGCCATCGTCCCGGCGGAGCGGCGTGAGCACGTAATAGCCCTGCAAGGCGCGGCCCGGTGTCTCGCCGGCTGCCAGCCCGTGGACCAGGGTCTCCTGATCATTGAGGAAGCGCCCCGAGACCTGGACATGTCGAAACTCATCGCGCGCCGGATCCCAGGACTCAACCGCCGGTGGCGCCACCGGCTCCGCCCGGGTCTGCCGCACGATCCGGGCGATGAGGTCTTCCTTCCAGGCCTTGCGCTCAAGCTGCCAGGCGCCGAGGCTCAGCAGGATGGCCAGTGCGATCAGCGACGCGACTCCCGGCGCGACGAGATCGCGCCAGGCAGCCCGATGCATTTCGGCTGCGGTCACGGCTCGAAGCGTCCTTCCTCCGCCCGGTTGCTGTATTGCAGGGCGATCAAAAGACCCTTGAGCGGCCGAACCAGGAGCAGGCTAAGACCTACGGAGAGTGTCAGGGCCACGGCGGCGTGGACCCAGATCGGCGGCTCGTAGGTGATTTCCAGCCACAGGGCGAGGCCGACGACGATCAGTCCGACGATCGACATGACGAAGAAGGCCGGCCCGTCCGCCGAGTCGAAATGCGCGTAGTCGAGGCCGCAGGCCTCACAGGTGGGGCGCAGAGTCAGGAAGCCGCGGAACAGATGCCCCTCGCCACAGCGGGGGCAGCGTCCGCGCAGGCCGGTGGGGATCGGGGGCGGCGGAGAATAGGTTCGGTTGTCCACGGGCACACTCCAGAACTGATCCGCGCGGGCCCCGATCGCCCCGCGCCCGGGCCGTCCTATCCGCATATGGGGTTCTCGATCCCTCGGAAACGCAAAAGGGCGGCCTGAGCCGCCCTTCGCAGGTCCGCCATGCAGCGGCGGGATGGTTCGGCTCAGTGGGCGCTGCCGTGGAAGACGCCCGAGCCCCACACATAGATGGCGGCGAAGAGGAACAGCCACACGACATCGACGAAGTGCCAGTACCAAGCGGCGAATTCGAAGCCGAGATGCTGACGCGGGGTGAACTGGCCCGCATAGGCGCGGAACAGGCATACCGCGAGGAAGATCGTGCCGATGATCACGTGGGCGCCGTGGAAGCCTGTCGCCATGAAGAAGGTCGACGAGTAGATGCTGCCCGAGAAGCCGAACTCGGCGTGGCTGTACTCGTAGGCCTGGCAGGCGGTGAACAGCACACCGAGGATGATGGTCAGCCAGAGGCCGTATTTCAGGCCCTTGCGGTCGCCCTCGATCAGCGCGTGGTGCGCCCAGGTCACCGTGGTACCCGAGGTCAGCAGGATCAGCGTGTTGAGCAGGGGCAGGTGCCAGGGATCGAAGGCCTCGATGCCCTTCGGCGGCCAGACACCGCCAGTGAACTCCACCCGCGAGACCTGGATCGGGTCGGCTGTGTAGAGGGCAGCCTCGAAATAGGCCCAGAACCACGCGACGAAGAACATCACCTCGGAGGCGATGAACATCATCATGCCGTAGCGGTGATGCAGCTGAACAACGCGGGTGTGGTCGCCGGAATTAGCCTCGTGCGCGACGTCCTTCCACCACGAGAACATCGTGTAGAGGACACCGATCGCGCCGGCCCCGAAGATGTAGGGGCCCGGCGTCAAGGTGCCGATCTGGAGGCTCTTCATCCAGAACACGGCGCCGAACGCCATCAGGAAGCCCGAAAAGGCCCCGATCAACGGCCACGGGCTCGGATTCAGGATGTGATAGTCGTGATTCTTGGCGTGCGCCTCGGCCATCGTCCCGTCGCTCCTCACCCTCGCGCCCCGCGCCGTTCCCGGCATCCGGCCTTACGCTGTTCGTTGCTTACTCTTGGCCAGGCGCGGCACGCACCACACCCAAGCTTGCCCGAACGTTTAGTCGGTGCAGCCCCGTGTTGTCACGGGTCCGCGATCAGAAATCGCCCTTCGTTCCCGAAGAACCGGACCTCGCTACCGTCGCCTTGACCGGCTGGCCGTTCTTCGAGGCGAAGTACGTGTAGGACAGCGTCATCTCCGAAAGATGCGCGGTGTTCGAATCGTCCCGGACGGCCGGATCGACGTAGAACACCACCGGCACGTCCAGCGTCTCGCCCGGCTGAAGCGTCTGCTCATTGAAGCAGAAGCAGGCGATCTTGACGAAGTAGCCGCCCATCAGCCCCGGCTGCACGTTGAAGGTCGCCACCCCCGCCGAGGGCACGCTGCCGGTATTCTGCACCCGGAAGAAGACCGTCTTGGTCTCGCCGAGCTTCGCCTCGACGCGGCTCACCTCCGGGATGAACTTCCAGGGCAGTCCCGGCGCGACGTTCGTGTCGAAGTGGACGACCATGCTGTCGTCAGTTCGAGCCGCCGATTCAGCCAAGGCTGGACCCTGTCGGGGCGTGCCGTCGTAACCGGTCGCCTTGCAGAAGGCGTCGTAGAGGGGCACCGACGCGAAGGCGAGGCCGATCATGCCGACCGCGAGGCCGGCACAAGCGAGAGCGGTCCGCTTCGCGCCTCGGCTCGGTCCGGGAGGAGTTGCTGCCATCGGGAAAGCCTCAGAGCGGCCGGCTCAGGATCTGCGGTCCGAGCTTGACGATCGTCAGCACGAAGAACAGCAGCACCCATGCGCCGAGGGCCAGCGCGATCGCCACGGAGCGCTTGCGGCGCCGCGCTTCCTCCTCGGGCGTGAGTGGCCGGTACTGGATCTCGGGATCCGCCATGGCGCTCAGCCCAGGACCGGGCGGAACAGGCCGAAGCTCTGCTCGGCCAGGAGCGCCGAGAACAGCGCGAACAGGTAGAGGATCGAGAAGCCGAACATTCCCATGGCGGCGCGCTTCTCGGCATCGCCCTCGCGGTTCCGCAGTACCCGGATGCTGAAGGCGATCATGCCGAGGCCACCCGCCAGGCCGATCACCGCGTAGACGAGGCCGCCGAAGCCCAGAGCCACCGGCACGAGGCCGAGGGGCGCGAGGAGCAGGGAGTACCAAACGATCTGGCGGCGGGTGGAGGCCGGACCGGCGACGTTCGGCATCATCGGGATGCCGGCGCGGGCGTACTCGTCGGCCTTGATCAGGGCCAGCGCCCAGAAATGCGGCGGGGTCCAGATGAAGATGATGGCGAACAGGATCAGTGACTCGACGCCCACCGAGCCGGTGACCACCGCCTGACCGATCACCGGCGGCAGCGCTCCGGCGGCACCGCCGATGACGATGTTCTGTGCGGTCGCCCGCTTCAGCCACATCGAGTAGACCACTGCGTAGAACACGATGGTGAAGGCCAGCAGCCCTGCGGCCAGCCAGTTCGCCGTCAGGCCCAGCACCAGGACTGAGGCCACCGAGAGGAAGAGGCCGAAGCCGAGGGCTTCTTCGGACGTGATTTTGCCGGCCGGGATCGGCCGCGTGGCCGTGCGGCTCATCACGGCGTCGATATCCGCGTCCCACCACATGTTGAGGCAGCCGGAGGCGCCGGCGCCGACCGCGATGGCGAGCAGCGAGATGGCGCCGATCGCCGGCTGCACGTGACCGTGGGAGACTACCATGCCGACCAGCGCGGTGAAGATGACGAGAACCATCACCCGCGGCTTCAGCAGGGCGAAATAGTCCGGCACGTCACCACCGGCGCTGGTGAGGGCCGGGGCCGGGAGGTCCGGTCCGATGCTGTTCGTCAGGCTCGTCATCGCGTCTGCCGCTGCTGTGTCGGCGCCCGGCCGCGCGCGTCACGGCCGAGTCGTGTGTCGAATTCGACGTGTTCCAAGAGTCGGCGTGAGCGGGGCCCAGGAGATCTCCCTCGGCCCGTGCAGTTCGCCCTCATCGCTCGCCCTTGCCGGGAGGTCGGTGACCGGCCTCCGGGGAAGGGCGAGGGCCGCCGATGCGGCCCTCGCGAGCTGTCTATCAGTGCGCGCCCGGCTCGTCGACGATGCGGGGCAGGGTCTCGAACTGGTGGAACGGGGGCGGGGAGGAGAGCGTCCACTCGAGGGTGGTGGCGCCTTCGCCCCACGGGTTGTCTGCCGCCCGCTCCTTGGACCGGAAGGCCAGAACCACGCCGATCACGAACACGAACATGCTGAGGCCAAAGATGTGTCCGCCGTAAGTCGAGACCTTGTGCCACTGTGCGAACGCATCCGGGTAATCGGCGTACCGCCGCGGCATGCCGGCCAGACCGAGGAAGTGCATCGGGAAGAACAGGACGTTCGCGCCGATGAAGGCCAGCCAGAAGTGCAGCTTGCCGGCCCATTCCGGAATGATGTGGCCAGTCATCTTCGGGAACCAGTAGTAGACACCGGCGAAGATGATGAACACGGCACCCAGCGACAACACGTAGTGGAAGTGTGCGACGACGTAGTAGGTGTCGTGCAGGTACTTATCGACCGCCGAGTTGGCCAGCACGACGCCGGTCACGCCGCCCACGGTGAACAGGAAGATGAAGCCGACGGCCCAGTGCATGGCGGCGGTGAAGCGGATGGAGCCGCCCCACATGGTGGCGATCCACGAGAAGATCTTCACGCCGGTCGGCACCGCGATCACCATCGTGGCGAAGACGAAGTAGGACTGCGTCTGCAGCGACAGCCCGACCGTGTACATGTGGTGCGCCCACACGACGAAGCCGACGACGCCGATTGCCACCATGGCGTAGGCCATCGCGAGGTAGCCGAACACCGGCTTCCGCGAGAACGTGGCGATGATGTGCGAGACGATGCCGAAGGCCGGCAGGATCATGATGTACACTTCGGGGTGACCGAAGAACCAGAACAGGTGCTGGTACAGGATCGGGTCACCGCCGCCGGCCGGGTCGAAGAAGGTCGTGCCGAAGTTCCGGTCAGTGAGCAGCATCGTGATGGCGCCGGCGAGCACCGGCAGCGACAGGAGCAGCAGGAACGCGGTGACCAGCTCGGCCCAGGCGAAGAGCGGCATCTTGTGCAGCGTCATGCCGGGGGCGCGCATGTTCAGGATGGTGGTGATGAAGTTGATTGCGCCGAGGATCGAGCCGGCGCCAGACAGGTGCAGGGCGAAGATCGCGAAGTCCACGGCCGGTCCCGGATGACCGGCGGTCGAGAGCGGCGGGTAGACGGTCCAGCCGGTGCCGGCGCCGGAAGCGCCGGGTGCGCCCTCGACGAACAGAGAGCAGAGTAGGGAGCAGAAGCCCGCCACCGTTAGCCAGAACGAGATGTTGTTCATGCGCGGGAACGCCATGTCGGGCGCGCCGATCATGAGGGGCACGAACCAGTTGCCGAAGCCGCCGATCAGCGCCGGCATCACCATGAAGAACACCATGATGAGGCCGTGGCCCGTGACGAACACGTTGTAGGTCGCGGGGTTCGAGAAATACTGCAGGCCGGGCGCCTCCATCTCCATCCGGATGCCGAAGGAGAGGAACGCGCCGATCATCCCGGCGCAGAAGGCGAAGAGCAGGTAGAGGGTGCCGATGTCCTTGTGGTTCGTCGAGAGGAACCAGCGGGCGAAGAACGACGGCTTGTGGTCGTGGACCTCGTGGGCCTGAGCATGGGCTGCGGCTGTAGCCATGGATTCGGGTGCCTTGTGGATCTGATGGGTTCGGGTCGGTCAGCCGGGGCTCAGCGCGCCTCGGCGACGCTCGTGCCGTTGTCGATGCGGGCGTACTTGGTCTTCGCCTCCTTCAGCCAGTCGGCGTAGGCCTGCTCGCTGACCACGCGGACCACGATCGGCATGTAGGCGTGGCGCTGGCCGCACAGCTCGGAGCACTGGCCGTGGAAGGTGCCTTCCTTGTCGGCCTTGAACCACATCTGGTTCAGGCGCCCGGGGACCGCGTCGATCTTGAAGCCGAAGGCCGGCATGGCCCAGGAATGCAGCACGTCGGCGGCGGTGACCTGGATCTTCACGATCTTGCCGACCGGGACCACCATCTCGTTGTCGGTCTGGAGCAGGCGCGGTTGCTTGTCCTCGTCCAGGTTGGCGTCGAAGGTGAAGCCGCCGCCGGCCTCGGTCTGCGGGTACTCGTAGGACCAGTACCAGGCGTGGCCGATGACCTTGACGATCATGTCGGCCTTCGGATCCGAGAGCTGCGTGCGCAGCAGGCGGAACGAGGGGATCGCCACGGCGACCAGAATGAGAACCGGGACGATCGTCCAGGCGACCTCGATGGCGGTGTTGTGCGTTGTCCGCGAAGGCGTCGGGTTCCGCTTCTCGCCGAAGCGGAAGACGCACCAGAGGATCAGACCCAGTACGAAGACCGAGATGCCGAGTGACAGCCAGTGCAGGCCGATCTCGAAACTGAGGATGTCGCGACCGTTCTCGGTCACCTGAACCTGGCGGCTCATCTCCCAAGGCTCGGGCTGGCCGAAGCCCGCGGCATGGGCAAGGGATATCGGGGAGAGCAGGGCGCCGAAGGCGGCGAGGCTCCAGAGTGACCGGTTGATCGTCCGCACCGTCCGCATCTGCCTCTCGTGGCTCCCCTGGCTAACTGGCTGCCGCCGGACCTTCCCGTCTTGATTGCGTGCGGGATTGTACCGACGTGACGGAGTACCGGTTGTGTCACCCGGCATTATCCGACCGGGGCTTCAGACCACAAGGGCCGACGCGGTGCAACCGCACAAGCGTCGCATCACGCGCTTTCCGCCCGGTTCACGACCTCTCGTGGCGTCGGTGCACTAGGGGCCCGCGGATATGTCCTCGGACGCGTTGCGTTGGGGATGAAGCGGCGGCTAGTGTTCGTATCGCCCCATCGGAGTTCAAGATGTCGACGGAAACCGGAGATCGATCATCCGGTCCGCTGCCCTGTGCGGTACGCGTGCCCATGCAGGTGATGGCCTATGGGGGGGCGGCGCCGAAGCCGGATACGCGGGCGCTCGCCGTCGAGGCGCCCGTTAACCTCGTCTACGGCAGCGTGCCGCACGCCGTGATGATGGCGACCCCCGCGGACCTCGAGGATTTCGCCTACGGGTTCAGCCTGACGGAGGGCATCGTGGACAGCGCGGAGGAAATCCGTGCGACCCGGGTTGAGGCAGCTGTGGATGGCCTTCGCCTCCACGTCGAGCTGGCGCCCGGACGACTTCGCGAGCACCTGGCGCGCAAACGCGCCATCAGCGGCCGCACCGGCTGCGGGGTCTGCGGAATCGAGGATCTGGCGCAGCTGCCGCGGGCCGAGGCACGGGCGGCAGCCGGAGTCCGTGTCGCGCTGCCGGCCATCGCCCGCGCTCTGTCTGATCTGGATCCCGCCCAATCGCTCGGCGCAGAGACGCGCGCCGTCCATGCGGCGGCGTGGGCCCGCCTCGACGGCAGCCTCGCTGCGGTGCGCGAGGATGTCGGCCGCCACAATGCCCTCGATAAGCTGATCGGCGGCATGATGCGGTCAGGCGCGGCCGCCGACGCGGGCTTCCTGGTCATCACCAGCCGCTGCTCGTTCGAGATGGTCGAGAAGGCCGCGCGTCTCGGCGCAGCCGTGATCGTCGCCATCTCGGCTCCGACCTCCCTGGCCCTCGAACGCGCTCGTTCCTACGGCATGACGCTCTGCGCCATCGCGCGGGCCGATACGGTGACGGTCTTCACCGGTGCCGAGCGGCTGACCACCGACCCATGAGGCGACTACTCCGGCTTCGTTCCTACTCGGACGGGCCCGGAACGATCGTGGCGCCGCCGATCACGCGCACCGGCTTCTTGTCCGATGGCGGGTCCTTCCAGTCCTTCGCAGCTGGCTTGGCCGCCTCCGCGACGGCAGCATCGGCTGGTTTCGACGACGTGGTGGCCTGAGCCGCGGAGGGCGCTGACGGAGCCTTCTCGATCGACGCCGCCTTGGTCTCCGGTTTGGAATCCGGCGTCGGATCGCTCTTGATCGCTTCGGCTGGGGCGATCTTCGGAGCCGGCGCCTCGGGTGAGGTGCGGTGGGACGGCTTCATGTCGGGTGTACGGGCTGGCGCCGCGCGAGCGACCTTCCTGGGCGGAGCGCTTCGGCCGACGCCGTCGGGATTTACGCCGTCGGGATTGGCTTCAGGTCTGATGGCTTCGCCGCTCGACCGGCGCTGCGGTCGCGCCGTCGGAATATCCTCGGAGGGAACAGGACGGACCACGCGGTGCGGGACGGACTCATCCTCGGTCCGGCCGAAGCCGGGCGCCGGTCTCTCCAGGCGCGCGTAGGATTCCGGTGCGCCGATCCGTTGGCGGCCCACGATCGCCGCGGTCATAGGGTCGACGATGAGGCGCACTGGCACGCCGGTCGGACCGACAGCATCGACCACGTAGACCCGCCCGTCGAAGCGCGGGCGGCTGAGGCCGCCGAAGCCGCGCTCGGCGAGGCGCCAAGCCACGACCCGCGGCGGCAGGACCTCGTCCTCGAAGGCGAATTGCGCATGCGCGCCGCTGGACGCACCCAGAAGGGTGGCCGCCGATAGGGCGATCGCACCAAGCGTTTGGCTGCGGAAGCGTGCGGCTCTGCTCTTCATCGTCACTCTTGTGCGTTCCCGATTCGGAG
Organism: Methylobacterium sp. P1-11; assembly: GCF_008329595.1. NCBI lineage: Bacteria > Pseudomonadati > Pseudomonadota > Alphaproteobacteria > Hyphomicrobiales > Methylobacteriaceae > Methylobacterium > Methylobacterium sp. P1-11. The sequence goes on from NZ_NPKS01000015.1 coordinate 27,795, forward strand.
ACCCGCAGAGTATCCGGTTCCGGCATGGTCCGGGCCGGTGGACCCGGACCTCGACCATGCCGGCGAGGTCGTTGCCCCGCATGCCGCTTGTGCTCGGCTCGTCCCGTAGATCCCCCGATTCGGGCGAGATTGCGGAGGCCGGAACCCGGCGCCGGCCAGCTATCCAGAGCGGCAACGCTGCAGACGCGCGCGGTCTCTTGCTGAAAACATTTCAATCTGGCAGTTTCCCGCCGTTAGGACAGCACAACTGTCCCATCGGCCGTGCATCCCGGCCGTCGCCGTCTCGCGCGCGGGCGAGTTCTTCGGCTGACGGATACGGGCGCGCCAGCGCACCGCTCCTCGAGCGGTCTGGGTCCTCGATGAACGTGAGCCGACGGGCGTGTCCAACCGGACCGGCCGGATGGCCTGCGGCAAGAGGCCGGAGCGCCGGGCGCCGACGGCTTGCGGGCATGAAACATGCTCGCGGGTTCATTGGCTGCGGACGGGTTCGAGGGAAGGACGAGACGAAGCATGTCACAACGCAGGCCCGCCGAAGAGTTTGCTGCGTCCACGGACCAGGCTGCCGCCCCGCGCGGTGGCGCGATGCCGCTCATCGTGCGCGATCCCGCGCTCCCGAAAGCCCAGGGCTCCTACGATCCGGCGAACGAGCGCGACGCCTGCGGCGTCGGCTTCATCGCCGATATGCATGACCGCCGGACACACGCCATCGTCGAGCAGGGTCTGAAGATCCTGGAGAACCTCGATCACCGCGGCGCGGTGGGCGCCGATCCCAAGATGGGCGACGGCTGCGGCATCCTCACGCAGATCCCGCACGGCTTCTTCGCCGAGGAATGCTCACGCCTCGGATTCGAACTGCCGCCGGCGGGCTCGTACGCCATCGGACAGTTCTTCATGCCGAAGGCCGAGGGGCCCCGGGCGATCATCCAGGAGATCGTCGAAGCGGCGCTTGCCGCCGAGGGCCTGCCGCTGCTCGGCTGGCGCGACGTGCCGGTGGACCCGGAGGATCTCGGCGAAGCCGTGAAGGCCACCGAGCCGCATCACCGTCAGGTCTTCATCGGCCGGCCCGCCTCGGTCACTGACCAGGACGCGTTCGAGCGCCGGGTCTACGTCGCCCGCAAGGTGATCTCCAACAAGGTCTACGGCCTCGACGACCCGCGGGTGAAGGAATTCTACCCGGTCTCCGTTTCGACCCGGACCATCGTCTACAAGGGCATGGTGCTGGTCACGCAGCTCGGCGGCTACTTCCTCGACCTGAAGGACGACCGGTTCGTCTCGGCAATCGCCCTCGTCCACCAGCGTTTCGCCACCAACACCTTCCCGACCTGGCGGCTCTCGCACCCGTACCGGATGGTCGCTCATAACGGCGAGATCAACACGCTGCGCGGCAACGTCAACTGGATGGCGGCCCGGCAGGCGAGCGTCGATTCCGACCTGTTCGGCAACGACATCTCGAAGCTCTGGCCGATCTCCTACGAGGGCCAGTCCGACACGGCGTGCTTCGACAACGCCCTCGAGTTCCTCGTGCAGGGCGGCTACCCGCTCGCCCACGCGATGATGATGCTCATCCCGGAGGCCTGGGCCGGCAACCCGCTGATGAGCGAGGAGCGGCGCGCCTTCTACGAGTATCATGCCGCCCTGATGGAGCCGTGGGACGGTCCCGCCGCCGTGGCCTTCACGGACGGTCGTCAGATCGGCGCGACCCTCGACCGCAACGGCCTGCGCCCGGCCCGCTACATCGTCACCGACGACGGCCTCGTGGTGCTCGCCTCCGAGATGGGCACGCTGCCGATCCCGGACGAGAAGATCGTGCAGTCCTGGCGCCTCCAGCCGGGCCGGATGTTGCTGATCGACCTGCAGAAGGGCCGCATCGTCTCCGACGAGGAGATCAAGGGCGAGCTCGCCGCCGCGCACCCCTACGCCGACTGGGTGAAGAACACTCAGATCGTCCTGGAGGATCTTCGCCCGGTGCAGCCGCGCGAGTCGCGCGGCGACGTCAGCCTGCTCGATCGCCAGCAGGCTTTCGGCTACACGCAGGAAGACCTCAAGCTGCTGATGCAGCCCATGGCCGTCACCGGCCAGGAGGCGGTCGGCTCGATGGGCACGGACACGCCGCTCTCGGCCCTCTCCGAGAAGTCGAAGCTGCTCTATACCTACTTCAAGCAGAACTTCGCACAGGTGACGAACCCGCCCATCGACCCGATCCGCGAGGAGGCCGTGATGAGCCTCGTCTCGTTCATCGGGCCGCGGCCGAACCTGCTCGACATGGAGGGCGCGTCCCGGCGCAAGCGCCTGGAGGTCCGCCAGCCTATTCTCACCAACGCTGATCTGGAAAAGATCCGCTCCATCGGCCATTTCGAGGACCGGTTCGATACCAAGACCCTCGACATGACCTACCCGGCCGAGACCGGCGCGGCGGCCATGGACGGGGCGTTGGACCGCCTCTGCGACCGCGCCGAGGCGGCGGTGCGCGGCGGCTACAACATCATCGTGCTCACCGACCGGGCGGTCGGGCCAGACCGGATCCCTATCCCGGCGCTCCTCGCCACGGCCTCGGTGCACAATTACCTGATCCGCAAAGGGCTTCGGACCTCGGTCGGCCTCGTGGTCGAGTCGGGCGAGCCGCGCGAGGTGCATCACTTCGCGTGCCTGGCCGGCTACGGCGCCGAGGCGATCAACCCCTACCTCGCCTTCGAGACGCTGCTCGAGATGAAGGACGAGTTCCCACCGGATCTGACCGACGACGAGATCATCTACCGCTACATCAAGGCGATCGATAAGGGCCTGTTGAAGGTGATGTCCAAGATGGGCATCTCCACCTACCAGTCCTATTGCGGCGCTCAGATCTTCGATGCGGTCGGCCTGAACTCTACCTTCGTGGGCCGTGACTTCTTCGGCACGGCGACGACCATCGAGGGCGTCGGCATGGCAGAGATCGCCGAGGAGACGGCCCGCCGTCACCGCGACGCCTTCGGCGACGCTCCGATCTACCGGAACGCCCTCGATGTCGGTGGCGAGTATGCCTACCGCCTGCGCGGCGAGACCCACACCTGGACGCCCGACACGGTGGCGACCCTGCAGCACGCGGTGCGCCTGAACGTGCCCGAGCGCTACCGGGAATACGCTGCGCTGGTGAACCAGCAGGAGCACCAGCTCAAGACGCTGCGCGGCCTGTTCCGGCTCAAGTCCGCTGCCGAGATCGGCCGCGCGCCGGTGCCGCTCGAGTCGGTCGAGCCGGCCTCCGAGATCGTGAAGCGCTTCGCCACGGGCGCCATGTCGTACGGCTCAATCTCCAAGGAGGCGCACGAGACGCTCGCCATCGCGCTGAACTCCTTCGGCGGCCGCTCGAACTCGGGCGAGGGCGGCGAGGAGGTCGAGCGGTTCAAGCCGCTGCCGGACGGGCGCTCACGCCGGTCCTCGATCAAGCAGGTCGCCTCCGGCCGCTTCGGCGTCACGACGGAATACCTCGTCAATTCCGACATGATGCAGATCAAAGTCGCGCAGGGTGCCAAGCCGGGCGAGGGCGGCCAGCTGCCCGGCCACAAGGTCGACGCGAAGATCGCCAAGGTCCGCTACGCAACCCCGGGCGTCGGCCTGATCTCGCCGCCGCCGCACCACGACATCTACTCGATCGAGGATCTGGCCCAGCTGATCTTCGACCTGAAGAACGTGAACCCGTTGGCTGACGTGTCGGTGAAGCTCGTCTCCGAGGTTGGCGTCGGGACGGTGGCGGCCGGCGTCGCAAAGGCGCGTGCGGACCACATCACGATCTCGGGCTTCGACGGCGGCACCGGCGCGGCGCCGCTGACCTCGCTCAAGCACGCGGGCGGCCCCTGGGAGACCGGCCTCGCCGAGACCCAGCAGACGCTGGTGCTCAATGGCCTGCGCGGACGCGTCGCCCTCCAGGCCGATGGCGGCATCCGGACCGGGCGCGACGTGATCATCGCGGCGCTCCTCGGCGCCGACCAGATGGGCTTCTCCACCGCCCCGCTGATCGCGGCCGGCTGCATCATGATGCGCAAGTGCCACCTGAACACCTGCCCGGTCGGCGTCGCCACGCAGGATCCGGTGCTGCGCAAGCGCTTCAAGGGCACGCCCGAGCACGTGGTGAACTACTTCTTCTTCGTGGCCGAGGAGGTGCGGGAGATCCTGGCCTCCCTGGGCTTCACGAAACTGGAAGAGGCGGTCGGACGGTCGGATGTCCTCGACAAGGTCGAGGCCATCGCCCACTGGAAGGCGAAGGGACTCGACTTCACCAAGCTGTTCCACCGGCCGAAGGTGGCCGAGGGCACGGCGATCCGCCACGTCGAGGTGCAGCATCATCCGATCGACACGGTCCTCGATCGTCGTCTGATCGAGGGAGCCAAGCACGCCGTCGAGACCGGTGAGCCGGTTGTCCTCACTGACACGATCCGGAACTCGGACCGGGCGGCCGGGGCGATGTTGTCCGGCATGGTCGCCAAGGCGCACGGCCACGAGGGCTTGCCCGACGACACCATCGTGGTGAAGCTCAGCGGCACCGCCGGCCAGAGCTTCGGCGCCTGGGTTGCGGCCGGCGTGACCCTCGAACTCACCGGTCACGGCAACGACTATGTCGGCAAGGGTCTGTCGGGTGGCAAGCTGATCATCCTGCCGAGCGATGCGCTGAAGTCGCCGCCGGACCGGACCATTATGGTCGGCAACACCGTGCTGTACGGGGCGATCGCCGGGGAATGCTACATCCGCGGTGCGGCCGGTGAGCGCTTCGCAGTGCGCAACTCGGGCGCCATCACGGTGGTCGAAGGCATGGGCGACCATGGCTGCGAGTACATGACCGGCGGCGTGGTCGTGTCGATCGGGGAGACCGGCCGCAACTTCGCGGCTGGCATGTCCGGCGGCATCGCCTACGTGCTCGACGAGGACGGCTCGTTCTCGGCGCGCTGCAACTTGTCAATGGTCGATCTGGAGCCCGTCGAGGAGGAGGACGACCTGATGCGCCGCTTCCACCAGGACGGCGACCTGGAAACCAAGGGCCGGGTCGACATCCTGGCCGACATGTCGGGGCACGACGAGGAGCGGCTGACGCAGCTCATCACCAACCACCTCAAGTACACGGGCAGCCCGCGGGCGAAGACGATCCTAGACAACTGGTCGGCCTACCGCACCAAGTTCGTGAAGGTGATGCCGGTGGAGTACCGCCGGGCGCTCCGCGAGATGGAGATGGCCCGGATGCCGGCGGCCGCCGAGTAGCCGGCGCTCAAGGCCGGGCGGTGCGCCGCCCGGTCCCGCACACACGAGACGAGACGACGCGGGCAGCGCAGTCACAGACTGGCCGGCCCAGGGGCTGACCAATGGGCAAGATCACAGGCTTCCTCGAATTCGACCGGCAGGAGCAGAAGTACCAGCTCGCCGCCGATCGGGTCCGGCACTTCCGCGAATTTACGCTGCCGCTCGACGAGCACGACCTGACGAAGCAGGCGGCCCGGTGCATGGATTGCGGCATCCCGTTCTGCCACGGCCCGACCGGCTGCCCGGTCCACAATCAGATTCCGGACTGGAACGACCTCGTCTTCCAGTCGGATTGGGAGGAGGCCTCGCGCAACCTCCACTCCACGAACAATTTCCCCGAATTCACCGGCCGCGTCTGCCCCGCGCCCTGCGAGGAAGCCTGCACGCTGAACCTCGAAAACCAGCCGGTGGCGATCAAGACGATCGAGCAGGCCATCGCCGACCGGGCCTGGAACATGGGCTGGGTCAAGCCCGAGTTGGCGCAGGCTCGCACCGGAAAGCGTGTCGCCGTTGTCGGCTCAGGGCCGGCTGGCATGGCGGCGGCGCAGCAGCTGGCCCGGGTCGGGCACGATGTCCACGTCTTCGAGCGCGAGGCGAAGGCCGGCGGTCTCCTCCGCTACGGCATCCCGGACTTCAAGATGGAGAAGCGGCACATCGACCGACGCGTGCGCCAGATGGAGGCCGAGGGCGTCGTCTTCCACTACAACCAGAATATCGGCGTGACGAAGTCGGTGGATGAACTGAAGGCCGAATTCGACGCCGTGATGTTCTGCGGCGGCGCCGAGGATCCGCGCAACCCGCAGCTCCCGGGCCAGGAGCTCGACGGTGTCCACTACGCGATGCCGTACCTCGTCCAATCGAACCGTCGGGTGAGCAACGAGCCGATGCGCGGCAACGGCGAGCAGCCGATCCTGGCCAGCGGGAAGAACGTGGTCGTCATCGGCGGCGGCGACACCGCCTCCGACTGCGTCGGCACCGCCTTCCGCCAGGGCGCCCTGTCGGTGACGCAGCTCGACATCCGCCCGCGGCCGCCGGAGCGGGAGGACAAGCTGACCGTGTGGCCCTATTGGCCGACGAAGATGCGGACCTCCTCAAGCCAGGCGGAGGGGGCGGAGCGTGAGTTTCAGGCCGCGACGCTTCGGCTCCAAGGCAACAAGAAGGGCCAGCTTACCGGCGTGGTCTGCGCCCGGGTCGATGCCAAGCGCCAGCCGATCTCCGGCACCGAATTCGTTCTGCCCGCCGACCTCGTCTTCATGGCGATTGGCTTCGCCGGCTCGGTCCAGAAGGGCCTGCTGGAGCAATCCGGAATCGGCGTCAGCAAGCGCGGCAATGTCGAGGCGAACGAGGACGATTACCGCACCTCGGATTCGAAGATCTGGGCGGCTGGCGACATGCGGCGCGGCCAATCTCTGGTGGTCTGGGCCATCCGCGAGGGGCGTCAGGCGGCGCGAGCCATCGACGAGACCCTGATGGGAGCCAGCGTCTTGCCGCGCTGAGGCCGAGCGACAGGCGCGCCCGGCTCAGCCGGGCGGCCAACGGAAGTCGTCGGCGCGGCCGGGTTGTGGCATCGGCGCGTTGCCGCGCAGAAGCGTACGCTCGACGGTGCCGAAATTATCCGGCTCGCGCGGCCGCCCGTTCAGTAGCGCGCCGCCGGGCGAGACCTCCGTTCGGCTCAGCGGGACCACGGGGCCGGCCGCGGGCTTGACCGGCAATGCCGGAACGCCGGGTGGTTCCGGCAGGCTCGGTAGCATCGCTGTGATCTGGCGATCGATCGCAGCGGTGTCGGTCGCAGGTGCGGTCCCGTCAAGGCTGGGCCCGGCGGTCGGGGTCGCTGCGGTCGGCGCCACGGTTGCGGTGGGCGCAGGCTCGGCCGTACCCGGGACCGCCCCCATGAGGCGCTTCAGCTCCACATCGGCGAAATGGGCGAGCTTCCGGTCGCCCGCCTTTGTGAAGTGAACACCATCCGCGGTGCGAAGCTTGGCGATCTGGCCTTCCGGATCCGGCCCCGATGCGGCGTAGCGGTCGCGGTCGTCGACGAAGCCCGGCCAGATGTCGACATAGGTCCCGCCGGCCTTGGTGACCGTGTCCCGAACGATGTCGTTCAGCGCTGCGAGATCGCGGCTCAGCGCTTCACTCTGCATGGGCGGCAGGCCGACCCAGATCAGCGGGATCTTGCGATCTACGAACACCTTCGCCAGCGCTTCCACCCGCGCGTGGTAGAGGGCGCGCCATCTGTCCGTGAGGGGCTCGACCGTCTCGTCTCCCTCGCGAATCGCCTGCCGGTCGTTGGCGCCCATCATCACGATAGCATAGCGAACCTTGGAATTACTCTGCAGGTAGTCCTGCGCAATTTTCGGCCAGTCGACCGCATCCTTGCGCACCAGGCCGCTGTCGCCCTTGGCGCGGTCGATCACGGCGACGTCGGCATTGTCCTCGAATACGTCGTCGAGGCCTTTCGCGAGATGGTCGGCCAGGGAATCGCCGAACACGGCAATCTGGACATTGGGCTCGGTCTTGGCGATTGCGGGCTTCGGCGGCGTCGGCGCCCGGGCCGGACGAACCCGACGCTTGACCGCCGGGGCCGGTCGCTGCGCCTCCCCGGTTCCGTAGGGCGTGCGTGGGCGCGGCGCCCGGTAGGTGCGCTCCGGCTGCGGCGCCACCTGCTGCGGCCTATCCTCCCAGGGCCAGTAGAACTGGCGCGGCGCCTCCTGCTGCGGCGCGTAGCGGGGCTGGCGCCCGTAGGTCCCATCGTCGCGGTAATAGGCGTCCCGCGGGCGACGACGCGGCGGCGCCTCGTAATAGGTGCTGCCCCCGGGCTGCTGGTAGCTGTCGCCCCACTGGGCGCGTGCGGGCCCTCCGCCGAACGCCGACAGCCCGGCCAAGCCCAATAGGGCGGCGAGTCCGAGGAGCAACGGGCGTTCCGAGTGACGCCGACGAGCGACTACCATGCGCATCCCGTACGCTGTACGCCGAACGGAAACCGTTCGGAATGCAGCCATTATAGGTGGAAGCGGACCACAGGTCTAAACCTGTCGACAGGCTCAGCGTCGCGGCACCGGTGTCCCGGAGATCCGGGCCAGCAGGGCCGGCGTGGCATAGCCATCGGCCGGTATTCCGACGCTGATCTGGTAGCGCCGCACCGCCTCGCGCAGCTTCGGGCCTGCGCGGCCATCCGTCGGCCCGTCGTAGAAGCCGGCCGCCGCGAGGCCGGATTGAAGGGACCGCAGGCCCGGCCCATCGAGGCGTGCCCCGGCTGCCGGCCAGGGAGCTGCGAGGGGCGGCCCGCCGGCGAGCCGGTCCGCGAGATGGCCCACGGCCAGCGCGTAGGAATCCGACGTATTGTAGCCTCGGATTACTTCGAAATTGTCGGTGATCAGAAAGACCGGGGCGCCCAGGCCACCGGGCAGAAAGAGGCTGGCGCGGCCACGCGCGGGCAACGGCTTCCCATCCGTGCGGCGGATGCCGCGCTCCGTGAAGGCACCGAGTTCGCCCGAGTACCGGCTTAGATCGAAATCTTTCGGCAGGCGTACCTCGTAGCCCCAGGACAGCGTCGGATCCCATCCGAGATCCTTGAGGTAGGCCGCGATGGAGGCCAGGGCGTCCGCCTCGCTCGTCCAAATGTCGCGTCGGCCGTCCCCGTCGAAATCGACCGCATGGGCGAGATAGGTGGACGGCAGGAACTGGACCTGACCCATGGCACCGGCCCAGCTGCCGCTCATCCGGTCCGCGGTGATGTCGCCGCGTTGCAGGATCGTGAGGGCGGCGAGGAGTTCGTCCCGAAACAGGCTGCCGCGGTGCCGCGCCTCGGCCAGCGTCGCCAGGGCTCGGATGGTCGGGACGCTGCCCGCACTCGCCCCGAAATCCGACTCGACACCCCAGAATGCGGTCACCATCGGCCCCGGCACGCCGTAGCGGGCCTCGATGGCCTGAAGTGTCGTCGTGAGGGCTGCGGCGCGGGCGCGCCCGCGCGTTATGCGACCGGCAGAGACCGCGCCAACAAGATAGTCCCAGACCGGCCGGACGAATTCGTTCTGCCGGCGGGTATGCGCCAGGATCCCGGGATCGGGGGCCGTGATCCCGCGGAACGCCGCATCGAAGGTCTCGGGTGTGACACCCAGCGCCGCCGCGTCCGGCCGCAGGGCTTCCACGAAGGTCCGGAAGGCGTCCTCGGCGCGAGCCTGCCCGGTGGCGAGGCACGCCCCCGCGGCGAGAAACCATCTGCGGGAGAACATCCGATCAGATCCGATTGCGCGTCCCCAGGCGCTCCTCCCAGGCGAGCGCCTGGGCGACGATGGCGTCGAGATCGTCATGCCGGGGCTTCCAGCCCAGCCGCTCGCGGATCAACTCGGCTTCGGCGACAATCTGGGCCGGATCGCCGGCACGGCGCGGGCACAGCCGCACCTCGAAATCGCGGCCGGATATCCGCTTCACCACCTCGACGACCTCGAGGACCGAGTAGCCGCGACCGTAGCCGCAATTCATCGTCAGGCTCTCGCCGCCGGAACGGAGGTGCTCGAGCGCGAGGCGATGCGCCTCGGCAAGATCCGAGACCTGGATGTAGTCGCGCAGGCACGAGCCGTCGGGGGTCGGGTAATCGGTGCCGAACACGTCGAGCCGTGCACGCTGCCCCAGCGAGGCCTGCGTGGCGACCTTGATGAGATGCGTGGCATTCGGCGTCGACTGGCCGGACCGACCGTCCGGATCTGCCCCGGCGACGTTGAAGTAGCGCAGGACCACGTAGGAGAAGCCGTGCGCGGCCGCCGCGTCGGCGATCATCCACTCGCTCATCAGCTTCGAGCGGCCGTAGGGATTGATCGGCTTCAGCGGCAGATCCTCGGGAACCGGAACGACTTCCGGCTCTCCGTAGACGGCCGCGGTCGAGGAGAAGATCACGTGCCGCACGCCGGCACGCACCGAAGCCTCGATCAGCGAACGGGTCTTCACCGTGTTGGACAGGTAGTAGCCCAGGGGATCGGCGACAGAATCGGGCACCACAATCTTGGCGGCGAAATGGGCCAGCGCATCGATCCGATGCTGGAGGACCGTTTGCGTGACGAGGGCTTGATCGGCCACGTCGCCGACGACGAGCTTAACGCCTTCCGGAACGGCCCAGTCGAAGCCGGTGGAGAGATCGTCCAGGACGACGATCTCCTCATGGCCGGCATCGAGCAGCGCCAGCACCATGTGGCTGCCGATGTAGCCGGCGCCGCCCGTCACCAAAACCGCCATGTCGCCCCCACTGACGCTGTCGCGCCACGCCTGCTTACGCGCTCGCAGACGGACTATTTACGCCCCCCCGCCTTATACTATCGACGTAGAACCCTTGCGACGGCTCGCGTTAAGCTATCTCACTGACCGCACCGCCGACCACGTCGTTCCATCCTGTTCCGGGGTTACCGCTCGATGAAACCGATCCGCAAGGCCGTCCTGCCCGTCGCAGGCCTGGGCACGCGCTTCCTGCCAGCCACCAAGGCGGTCCCGAAGGAGATGTTGACGGTCGTGGACCGGCCGGTGGTGCAGCACGTCGTCGACGAAGCCCGCGAGGCGGGAATCGAGCATTTCATCTTCGTCACGGGTCGGGGCAAGGCGGTGATCGAGGATCACTTCGACATCGCCTTCGAACTCGACCACACTCTGCAGGAGCGGGGCAAGACAGCGGCTTACGAGGAGCTGAAGAAGGATCTGCCGAAGGCTGGCCAGACCAGCTTCACACGCCAGCAGGCGCCTCTCGGTCTCGGCCATGCGGTCTGGTGTGCCCGCGAGATCGTCGGTGACGAGCCCTTCGCGGTGCTGCTGCCCGACATGCTGAGCCGCGGCTGCATGCATCAGATGCTGTCGGCCTACGAGCAGCACGGCGGCAACATCATTGCCGTCGAGGAGGTGGCGCCCGAGGAGACGCATCAATACGGAATCGTCAGTGTCGGCGAGACCTACGGTCAGTCGTTCCAGATCACCGGGATGGTCGAGAAGCCCAAGCAGGGCACCGCGCCATCGAACTTCATCATTTCCGGCCGCTACATCCTGCAGCCCGAGATCTTCGGGATTCTGGAGCACGGCAAGAAGGGCGCGGGTGGCGAGATCCAGCTCACCGATGCCATGATCGAGCTGATGCAGATGCAGGCCTTCTTTGGCATGCGCTACCAGGGCCGCACCTATGATACTGGTTCCAAGCTCGGCTTTCTCACGGCAAACCTCGCCTACGCCCTTGAGCGGAAAGACCTCTCAGGCCCGCTGAGGTCCGAGATCGAGAAGCTCTTGAAGGGGCAGGGCTGAGCAACGCGACCGGCGCAGGCGCGGCGATCACGGTGTCGACCCGAGCCGGCGCCGTCGATCGATCCAGATGTCGCCATCGAACCCGGATCGTCGGACACCGCGATCAGGGTTTCCTTTCCGCCTCGATGCATCGTCCGGCTGCCGCGACGTTCTCCGCTGCGTCCGGTGAACGCGGTTCAGGTATGCATGGGATGCGGCCGGGGACGCCGTTTTGCTCTTGCTTCTTGTGCGCCGCACTTTAATTTGTGCATTGCGAGATCGCGATGGCGTCGCGGTCTCGCTGCCCTTCTTGGGCGTTTCCTCCCTAGACTTCGGGCCGCTCCTTCGGGAGTGGCCTTTTTTCTGTGCGGTCCACGGGACCGGCTATGTCCGATGAACGGGCCTCGCGCTGCCGCTATTCCGCAGCCATGCGGCGCGGCACGAGATCGTCGAGGTCTCTGGCAACATCGAGGATGACGGCGCGCAATGTGTCCGCCAGTGCCGGAAAGCCCGATGTCATCGCGAGGCTGGCCTCGTTCATGTAGAGCCCGCGATTGATCTCGATCTGGAGTGCGTGTCGGTCGAGGTTCGGCTCGCCGTAATGCTCCGTGATGAAGCCGCCGGCATAGGGCTTGTTGCGGACCACGCGGAGGCCCCGCGCCCGGAACGCGGCCTCGAACCCGTCGATCAGGACGGGCGCACAGGCCGTCCCGTAGCGATCGCCCAGGACCACGTCCGCGTTCATCGCCGGATCACGGCCCAGGCTCGATGACGGCATCGAGTGGCAGTCGACGAGCATGCAGCGACCATGCGTGCGCGCCGTGCGCTGGATGAGGCCGCGCAGCACCCGATGATACGGTTTGTACAGGCCCTCGATCCGGGCCGTCGCCTCGGCCACGGGGAGGCGGCGCGAATAGATCTCCTGACCGTCGGCGACGACCCGCGGCACCGTCCCGAGACCGCCGGCGACGCGCATCGAGCGGGTATTGGCGAACGGCGGCAGGCGCCCCTCGAACATGCGCGGATCGAGTTCGTAGGGTTCGCGATTCACGTCGAGGAACGCGCGGGGAAAGTTGGCGCGCAGGAGAGGCGCGCCCAGTTCGACGACCGGAGCGAACAGTCGTTCGACATGGGCGTCCTCAGAGCGACGCAGAGCCAGGGCATCGAGCCGCGAGGCCGCAATGAAGTCGGGGGGGTAGACGGCCCCGGAATGGCCGGTATTGAAGACGAAAGGCAGGGTGTGCGCCGCGGGCTCGTCGACCGCGAAGGCCGGGGCAAATCCGAAGGCGTCTGGCTGTACCGGTTCGGATGCAGTCATCGGCTGGTGGACACCCCGGCGTTCGAACGAGGACGACAGGCGTTCAGTGTGGTGTGCGATCGACCGCCTGTCCACTCCGTGCCGGCGCCTCGCATAGTCGCTCGGGAGACACGCGGCGCCCGCTGCGTGCTCCATCCTAACACCTTGTTTACCATCGCCTCCCTTTATGGGATCAACTTCTCGACTCGAAGGCTCGGATCCGGCCGATGAAAATCCTGCTGGCGGAAGACGACAACGACATGCGCCGCTTTCTGGCCAAGGCGCTGCAGAATGCGGGCTATGATGTCCTGTCCTTCGACAACGGCCTCTCCGCCTACAACCGGCTGCGCGAGGAACCGTTCGAGCTGCTGCTGACCGATATCGTGATGCCCGAGATGGACGGCATCGAGCTGGCGCGCCGCGCCACCGAACTCGATCCCGACATCAAGGTGATGTTCATCACCGGCTTCGCGGCGGTCGCCCTCAATCCGGATTCGAAGGCTCCGAAGGACGCCAAGGTCCTGTCGAAGCCCTTCCATCTCCGCGATCTCGTCAACGAGGTCGAGAAACTCCTGGCCGCCTGAACTGGCCGCTGCGCGGACCACGTCGCCTGTGACCAGACGGGCATAGGCAAGTCACACCCCGCGCTCCTATATGTCGGGAGTTCACGCGCGGGACGACCATCGCGATGCAGCCGGTCACAATCTACACCACGGCCTGGTGTCCCTACTGCTCGGCGGCCAAGAGCCTGCTGAAGGAGAAGGGCGCGGCCTTTCAGGAGATCGACGTCGAGCGCGTGCAGGGCGCCCGTGCCGCCATGGTCGGGCGCGCCGGCGGCCGCACGAGCGTACCGCAGATCTTCATCGGTGCCGCCCATGTCGGCGGCTGCGATGATCTTTATGCCCTCGACCGGTCCGGCAAGCTCGACCCGCTGTTGAAGGACACGGCCGATGCCTGAGGCCCGGTTCACGGCCGCCTGCTTGCAGATGCGGTCGGGGCGCGACCCGGTTGTCAACCGCGATGCGGCCGTGGCGGGCGTCCGCGAGGCGGCGGGGCGGGGGGCGGCCTACGTGCAGACACCCGAGATGACCTCCCTGGTGGAGCGGAGCCGCGAGCGCCTGTTCGCCCACGTCACCACCGAGGAGCAGGACCAGACCCTTGCAGCCATCCGTGAGGCCGCGCGGGCGACCGGCACCGTCGTTCAGATCGGTTCGATCGCAGTCCGGTCCGGTGACAAGATCGCCAACCGGGCCTACCTGATCGGTGCCGACGGTGCGATCCTAGCCTCCTACGACAAGCTGCATCTCTTCGATGTCGACCTGCCGAGCGGTGAGCGCTGGCGGGAATCGGCCACCTATTCCGGAGGCGCCTGTGCGGTGCTTGCCGAGACGGGGTGGGCGACGCTGGGCCTGACGATCTGCTACGATATCCGCTTCCCCGCTCTGTACCGCGCCCTCGCCGAAGCGGGCGCGGATGTGCTGACGGCTCCGGCCTGTTTTACCCGTCAAACCGGGGAGGCCCATTGGCACGTCCTGCAGCGGGCTCGGGCCATCGAGACCGGCGCCTTCATGATCTCAGCCGCGCAAGGGGGGGTGCACGAGGACGGACGCGAGACATACGGCCACTCGCTGATCGTCGACCCCTGGGGCCGGGTGCTGGCCGATGCTGGCGGGGCCGAGCCCGGGATCATCCTGGCGGAGATCGATCTCGCGCAGGTCGCGGAGGCCCGGGCGCGTATTCCGTCGCTGCAGCACGGCCGGCCTTTCACCATCGAGCGCCTCGGTTCACAGGTTCGAGCGTCGCAGTAGGCACCACAGCAAGCAACAGAATGATCCGGTACAGTCTCGTCTGCGAGGCCGGACACGGCTTCGAGAGCTGGTTCCCGTCCTCCGATTCCTACGACACGCAAATCGAACGCGGACTCGTGACGTGCCCGGTCTGCGAAACCGCGAAGGTCGGCAAGGCCCTGATGGTGCCTAACGTCGCCCGCACGGATCGGGAACGTGAACCGGCGGCGCCTGCGAAGGTGGAGGCTCCGGTGACCATGATCGCCGAGCCCGAGCGGCAGATGAGGGCGATGCTGCGCGCACTCCGCGAGCACGTCGTGGCGAATGCCGAGCATGTCGGCGCGCGCTTCCCCGAAGAGGCGCGCAGGATCCATTATGGCGAAGCCGAAGGCCGCTCGATTTACGGCGAGGCAACGCCCGCAGAGGCGCGCGCCTTGGTCGAGGAGGGCATCGAGGTCGCGGCGATCCCGATCCTGCCCGACGACCGGAACTGATCGAGGTTCGAGCCTGCGCGAAGCTCAGGGCTTCAGGGCGGCGGTCCCCGCGAACGAGGCCAGCAGCGCGGAGATCAAAGCGCTCCAGCCGGCGAGCGAGATTCCGGCCACGCGCAGCGCTGCCACCGAACAATCGACCACCTTCGTGGCTTGGAGCGCGTTGAGGAATTCGCCGATCTGGCCCGGATTGGCTCCCGTTCCGCCACCGCAATCGGCCGGGCCCGGCCAGAAGCCCCATTCGGCGCCGGCATGATAGACCCCGATACCCGCCCCATAGAGCAGGCCGAGGGCGGCCAGCCCGAGCGCGATCCGCGCCAGACGCTCCGGTAGGAACAGTGCCAGCAGGCCCAGCGGAATCGCCGCGTAATAGGGTAGCCGCTCGGTCAGGCAGAGCTTGCAGGGTGCGTAGCCGTATCCGTACTGAAGAACGAGTGCGGCTCCGACGGTGAGGGCGGAGGCGATCGCGAGCCAGAGGCCAGCGGTCTTGAGGCGCAGGGCGGCCGCCGTATTCATCGCTACAGGATTACCTTGAAGAGCAGGAAGCCGAGGACGATGACGGCGACGGAGATCGCCGCGACCGCGTTGAGATGCCGATCGAGCACGCCGCGGATCTGGACACCATAGCGGCCGAGCAGTCCGGCCAGAATGAAGAAGCGCGCGCCGCGGGTCACGATCGACAGGATTGTGAACCAGAACAGGCTGTAATGGGCGAAGCCCGACGTGATCGTCACGAGCTTGTAGGGGATCGGCGTGAGCCCCTTCAGCAGGATCACCCAGTGGCCGTAACGCGCGTAGGAATCTTGGAAGGTCGCCGCCGAGTTCTGCAAACCATAGAGGCGGATGAGCCACTCGCCGACGGAATCGAACAGAAGAGCCCCGATGGCATAACCCACGAGTCCGCCGATCACCGAGGCGACGGTCGCGATCGTGGCGTAGAGCCAGACCCGGTCAGGTCGAGCGACGGCCATAGGCACCAGCATCGCGTCCGGTGGAACCGGGAAGAAGGAGCTTTCGGCGAAGGCCACGGCGCCGAGCGCGTAGGGCGCAGATGGTCTGTCGCTGAGGGCCAGGATCCACGCGTAGAGCCGGCGGAGCATTCAAGATCCCGAATTGAGCGATCGGCCGCCCTTTGAGCATAGGCGACCCACCTTGGCCAGATCGATGCCGATCGCAAAAACACACTTGGCCGGAGCTGCCGACCTATGCGAAGAGCCCCTGGCACGCGGGTATGGCGGAACTGGTAGACGCGGGCGACTCAAAATCGCCAGCCGCAAGGCGTGGGGGTTCGATTCCCTCTACCCGCACCATGCACCCTCGGACGACCGCGCGGTGCGCTCCTCCCGTCAGCATCGTTGTCGCGATCCCCGTTCGCTTGCGGCGTGGAGCGAAAATCGGTCGCTCTGACGTCGTTCGTGGTGTCCTCTATTTTCGCTGCCGTGCGGCCATCAGAGCCGCTCTCCGAGGCGGAGCAGGCGCGTGATCGAGCAGGGGATTGTCGCGGTTCTCGGCGCCGGCATGGCTGGCGCAGCCGCCGCGCGCCGGCTCGTCGAGGAGGGCTTGCGCGTACACGTCTTCGACAAGGGGCGCGGAGTTGGGGGTCGCATGGCGACCCGACGTGTCGGCGCCGTGCAGTTCGACCACGGCGCACAGTTCATGCGGGCGCGCGGGGCCGTTTTCAAAGCGCAGATGGATAGATGGGCCGAGCGCGGCATCGTCGCGCCCTGGGCCGGTTCCGAACGATACGTCGGCGTGCCCGGCATGGCAGAGCCCGTTCGTGACTTGCTGGCGAATCTTCCGGTCGCGACGGCCACGACCGTCCTGCGACTTCATCGAGAGGCGGCTGGCTGGCGTGTCGAGGATGCATCCGGGACCGTTCACGGCCCATTCGACGCTGTGGCTGTCACGTTTCCGGCGCCGCAGATCATGACGCTCCTCGAGTCCACAGGCGTCATGTTGCCCGAGATCACCCGCGCTTCCTATGCGCCCTGTTGGTCCCTCATGCTGGCCGTTGAGACGGGCCCGTCCGATGCCCTTTTCGAGCCGCGGACCGACTCGATCGGTCTGATCGCATGCGATTCCTCGAAGCCCGGCCGGCCCGCCGGAACCCGGCTCACGGTGCATGCCACGCCGGATTGGTCCCGTCGGCACCTTGAAGCCACGCGCGCTGCAATCGTCGCCGAACTCGTTCGGGCAGCCGGGAACCACCTCGGAACCGAACTTCGACCGACCCACGCGGAGGCGCATCGCTGGCTTTACGCGCAGGTCGAGACGGCCCTGCAGGTGCCCTGCCTGTATGATCCCGCTCTGCGCCTCGGAGCGGCCGGAGATTGGTGTCTCGGTGCCCGGATCGAGGCGGCCTATGAGAGCGGGCAGGCGCTCGCCAACGCTCTGCTGGCCGATCTGGATCTGCCCGCGTGATCCCGCCGATCGCCTTCCATCCGGCCTACGAGGCATCCCTTCCGTCCGGCCATCGATTTCCGATGCGCAAGTACAGCCTCCTCGCGGAGACGCTGATCGCCAGGGGCTTGGCGCCCCTGGGCTTCGTCACGCCGGAGCTGGCCGGTGCGGATATCCTGATCCGCGCCCATGATCCCGCCTATGTGGATGCGGTTCTGGCCTGTGATGTCGGCCGGGAGACCGAGCGGGCCATCGGGCTTCCGGTGGATGCCGCCCTGGTCCGCCGCTCTCGCGCCTCGGTGGGTGGCACCCTCCTGGCCGCGCGCCTTGCCCTTGCGGAGGGGCTGGCCGGCAGCGCCGCCGGCGGCAGCCATCATGCGCGCCGACAACAGGGTGCCGGCTTCTGCGTGCTCAACGATGTCGCGGTGGCGGCGCGCACCCTCCAGGCCGAAGGGCTCGTCCGGCGCGTGCTCGTGATTGATCTCGACGTGCACCAGGGAGACGGCACCGCGGATTGCCTCGCTCGCGACCCCGACCTGTTCACCCTCTCGATCCACTGCGAAAACAATTACCCTGCCCAGAAGATCGCCGGAGACCTCGACATCGGTCTGCCGGACCGGCTCGACGATGCCGGCTACATCGAAGTCCTGAGGGCCCGGCTGCCGCCGCTTCTCGATGCGTTCGCGCCGGACCTCGTTTTCTACAATGCCGGGGTCGATCCGCATCGCGATGACCGCCTCGGCCGGCTCTGCCTCACCGATGAGGGTCTGCTCGCCCGCGATCGCTTTGTCGTGGCCCAGGCCCGCGCCCGCGGGATCGCACTCGCTGCGGTGATCGGCGGTGGCTACACGCACGATATTGAGGCTCTCGCGCGGCGCCACGCTCTGGTCTTCGAGGCGATGGCGGCCGCGGCCGTGGCCAGACCGCAACTTCGGTGAGGCCCGATTGCATCACGTCGCCGAGGATATGCAGGTCTCGGCCGCACGAGAAAGGTTTTGGGAAGAGCTGCGGCCGAGGATGATGGGGTGCGGATTGTCGAGGCGGATCCGCCGCTTGCCATCAGTAACGCCGTTGGAGTTCGGCCATGCTCGCGCGGGTCTGGGACGTGGTGAAGGCGACGCTGGCGGTGTCGGCCCTGATCGCCGCAGCTCTCGTCTCGGCGGATAAGGTGGACCGGCAGAGAACGCAGCCTATCATCGGCGCTGCGCTCAGCGAGCCGGCCACCACAGGAGCGATCGCGCCGAGCGGAAATCCGTGAGCCAAGCGCCCCGCGACGGAGCGGCAACGCCCCTGCGTCAGATTGAAACAAGCGCCATGGGATATCTTGTCCCGCATCGGCGTTCTCGCCCGATGCCGAGGCTTGGCCGTTCGCTGCCCGGACCCGTTCAGGAGAACCCATCGCGATGAAGTCCGCACCCTTCGCCTTGTTCGCCGTCCTCATCGGCGCGGTCCCGGCGTGCGCGGAGACGGGGGCCGAACGGGCCGCCTGCACGCCGGACGTGATGCGCCTGTGCGCTGCCCAGATCCCGAATGCCGGTGCGATCACCCTCTGCCTGCGCGACAAGCGCGTGTCGCTCAGCAATGCCTGCCGGACGGTCGTCGACCGGTCCGACCGCTCGGCCCGCGACATCGCCAATCGTCGCTAGGCGCGGCGCCCCGTTTCACCAGCCGTTGATGCGCGGCCAAATCTCGCCGGTCAGGCTTCCGTCGGCGACGACGTGGTAGCGATCATGCTGGGCACCGGTGGCGCAGGCGTGGTTTGGCAGGACCCGCAGGCGCGCTCCGATCGGGAGATCGGGGAGCCCGGCCGCCGAGCCCTTCCGCACCGCCACGATGCCGTGCTCCTGATTGGCATCCTGTACGATCAGGTCGGGGAAGGGCCGTCCGGTGAGGTCACAGGCCAAGCCGTAGCCCTGATCGATTGCCTGCCGCGCCGTGCCGCGGTCGCGCGAGAGCGCCATCCACCCGGCATCCGTGATGATCCAGCCCTTGTCCCGCTGGTGTCCGATCACCGTCGCCAGAACAGTCAGCGCGATGTCGTCCACCGCGCACGATCCGACCCCCGCCTGGAACAGGTCGCCGATCATGAAGACGCCGGCGCGCACCTCCGTGATGCCGACCAGGTTCTCCGCATAGCGGGCGGTCGGTGTCGAGCCGACGCTCACGATCGGGCAGGGCAGCCCGGCCGCGCGCAGGGTCTCGGCCGCCACAACGGCGGCACGGCGCTCGGCCTCGGCCGCTGCACGGAGCGCGGCGGGATCGCTCAACCCGTAGCTGTCGCCGGCATGAAGCAACACGCCGCGCAGGCGGGCGCCAGCGTTGAGCGCACCGCCGATGGCGACGAGCGCCTCCGCATCGCGTGGCCCGACACCCGAGCGGTGAC
Organism: Methylobacterium sp. P1-11; assembly: GCF_008329595.1. NCBI lineage: Bacteria > Pseudomonadati > Pseudomonadota > Alphaproteobacteria > Hyphomicrobiales > Methylobacteriaceae > Methylobacterium > Methylobacterium sp. P1-11. Next base: position 47,670 of record NZ_NPKS01000015.1, read on the forward strand.
CATCGGCATCCACCTCTATCAGCACCGGAAGGGCATCTCCGGTCCGGCGGCTCCAGGTTGCGACGGCCTCGGCCTGCGCGACCGCATCAACGACGATCGCCAGATCCGTCCCCCATCGCCGCCGGATCGCGCCGACCCGGTCGAGCTTCTGCGGCGCGATGCCGACAGCGTAGATCATGTCGCGCACGCCGCCCTCGGCGAAGAACTCCGCCTCTCGCAGCGTCGAGACCGTGGCAGGCCCGGCGGGACTCGCCATCGCCCGGCGCGCGACCTCGAGGGACTTGGCGGTCTTGAGATGGGGGCGGAGTGTCACGCCCAGCCCGTCGAGATGCCCGCGCATCCGGGCGACGTTGGCGTGCAACTTATCCGCATCGAGAAGCAGGCACGGTGTCTCGAGCCCCGCAAATCCGTCGCCACCGGCCGATACCGTGCTGTCACCGATCACCGATCGCTCCCGTGCTGTCCGATGCGCGAGCCTGATAGGCGAGCCTCGGCTTCGGTCCAAGCGGGCGGAACGCCGAGCGTGGCGCGCTAGGCGGCTCGCTGGAACGCCGTCACGTAGGCCGCTGCATCGCGCGCGACGTCGGCGGCCGGCTTGCCGGGGCGGTAGAGGTTGGATCCGAGGCCGAAGCCGACGGCGCCCGCCTGCCGCCAGCTTGCGATCGTTTCGGGCACGACCCCGCCGACCGCCAGAACCCGCGTGTCCGGCGGCAGAATCGCACGGTGAGCCTTGAGCGCCAGGGGCGTTGCGACGTCCGCGGGGAACAGCTTAAGCGCGGTCGCGCCCGCCGCCAGGGCCGTGAAGGCTTCCGTTGGCGTCTGATAGCCCGGCAGAGAGGCGAGTCCGGCGGTGACGGTCGCACCGATCACGGCCGGATCAGCGTTCGGCGACACGACGAGGGCCCCCCCGGCTGCCGCAACGTCGCCGATCTGCCGCGCGGTCAGAACGGTGCCGGCGCCGACCAGGGCCCGCCCGGAGAGGTGCTCGGCGAGCACCGCAATGCTCTGCAGCGGATCGGGCGAATTCAGGGGTACTTCGATGAGGGTGAATCCGGCGCCGACCAGGGCCTCGCCGATGGCCGGCGCCTCGTCCGGCGTCAGCCCACGCAGGATCGCGACGAGCGGGCAGGCCGCGAAGGCCGCCTCGAACCGGTCGAGGATGGTCATGCCCGCAGACTCCAGATGGCGTGGATACCGGCTGTGGTTGAACCGTCCGGCACGATCACCGGATCCCCGCCTGCTTCGGTGATGGCAACGGCGTAGAGCGCGGCCAGCGGGCCGCCGCCGAGCAGATGAACCGGGCGGCGCTGAAGGTCGTCCCGGGTGCCAATATCGGCGCCGATCAGGATGCCGCTGGCATACGAAGCTGCCTCGGCGGCGGCGAGACGATCGAGGAGGAGCCCGGAGCGGACCTCGAACAGGGTGGCGGCGAGATTCCGGGACGTGATCCCGCGCCGGACCCCCCTACGGAAGGCGGCTCCATCCGCCACGACCCCGTCGAGCATACCGGCCAGGATGCCCTGTGCCCGCAGGAGGGCGAAGATTTCACCGGTCATCACGGTGGTGAAATCCGTGATGGCGCCGTCGACCGTCTCGATCCACTTGTTGTGCGTGCCCGGCTGACAGAACAACGCCGTCGGCGGCGCGGCACCCGCGCCGATCGCGCCGAAGACCTGGATCTCCTCGCCCCGCATCACATCGGGACGCTTCTCGTGCCGCAGGGCGACACCGGGGACGATCCATACGTCCGGAGCCGGCGCGATACAGGCCTGCGCCAGGGCAGCGAGGGTCGCCGGCGCGGCCACGTAGGGCGCCCCCTGCCAGCCCCGGTTCGAACCCACCATCCCGACGGCGATGACCGGGTTGGCACCGAGCCGCGCGCGCAGAGACGCGATTGCTGCAGGATAGTCGCCGGGCTCGAGGGCGAGCACGCCCTGTTCGTCCTGCAGGCTGTCCAGCACCGCGCCCTCGGCCGACATGGCGAAGGCCCGGCGATTCGTCGTGCCCCAGTCGACGGCGAGATAGGCCGCTCGACCGACCATGCGGTGCCTCCTCGATCGTAGCGGCGTCCGGATTTGTCTGCGTTAATGGCGCTCTGCCGAGCGGTCAAGTTCGGTTCAGCGGTCGGCGTGACACTGCCGCCGACTGATATCACTCCCGGGGGATTGTCGCGTCGCCGCGAGCGTTAGCGATGGACTGTGCTGCCGCGGATCGGCGATATGGCGGCAAGAAATCAAACCCGGGAGGGACACGCTTGGCACGGGATGTAATCCTGGCGACCGATGGCCTGACAATGGAATTCCGCGGATTCCGGGCCGTCAACGGCGTGGCGTTGCAGGTGGAGCGCGGGACGATTCACGCGCTCATCGGACCGAACGGCGCCGGCAAGACTACCTGCTTCAATCTCCTGACTAAATTCCTGATCCCGACTGCCGGGACGATTCGTTACAAAGATCGCGACATCACCGGGCTCAAGGCGGCGGATGTCGCGCGGCTCGGCCTCGTGCGGTCCTTCCAGATCTCGGCCGTGTTTCCTCACCTCACCGTGACGGAGAATGTCCGCATCGCCCTGCAAAGGCGGCTCCGGGGCGATTCCTTCGACTTCTGGCGGCCCGAGCGGGTCCTGCGGGCGCTGAACGGCGAGGCCCTCGCGCTGGTCGAGGCGGTGGGACTCTCGGACTTCGCCGACGTGCTGGCGGTCGAACTCTCCTACGGTCGCAAGCGCGCGCTGGAGATCGCCACGACGCTCGCTCTCGATCCCGAGATGCTGCTCCTCGACGAGCCGATGGCCGGCATGGGCCACGAGGATGTGGACCGGACTGCGGCCCTCATCCGGCGGGTCTCGAAGGACCGAACCATCCTGATGGTCGAACACAACCTCTCGGTGGTCGCCTCCCTGTCAGACCGCATCACCGTCCTGGCCCGCGGGCAGGTGCTGGCGGAGGGCGATTACGCCACAGTCTCGAAGGATCCGCGCGTGGTCGAAGCGTATATCGGGGCGGGACATGCCTGAGGCGGCGCTGAAGACGGTCGTGCCGGCCGCCGCAACCGGCTCGCTCCTCACGGTCCGCGGATTGGAGGGCTGGTACGGCGAGAGCCACGTCCTCCACGGCATCGACATCGATGTCCGGGCGGGCGAGGTGATCACGCTGCTTGGGCGCAACGGCGCGGGCAAGACCACGACGCTTCGGGCGATCATCGGCATCCTCGGCAAGCGCGCCGGCTCGGTCGTCTATGACCGCGTCGAGACCATCCGCATGGCCTCGCGCAACATCGCCCGCCTCGGGCTCGGCTATGTGCCGGAGGAGCGCGGCATCTTCGCGAGCCTCACGGTCCACGAGAACCTGATGCTGCCGCCGCGGGTGAAGCCGGGGGGCATGTCGGTGGCGGAGATTCACCAGCTCTTCCCAAATCTGAAGGAGCGCGCTGGCAGCCAGGGCACCAAGCTCTCCGGCGGCGAGCAGCAGATGCTGGCGATCGGGCGCATCCTGCGGACCGGCGCCAAGCTGATCCTCCTCGACGAGCCGACCGAAGGTCTTGCACCGGTGATCGTCCAGCAGATCGGCCGGACCATCCAGCAATTGAAGACACAGGGCTACACCATCGTGTTGGTGGAGCAGAACTTCCGCTTCGCCCAGACCTTGGCGGACCGGCATTTTGTGATCGAGCAGGGGCGGGTGGTCGACATGATCCCCAATGCCGAGCTTGACGCCAATATCGACAAGCTGCACGCCTATCTCGGCGTCTAACGACATGGCTGAGATCTGTCCAAACAGCGGATCACAGTTGATAGGGGCACCGTCATTCCGGGGCTTGCCGCAGGCGAGAGCCCGGAATCCAGAAAAATCGCGGGCTCGGAGTGTCGCGCAACGAACATATCCGGCGGCTCAGGATCCCGGGCTCCGCTGTGCGGCCCCGAAATGACGGTGACGGTTATCTGCTCGAGAATACGGCAACGTAAGACGTTTCAATAACTCCCCCGTCAGTCCGAATACCGGGTCGGCGCGAATGGGTGCGTAAATTCAAGGATGGAAACGAACATGTTCGGACGTATCGCCCGGCCTGTGACCCTCGCCGCCCTCGCTGGAGCCCTGATGATGGGTACCGCAGCGGCCCAGACGAACGTGAAGATCGGCATCCTCGGCGACCGCTCGGGCGCCTATTCAGACATCAGCGGCGAGGGCTCGGTGGTGGCCGCCAAGCTCGCGGTCGAGGATTTCAAGCCGGAACAGCACGGGCTGAAGGTCGAGATCGTCTCCGCCGACCACCAGAACAAGCCCGATGTCGGCGCTGCCATCGCCCGGCAGTGGTACGACCGCGACGCCGTCGACATGATCACCGACGGCGTGACCTCCTCGGTGGCGCTCGCCATCAGCCAGGTCACCAAGGAGAAGAACAAGGTCTTCGTTGATACCGGCGCCGGCACGGCCGATCTGACCGGCCCGCAATGCACGCCGAACACGATCCACTGGGTCTACGACACGGTGGCGCTCGCCAACGGCACCGGTGGCGCCATGGTGAAGCGCGGCGGCAACACGTGGTTCTTCCTCACCGCCGACTACGTCTTCGGTCAGACCCTCCAGCGCGACACCAGCGCGGTCATTGCCAAGAACGGCGGCAAGGTTGTGGGTTCGGTCAAGACCCCGTTCCCGACGTCGGATTTCTCGTCCTTCCTGCTGCAGGCGCAGGGGTCGGGCGCCAAGGTGATCGGGCTCGCCAATGCCGGCACCGACACGATCAACTCGATCAAGCAGGCCGGCGAGTTCGGCATCACCGAGGGCGGGCAGGCGCTCGCCGGCCTCCTGGTCTTCTCCTCGGACGTCCACTCGCTCGGCACCAAGGTCGCGCAGGGCCTCGTGCTCACCGAGCCGTTCTACTGGGACCTGAACGACCAGACCCGCGCCTTCTCGGACCGGTTCGCCAAGCAGATGAAGGGCGGCTCGAAGCCCACCGCCAACCATGCGGGCGTCTACTCGGACGTGCTCCACTACCTGAAGGCGGTGGCCGAGCTGAAGTCGACGTCCGACGGCGCGGCGACGGTCGCCAAGATGAAGGCGATGCCGACTGACGACCCGCTGTTCGGCAAGGGCGTGATCCGCGCCGACGGCCGCAAGATCCACGACATGTACCTGTTCGAGGTCAAGAAGCCCGCCGAGTCGAAGGGCGAGTGGGACCTCTACAACAAGCTCGAGACCATCCCCGGCGATCAGGTCTTCCGCCCGCTCAACGAGGGCAATTGCCCCCTCGTGAAGGGCTGAGCATGCGATCGGGGCGCGGAGAACGGCCATGACCACGATCTTCGGTGTGCCGACGCAGGCTCTGTTCGGTCAGCTGCTGCTCGGCCTGATCAACGGGTCGTTCTACGCGATCCTGTCGCTCGGGCTCGCGATCATCTTCGGGCTCCTGAACATCATCAACTTCGCCCACGGTGCGCTCTACATGATGGGCGCCTTCGTGGCCTGGATGCTGCTCACCTATTTCGGCCTCGGCTACTGGTGGGCGCTGGGCCTCGCGCCGCTCGTGGTGGGTGCCTTCGGCATCGTGCTGGAGCGGGTGCTCATCGCCCGGCTCTACAAGCTCGACCACCTCTACGGGTTGCTGCTGACCTTCGGGTTGGCGCTGATCATCCAGGGCCTCTTCCGCAACCAGTACGGCGTCTCGGGTTTGCCCTACGCGATCCCGCCCGAGCTGTCCGGCGGCCAGCGCCTGCCCTTTATGTTCCTGCCGAACTACCGGGCCTGGGTGGTGGTCGCCTCGCTGACCGTGTGCATCGCCACCTGGCTCGTCATCGAGAAGACCAAGCTCGGCGCCTATCTCCGGGCCGCGACCGAAAACCCGACCCTGGTCCAGGCCTTCGGCGTGAACGTGCCGCTGTTCCTGACGCTGACCTACGGGTTCGGCGTGGCGCTCGCTGGCTTTGCCGGGGTGCTGGCCGCCCCGATCTACTCGGTGAACCCCAATATGGGCGCCGACATCATCATCGTGGTCTTCGCCGTGGTGGTGATCGGCGGCATGGGCTCGATCATCGGCTCGGTGATCACGGGCTTCGCCCTGGGCCTCGTCGAGGGGCTGACCAAGGTGTTCTATCCGGAGGCCTCGGCCACCGTGATCTTCGTGATCATGGTGCTGGTGCTGCTCGTCAAACCCGCCGGCCTGTTCGGGCGCACGGCCTGACCGCGAACTGAGGCTCACACATGGCCGACACTGCCGCCCTCGACGCCGCGCCGATCGCCGCCGCGCTGCCGACAAGCCGGGACGACAAGGCGCTCCACCGCCTGATCTTCGTCGGCATTGCCGTGCTGCTGATCGCGGCGCCGCTGGTCCTCTACCCCGTCTACCTGATGAAGGTGCTGTGCTTCGCGCTGTTCGCGCTCGCCTTCAACCTGCTGCTTGGCTACGGCGGCCTGCTTTCCTTCGGCCACGCCGCCTATTTCGGCATGGCGAGCTACCTCTGCGCCTACACGGCCAAGAGCTTCGGCTTCACACCCGAACTCGCGATCCTCTCCGGGACGGTCACGGCCGCGCTTCTGGGGCTGGTCTTCGGCGCGCTGGCGATCCGCCGTCAGGGAATTTACTTCTCGATGATCACCCTGGCGCTCGCCCAGATGGTGTTCTTCTTCTCCCTGCAGGCGAAATTCACCGGCGGCGAGGACGGGATCCAGGCTGTTCCCCGCGGCGCCCTGTTCGGCATGTTCAGCCTTGCGGACGACCGGGCGATGTACGCGGTCGTCGCCGTGGTGTTCATGGCCGGCATGCTGCTGATCTACCGGATCATCCACTCGCCGTTCGGGCAGGTGCTGAAAGCGATCCGTGACAACGAGCCGAGGGCGATCTCGCTCGGCTACCGGGCGAGCCAGTACAAGCTCGCGGTGTTCGTACTCTCGGCGACGCTGGCCGGACTCGCCGGCTCCACCAAGGCGATCGTGTTCCAGCTCGCGTCGCTGACCGACGTCCACTGGTCGATGTCGGGCGAGGTGGTGCTGATGACGCTGGTCGGCGGCATGGGAACGGTGTTCGGGCCGATCGTTGGCGCGCTGGTGATCGTCACCATGGAGACCTACCTCGCGCAGTTCGGTGCCTGGGTGACGATCATCCAGGGCTGCGTATTCGTGCTGTGCGTGCTGCTTTTCCGCGAGGGCATCGTCGGCCTCATCGCCAGGCTGATCCGCAGACCGCTCTAGGCGGGCGCGCGATCTGCGGTGGGCGGCACGCAGGCGCGCCGACTGCGCCGACCCCGTTCAGGCTTCGTGACCCATTGGCTTTTGCCTGATCGGGACGCGCTTGCGGGCGCGGATCGCCACGAAGGAATCGCGTGGCTCTGCGGCAACGCGACCGCCGCCCTATTCGGCGGCGAATGAAGTCCAGCCGGATACGGTGAGCTTTCGTTAACCATCTCCGCCCACCCTGACGGCCTCACGCTGGGAGAGGCCGCCATGACGCAGGACCAGACGCTCAGCATCGACGATCCCGCCCTGGACTGCCCGGTGGCGCCGGATGTCGTCGGCCGCCTGATCAAGGCCGATCCGGAGGGCGCTACGTTCCTCCTGGATGGCATCCCCGAGGCGACGCGGGCACGCCTCGCGGTCTGGCTCTACGGCCGCAGCCACACCCACGCGATCGGCGTCCGGGTCGCGGCGACCTGCGACGGCGTCACCCTCCGGCGGACGGCGGGCCTCGTCGGGACCGTCCTCTACGACCTGTCCCGCCGACCTCAGGCGCTGGCGAGCCACCCGACACGGGGCGCCGTCGGCCGAATTTCCCTCGGCGGATCGCGGCGTCGCGCCTGACGGACCGCGCGGCGCGATTGGATCGCCGCCGCGCAGGGACTATTCTTCGGGACGATGTCCGCCTCCGTGTCCTCCCATTTATCCGCGCCGTCCGTCCGCCGCCTCGAGCCTGTGCTGGTCGATCGCATCGCCGCGGGCGAAGTGGTCGAGCGACCGGCCTCGGCCGTGAAGGAACTCGTCGAGAACGCCATCGATGCCGGGGCGCAGGCCATCGAGGTCACCGTCGAGGCCGGCGGGCGCCGGCTGATCCGCGTTGTCGATGACGGCCGCGGCATGACGCCGGGCGATCTCGACCTCGCGGTCGAGCGGCATGCCACCTCAAAGCTTCCGGGCGGCGACCTCACGGCGATCGCCACCCTCGGCTTCCGCGGCGAGGCCCTGCCGTCGATCGGCGCTGTGTCGCGGCTCGCTATCGTCACCCGGACTGCGGAGGCCGAGGCCGGCGCGAGTCTGACGGTCGAAGCAGGCCTGAAGGGTCAGGTCCGACCGGCACCGGCGCAGCGCGGTACCCGGATCGAGGTCACCGAACTCTTCGCCGCGACACCGGCGCGGCTCAAGTTCCTGAAATCGGACCGGGCGGAGAACAGCGCCATCGCCGAAACCCTGCGCCGGCTCGCCGCGACGCAGCCCGGTATCCGGTTCACCTTGCGGGCCGATGCCGGTCAACCGCTGGTTCTGCCTGCTGAGTCCGGGGCCGAAGCGGAACTGCGCCGGCTCGCGGCGGTGCTGGGACAGGACTTCCTCGCCAATGCCCTGCCGGTCTCCCTGGCGCGAGAGGGCTTCGCGGTCACCGGTCATGTTGGCCTGCCGACCTACCATCGCGGCGCGGCGACCCATATTCACCTCGCGGTCAACGGGCGCCCGGTGCGCGATCGGCTTCTGCTCGGGGCCATTCGCGGCGCCTACGCCGACACCCTGGCCTCCGACCGGCATCCGGTGCTCGGCCTCGCCATCGCCTGCGATCCCGGACTGGTCGACGTCAACGTCCACCCGGCCAAGACCGAGGTGCGCTTCCGTGAGCCTGGCCTCGTGCGGGCCCTGGTGGTGAGCGCGATCCACGATGCCCTGCGCCGGGGCGGCGCCCGCTCGGCCACCACTGGCGCCGCGCGGACCCTCGACGCGCTGCGCCCGGCGGGGCCCGTGCTCGCGACCCATAGCGGCGCAGCAACGCCGAGCCTGTTCCGGCCGACGCGTCCGAGCCTGTTTCCGGCCGGCGCGCCCTCGGTGGCGGCACCGCCGGGTTATCGTCAGCCCGCCGCGTGGAATCCGGCACCGCAACAGGCCTGGGCGGACCCCGCCGGCTTCGGCGAGGCCGCGCAGGCCGTGTTTGCGGGATCCGAGCCCGCCGAGGCGGTCGCCCCACCTCAGGCGGATACCCGCGTGGCCGATGAGGCGGCGGAAGCTCTCGATCATCCCCTCGGTGCAGCACGCACGCAGATCCACGAGACCTACATCCTCGCTCAGACCCGCGACGGCCTCGTGATCGTCGATCAGCACGCTGCCCATGAGCGCCTCGTCTACGAGCGGATGAAGGCCGAGCGGGAAGCGGGCGGCATCGCCCGCCAGGGACTTCTGATCCCCGACGTCGTCGAGATGAGCCCGGAGGAAGCGGACCGGCTCGTCGCGGCCGCTCCGGACCTCGACCGGCTCGGGCTCGCCATCGAGGCCTTCGGACCGGGGGCGGTGCTGGTGCGCGAGGTGCCGGCCGCGCTGATCGGCGCCTCGACGCGCCATCTCGTCACCGACATCCTCGATGCCCTGGAGGCCAGCGGCGACGAGGAGGGCGGCGCCCCGGCCGGGGAGGGCGGCCCGCTCGGGCGCCGCCTCGACGCTGTCCTGTCGCGCATGAGCTGCCACGGTTCGATCCGCGCCGGGCGGCGTTTGCGGCCGGAGGAAATGAACGCCCTCCTGCGCGAGATGGAAGCGACGCCCAATTCCGGACAGTGCAATCACGGTCGCCCCACCTCGATCGAGCTGAAGCTCGCCGACATCGAGCGTCTGTTCGGACGTCGATGACACGACTGCGCGGCCGATGTGGCTGGCGGACCGGGCGGAGCCGGTTCACAACAGGGGTTGAAGCCCCGGCGTGAAGATCGAGGGATTGGCCGTCCGGAATCGACGGCCCGCGCATGGGAGGCGCAGAGCCATGACCGACATCATCACAGGCGCGCGCTGCGTCGCCGAGCGGACGCGGAGCACGGTGCCGTCCGTCGCGGCGGAGCGCTGAGATGGCAAGCCCGTTCGATCTCGCCGGCCGCCACATCCTCATCACTGGCGCTTCGAGCGGCCTGGGTCGTCACTTCGCTGAAACCTTGGCGCGCGCGGGTGCGCGTCTGTCGCTCGGTGCCCGCCGGTCCGGCGCCCTCGCCGAAACCGTCGCCGGCGTCGCGTCCCAGGGCGGAGAGGCTCACGCCGTCGTCATGGATGTCACCGATGCCGCGAGCATCGAGCGGGCGCTCGACGCCGCCGAGGCGCACTTCGGACCCGTGGCTGTGCTGGTGAACAATGCCGGCGTGACGGCGACCAAGCCAGCCCTCGATCTCGACCAGTCCGACTGGGACGCGGTGCTCGACACCAATCTCAAGGGCGTCTGGCAGGTGGCCCAGGCAACCGGCCGGCGCATGGTCCGGCACGGCGCGGGAGGCAGCATCGTCAACATCGCGTCGATCCTGGGGCTGCGGGTCATCGGCGGGCTCGCGCCCTACGCCGCTTCAAAAGCCGCGGTCGTGCAGCTCACAAAGAGCTTGGCGCTCGAGTGGGCCCGTTACGGGATCCGGGTGAACGCCCTCGCGCCGGGCTACATCAAGACCGAGCTGAACGACGCCTTCTTCGCGTCCGATGCCGGCAGGGCGCTAATCAAGCGCATCCCACAGCGTCGGCTCGGGGAGGCGGCCGAACTCGACGGACCGCTCCTGCTCCTCGCCTCGGAGGCCGGCGCCTACATGACCGGCAGCGTCGTCGCGGTCGATGGCGGCCACCTCGTTTCCGGCCTCTAGAGGCCGCTCCGAGATCGACCCTGTCCGGGCAGGCGCTCGTCAGAGGGCCCGCGCCTGCTCGCGCAGAACGAATTTCTGGATCTTGCCGGTCGAGGTCTTCGGTAGCGGCCCGAACACCACCGTCTTCGGCACCTTGAACCGCGCCATGTGCTCGCGGCAGAACGCGATCAGCTCCTGGTCGCTCGGCACGGCCGCGCCGGGCTTCACCTCCAGGAACGCACAGGGGCTCTCGCCCCAGGTCGGGTCCGGCCGCGCCACGACGGCGGCCAGCATCACCGCCGGGTGGCGCATCAGCACCTCCTCCACCTCGAGGCTGGAGATGTTCTCGCCGCCCGAGATGATGATGTCCTTCGCGCGATCCTTGATCTCCACCGATCCGTCGGGGTGCCAGACCGCGAGGTCGCCTGTCCGGTACCAGCCGCCGGCCAGCGCCTGTTCGGTGGCGGACGGGTTCCCGAGATAGCCCTTCATCACCGTGTTGCCGCGCAGACGGATCTCCCCGACCGTCGTGCCGTCCTGCGGCACTGGCGCGTCGGTTGCAGGATCAGCCACGCTCACCGCCTCGAGCGTCGCCAACGGTACGCCCTGGCGGGCCATGCGGGCGTAGCGCTCGGTGTCGGGGAGATCGGTCCAGTCCGGCTGCGCCAGACAAACCGTCGCGGGTCCGTAACTCTCGGTGGCGCCATAGAGGTGGGTTACCTGAAAGCCCAGCTCCTCCATGGTACGGATGATCGTCGAGGATGGGGCCGCCCCGCCGACGGCGCAGCGTACGCGCTGCGGCAGCGGCACGCGTTCCTGCGCCGGCGCATGCGCGATCATCGACAGGACGATCGGAGCCCCGCAGAGATGCGTCACCCCGTGCTCGGCGATCAGCCGGAAGATCGCCGCCGGCTCGACCCTGCGCAGGCAGACCTGCGTGGCGCAGGCCGCGACGCTCGCCCAGGGATAGGACCAGCCGCTGCAATGAAACATCGGAAGCGTCCAGAGATACACGCTCTCGGCGGTCAGGCCGAACGTGACGGCGTTCCCGAGGGCCTGTAGGTAGCCGCCGCGATGGCTGTAGACTGCACCCTTCGGGTCGCCCGTCGTCCCGGACGTGTAGAGCAGGCAGAGCGACTGCCACTCGTCCTCCGGACCGGCCCAGGCATAGTTCGGATCGCCCTCGGCCAGCAGCGCATCGTAGGACAGGGCGCCGTCGATGCCGGTGTCGCCGATCGCCACCACCAGGATGGACTCTGCGAGGTCCCCGAGCGCCCGCGCGGCCAGCGCCGCATACTCGGCCTCGACGATGAGCGCCCTGGCGCCGCCGTGCCTGAGCGAGAACGCGATCGTCGCCGGGTCGAGGCGGGTGTTGAGCGGGTTGAGCACCGCGCCCAGCATCGGCACGGCGAAATGCGCCTCGACCATCTCGGGCACGTTCGGCGACAGGATCGCCACGGTGTCGAGGTGTCCGATCCCCCGGCCTGCGAGACCGGCTGCGAGGCGCCGGCAGCGCGCATAGAGCTCCGCGTAGGTGAGACGCCGGGCGCCGTCGATCACCGCCGTCCTGGCGCCGTCGGCGGCGGCGGCGCGCGCCAGGAGGCTTACGGGGGTCAAGGGGACGTAGTTGGCTGGCCGGCGGCCGAGCCCGACCTCGAACGGATGATCGCGGGCCTCGGTGGGGATCGGACGGGTCTCCGTCATCATGCTGCCTTCTGATCGGGCGGCGGGCGTGGCGTGCGCTCCGCGAGACGATGATTTCGCGGACGTCGCGCCTGTCAATCGCGGGTCCGGTGACCGTGTGGGCCCCGCGCGAATTCTGTTACCCGTCGCGGTTGACGGGACGACGGCCCTGGCGGATGCCCGTGGTCCTGCCCGGGGCCGTCCGGGCCGGGCAAGATTGGCCGATCTGCAGGAGACGATAATGGGCAACGACAACCTGCCGATGGTCGCCAACGAGACCGGCCGCGCCATGGCCGAGAGTGGTGTCGCCCGGGCGCGCGAGGCGTATGAACGCTTGGCCGAGGCCGGCGAGATGGCGCTCAACGCCTTCGAGGCTTCGCTTGCACAAAGTTTCGAGGGCTGGCGCTCGGTGATGGGCTCCAGCCGCGAGACCGCGCACCAGCTGACCGACAGCAACGTGGCCGGCGCCCGCAGGATGCGCGAGCAGTGGGACGCGGCCGGCGCGCGGCTCTACAACGCCTTCGAGGACAACGCCGTCCATACCATGGCGGCGATGCGCGAGATCGGCCATCGGATGCTGGTGGCCTCCGACACCAATGTTAGGGCGGGCCTCGATTTCGCGGACCGCATCGCCAAGGCGGCCGATGCCCGTGAGGTGGCGGCGCTGAACATCGCGTTCCTGCAGGAGCAGTCGCGCCGGCTTACCGACCAGATGGTCGACCTCCACCAGACGACTAGCCGCCTTGCCCGCGAGGCCGCCGCGCGAACGGAGACCCCGTGACCGCTGGCGCGGAGGGGCCGTCTGCCGGACCCGAGACGATGCCGCGGCTCGACGCTCTGAGCTGCGCGGATGTGCCGTTCCGGACCGGCCATTTCCTGGCCTATGCCCCCCACGACTTCCACCGCATTGCCTACGTCGAATGGGGCGATCCGAACAGCCCGCACATCGTCGTCTGCGTCCACGGCTTGAGTCGCCAGGGCCGCGATTTCGACGCGCTCGGTTATCGGCTGGCGAAGCTCGGTTACCGGGTGATCTGCCCGGACCTGCCCGGGCGCGGCCTCAGCGGATGGTTGAAAGACCCCGAACGCTACGGCCTGCCGCAATACGCCGCCGACATGGCGGCGCTCATCGCGCATCTCCGGGTTCCCGGAAAGATCGACTGGGTCGGCACCTCCCTGGGCGGCCTGACCGGCATGGTCCTGGCCGCCGCCGCCCGCTCGCCGATCCGCCGGATGGTGATCAACGACATCGGTCCGTTCCTGCCCTGGGCGCCGATCCGCGAAATCGGCTCGCGCCTGCGCGACGCGCCACGCCTCCACCATAACCTCGCCTCGGGCGAGTCGCGCCTGCGTACGGTGCTGGGCGCCTTCGGGCCGCTCACCGACGAGCAATGGCGCCACATCGCCCGGTACAGTTTCTTCCAGGAGCCGAACGGCGCCTGGCGGCCCCATTACGATCCCGGTATCGGCGACGCGTTCCGGCCCGGGCGGGTCTACAGCGTCAGCATGTGGCGCGACTGGGACGCCATCACATGCCCCGTCCTGCTGCTCCGCGGCGAGCATTCGGAACTGCTTCTCGCCTCGACCGCCGACGAAATGACCCGGCGCGGTCCGCCCACGCGACGCGTCGAGATCCCCGATTGCGGCCATGCGCCCGCCCTTCTAGACGACGACCAGTTGCGAATCGTCAGCGATTGGCTTGGCCCGGCGGCGTGAAAAGCCCACCACCGATCGGCTGCGAATACCGAGGCGACCCGCAAGCCGTTGCGCTGCATTCAAAGCGATCGGCGGAGCCGGCGCGAATCCCGGCTAGGCAATCCAATAGCGCGTTGCAGTGTTCAAAAGTGAAGATCCCGCCAGTTGCAATCACGTATATTTGATCGCCCTAGGTATTTGAGTTGTTTTTCGCATAGGCATTGAACCGCCGGCGCCGCGGTCTTCGGGATCTAAGATTTCGAAAGCGTAACCATTCGTTGCACGCGCGGCTGACCTGTGGCACTAACAGATGTCAGGTCTGGATCTTGGCCGCGCAATGTTGCACCTGTCGGTTGTGATTGGCGCCCTGGATCCGGGCGAGCAAGCCTGCCGACAGCAAGAACATCCGGACTACCAACCATGGCCAACCCAACCCCCAAGCCGAAGCAGACGACAGCTATCGATCACGGGGTCGGCAGCCGCATCGCGTTCCTACGAGCGGCCAACGGGCTCAGTCAGTCCGCCCTGGCGAGCGCGCTGGGCGTCAGCTTCCAGCAGGTCCAGAAGTACGAGACCGGCAAGAACCGTGTCGGTGCCGGCCGCCTGCAGGCGATCGCCGAGCGGCTCGGCGTGCCGGTCTCGAGCTTCTTCGACCCCGAGCCCGAGGCGACCACCGAAAACGGTCCCGCGTTGCTGCGCGTTTCCGGCGCCGTCGAACTGCTCCGGGCCTACAATCAGATTGCCGACGATCAGATGCGCCGCGACGTGCTCTCGCTCGTGAAATCGGCTGCGCGGATCAGCCAGTCCCGGTCGGCGGACGAAACGGCGCCACAGGCGACCGGCGCAGCGCGGAATTCCTGACTCCGGGCTTCGCAGCCGCCAACCCGGCATCCGCGTCAGTCAGGCGGGACGATGGCCGAAATCCCCACGCTCGTGACCAACCTTCTGGTCGATCTGCCGCTGCGTCGGGACGAAGAACTCGTATCGGTTCTGGTTTCCGGCCCGGGTCTGCGGGTCGAGCGCATCGTCTCGACCGGCCAGACGAGCCCGCCGGGATTCCATTACGATCAGCCGCACGCGGAATGGGTCGTCATTCTGACGGGTTCGGCCGACCTGCGGTTCGCCGACGAGGCAGCTCCGCGTCGCCTCGTCGCCGGCGATGCCGTGCTGATCGCGCCGCACCGCCGGCATCGGGTCGAGTGGACCGACACCCCCACCGTCTGGCTGGCAATCCATTTCGGCGCCGACCTGGACGCGACGGCTCCGGTACCGGCCGAGCAACCCTAGCCACTGCTCACGCGGCGAATCGGGCGATCGCCACCGCCGTGTCGCCGTAGATGCGCCGCTCCAGCTCGTCGAAACCCGCGGGCCAGTCGAGGCGTACGGCTTCGGTCTCCTCGACCACGATGAGGGCTCCCGGAGCGAGCCACGCACCCTCTGCGGCGCTCTTCAGGGCTCGGGGCGCCAAGTCTCGGCCGTAGGGCGGATCGCAGAAGACCAGCGAGAAGGTGCCCGCCGTGGCGGCCGGACCCAGGCGCGTTGCATCCCGGCGGAACAGACGCGTCACACCCTCAGCGCCCAGCGCTTCGATGTTGGCGCGGATCACCGCGCGGGCCTCGGCGCCTTCATCGACGAGCAACGCGTAGGTGGCACCCCGCGAGAGGGCCTCGAAGCCGAGGGCGCCCGTGCCGGCGAACAGGTCGAGGACGCGGGCGCCGGTCACGGCGCCGTCATAGGCGTGCGTCAGCACGTTGAACAACGATTCGCGCAGCCGATCCGATGTCGGCCGTATGGCGTCGGTGCGCGGCGTGGCGAGCCTGCGGCCCCGCCACGCGCCGCCGACGATCCTCACCGCGTGCCGCGTGGCGGCCGGCCGCCGCCGGGCTTGGCTCCGCCGCGCGGAGCACCGGGACGGCCTCCCGGACGTCCTCCGCCCGCGCCTGGCCCATTTCCGGGTCCTCTGCCGGGTCCCTTGCCGCCGAAACCGCCTGGCTTGCCGCCAGGGCGGGCGCCTCCGGGCCGTGCGCCGCCGGCCTTGGGTCCACCGAAGGCAGGCTTGCCGCCAGCAGGGGCCGGCCTCTGCCCGCGGAATCCCTCGGGCTTCCGAGAGGCCCCCTGGGCTGAGCCGGTGTCGAACGGACGCTCGCGGCGACCGCCGGGCTTTCCGGTGCGGCGCTCATCAAAGCGAGTGTCGTCGCGCATGCCGTCGTGACGCGCCGTGTCCCGGCGCGGCCGCTCATCGGCGCCGCGCTCCGCGCGCGGACCGGAATTCCGTTCCGGCCGATCCATTCCAGCCTTGTCGGCGAAGCGGCGCCGAGGCCTTTCGGCGGGGGCGGCCTCGGCGGGCTTCGCCGCGAGACGCTCGACCACCACCCGGCGCTCGCCGGCGCGGATCGATCCGACCCGCTCGCGGCCGCGTTCCGCCGCAGATGCCTGCGCGGCCCTTGGATCTGCGCCGCGACGGGGTATGCGCGTGCCCCGGGGTTTCGCGGCATCCTCATCGCGCCAAGTCGAATTCCGAGGCCCGGAACCGCTGCCGCCTGTCGAGACCCGAGGCGCCGGTGCGGGGCGCGCCGCATCGCGACGGGACGGAGCCTGCTTTGTGGCGCGGGCTTCCCGATCCCCCGAAGGAGCGCCGCCGAAAGGCGCGATCGGATCGCGCACCGGGCTGTCGAAATCCACGCCGGCCTGCTCGGCAAGGCTCTTGCCGAGCTGATCCTTGAGCACGCGCGTGCGCACCTCCTCCACCAAGCCGACCTCCAGGTCGCCGAGCTGGAAGGGCCCGAAGGAGAGCCGGATCAGACGGTTCACCGAGAGCCCGAGATGCTCGAGGATGCGCTTGACCTCGCGGTTCTTGCCCTCGCGGAGACCGAGCGTCAGCCAGACATTGTCGCCCTGGACCCGGTCGAGGGTCGCCTCCACGGGACCGTATTCCATCCCGTCGATTGTGACGCCCCGGGCCAGCTTGTCGAGCTGCGCCTGGTCGGTGTCGCCGTGCGCACGGACCCGGTACCGGCGCAGCCACCCCGTATCGGGATGCGCGATGACCTTGGCGAGGCCACCGTCGTTGGTGAGGAGCAGCAACCCCTCGGTGTTGATGTCGAGGCGTCCGACCGCCACGACCCGGGGCAGATCCTCGGGGAGCACGTCGAACACGGTCTGCCGGCCCTCCGGATCCCGGGCCGTCGTCACGAGGCCGCGCGGCTTATGGAAAATCCACAGCCGGCTGCGTTCCCGCGACGGCATCGGCTCGCCGTCGATCAGAATCCGGTCGTTCTCGGTGACGTTGAGGGCCGGCGACGTCAGGATCTCACCGTTGACGCTGACCCGGCCCGCCAGGATCATCGTCTCGGCATCGCGCCGCGAGGCGATGCCGGCACGGGCCATCGCCTTCGCGATGCGCTCGCCGGGCGGGGTCTCGATCAGATTGTCTTCGTCTGTCGACGGATCGGGCTCCGTCTGCGGCGGCTTTCGCGCAATCTTCTTCGCGGCGGATTTCGCACCCGGCTCCCGCTCGGTATCGGCGCTCCCCGCATCAGTCGGCGGGGTCCAGCCTCCGGTACGCGTCGTTTCCGGGGCCGGACCAGCGGTCCCTTCCGGCTTATCGTCGTTCGGCAAGTCACTCATGCCTGCCGCTTATCAGAGCCGGTTCCCACAGGCGAGACGGGTCGTGCAGCGCGCCGATGGCCTCAACGCAAAGAGGCGGCCCATCGGGACCGCCTCTGACGCGTGGACGACGGAGATAAAACGCGGCGCCGTCAGAGCCTGGGCGAACGCCCGCGCATCACGCCGAAGACCGCAGAGATCAGGAACAGCGCAATCGCTACGAAGAAGACGATCTTGGCCGCCTCCATCGCTGTGCCGGCTATGCCGCCGAACCCGAGAAGCGCCGCTACGAGAGCGACGACGAGAAATGTGACAGCCCAGCCGATCATGGCATCCTCGCGTTATACGGGTCGGTTCAAGTCTGGAACCCGCGCGAGGCGGGTTCCGTTCCGCTCGTGCTCGGTGATCAGAGCTTGTCGGTCGCGGACTTTACCGCGCTCTTGGCATCCCCGACGGTGCCCTGAGCCTTACCCTTGAGTTCCTGGGCCGCGCCCTCGGCCTTCAGCTTGTCGTTTCCGGTCACGTCGCCGACGCCCTGCTTGGCCTTGCCGAGACCCTCGTTGGCGGCGCCCTTGATCTTGTCGGTGGTGCTGCTCATGGCGTTGTCCTCTTATCTGGCCTGCGGCGGCGCCGCACTGGTTCCTGAAACGGTCACTGTCGGTCGAATGTTCCAGGCTGTAACATTGACTTGGATCAAGCGAGGCGCCCGCTCCGCGTCCATGGCGTCAGCGGGATGACAACAGCGTGGCCGTCGATTCGATGAACCCTGCGGGCGGGGCACCCCCCGGTACGTTGACTGCGCTGGATCGTGCCTTCGCGGCCGCCCGCGCCGCGGCCGCCATCGGCGAGGTCCCCGTCGGCGCCGTGGTCGTCCGCGACGGAAAGGTGTTGGCGATCGCTCACAATCAGCCGCGGCGGCTGCACGACCCGACGGCGCATGCGGAGATCCTGGCGATCCGCGCGGCCTGTGCCGCCCTGGGCTCCGAGCGCCTCACCGGCTGCGATCTCTACGTCACCCTGGAGCCGTGCCCGATGTGCGCGGGGGCAATTTCCTTCGCGCGGATTCGGCGGTTGTATTACGGCGCAGCGGATCCGAAGGGGGGCGGCGTGGAGCACGGGCCCCGCGTCTTCGATCAGCCGACCTGTCACCATGCGCCCGAGGTCTATGGTGGGTTCCGCGAGCGCGAGGCAGCGGCGTTGCTCCGGGATTTCTTCGCGCAGCGCCGCGGATGATCGCGGGGCACGCGGACATGTCACGGCGGCCTCGAAGGGAACCAGGAGGAGGACACGATGATCCCGAGCTATCGCAGGGCCCTGATCGTGGGGGCGGGTTCCGGTCTCAGCGCTTCGCTGGCGCGCCTCCTGGCGGCTGACGGCTTGCGGATCGGCCTTGCCGCCCGGAACGTCGACAAGCTCGCCACTCTGGCCGCCGAGACAGGGGCGGCCGTTCATGCCTGCGATGCCAGCCGGCCCGCGGAGGTGGAGGCCCTGTTTGCCCGTCTCGAACCCGCCCTCGGCGGCACTCCGGATGTCGTCGTCTACAACGCGAGCGGCAGACTCCGTGGCCGGGTCGCCGACCTCGATCCGGCAGCGGTTGCGGAGGCTCTGATGGTCTCCGCGTATGGCGGATTCCTCGTGGCGCAAGCCGCGGCGCGGCGCATGCTGCCCCACCGCCACGGTGCGATCTTGCTCACCGGTGCTTCGGCGAGCGTGAAAGGCTTCGCTGGGTCGGCACCCTTCGCCATGGGGAAATTCGCTCTGCGGGGCCTCGGCCAGAGTCTCGCGCGGGAATTGCAGCCCCAGGGCATCCACGTCGCCCACATCGTGGTCGATGGAGCGATCCGTAATCCGGCCCGTGGCGGCGAGCCGCCGGAATCGCCCGACAGCCAGCTCGATCCCGACGCCATCGCCCGGGCCTATCGCGATCTCCTGCGCCAGGACCGGAGCGCCTGGACATCCGAACTGGAACTGCGGCCCTGGGTGGAGAAGTTCTGAGCCGGCCTCAGGGATTGACCCGCAGGCCGAGCAGGAAGGTGTTCTCGCGAAAGCTCGATCCGGCGACCGTGCTGTCGAACTTTTGATAGATGTAAGTGCCGCGTAGGGTCAACCAGCGGGTGAAGTGGTAGTCAAGCCGCGCAGTCGCAGAGAATCCGTTCTCGCGGATGCTGCTGCTCTGGTAGTCGTTCCGAAGATACGATCCGCCCAGAACGATCGACAGGTTCCGCAGCAGATCATGCTGCACCTCCAGCGTCGCCACCTCGGTGAGGACGCCGCTGGATCCTGGTATCGTCGTCTCGGTGACGCCGGTCGCCGCCGTGAACCGGACGGTGGTGAGCGGACTCGCCGCCCAGACCAGAGCGGCATTGACCAGCGGCGCGTTGATGTCGCGCAGGCTCGGATCGACATAGGTCCGATGCTGGAGACCGGCCGAAATCTCGCCCGTCACCGAGCGTGCCAGGCCGATGCTCGTGCCGAAGGCGATCGCGATGCCATCCGAATCCCGGCGCACGCCCGTGGTGTCGAAGCGCTGGTCGTAGACACGCGTGTCGCCGAGGAGATCGATGAACGGGCTGAAGTCAGGATTGACCTCGTAGGCCGTGCGCAGCTGGAGGCTGTACTGGTTCAGGTTCCGGTCCGATTGATTGACGATCGTCCCGTCGGCCAAACGCGCATTGTCGAATTCGGAGCGGTCGACGGATCCGCGCAGGGTCACCGACAGGCGGTTGAACGTCTGCGTCGCCCCCAGCGAGCCGCCATAGACCGCCAGCAGCGGTCGGCTCGTGGCCGAGGAGGCCTGGAGATTGGCGCTCGACGTGCGCTGCGTGTCGACGAGGAACCGCCCCTCCGCGTCGATGCGCAGATCCCGGTCGGCGTCGATCCGCAGGCGCACCACGCCGTCGGCCGCAGGGCGGCTCGCGGCCTCGTTCTGCGGCGTCTCCAGGTATGAGCCGCGGAGCGAGCCCTGCAGCGAGCTGGACGACCAGTTGCTCCGGAAGTCGACCGTGGCATCGGTGCGCAGCGCGACGGAGCCCTTGGCGATCTGCCGGCTGGTCTGATCCGGGTTGGAATCGTAGCCGACGCTCTGCGCGAACGTCGGGAGAACCGTGAAGGTCCCGATCTGATAGCCGATCGGTGCGTAGGCAGGATCGGTGGGGATCGCGCGCGCCAGGTCCGTCCCGAGGATGAAGCCGGGGGTGAGAAGGCCGAGGGCCGGCGCGATGGATTGGAAGGGCAGGATCGGCCGGATCGGCGTCAGCGGCTGCGGGTTCGGGACGCCGACGACCGCCTGCTGCACGACCGGCGTCAACCGGAGCGCCGGGGGCGGGATCTGCGTCACATCCTGGGTGACTCGCCGGGTGGCGGTGCCGATCCGGCGCGGCGGAGCGGCCCGGGTGCGCAGGAGCGTCGACGGCGCGAGGTTGGCCGGCGCCGTCGAGGTTCCGCCCGTCCGCCGTCCTCCCGTGGTGACGCGGGTATCGAGCTGGGATTGGCCGGGCTGCCCCGGAACTTGAGTCGGGATCGGGGGCGACAACGGGGATCGGAGGCTGTCGCCCCCGGTCTGCTCGCCGCCCGTCGTGTCCCCGCCGAGCGCGCTGCGGCCCTGGTCGCGGCTCAGCCCGTCAGGAATGCTCCGCTTGAGGGTCGGCAGCCCGTTCGGCGCCGTGTCCTGACCGATGCCGGGATTGTCGGGCTGACCGGTGACGGGACTGGTCGCATCGAAGCGCTGGGCCACCGCAGGCGTCGCGAGCATGATGCTCAGGGACGCGACGGCGAGCCGCATCGTCTCCCGTTCCCACCGGTCAGCCGCCGTCCGCACCTGATCCCGGTCTCCGCCAACGTCCCCGGGGCCAAGAACCGGAGATCACAGTCCCGTCGACCCAGAACAGGCCGACGACATGGTTAATGAACCCTAGCGCCGGCATGGTTAATGCACCGTCAACGACGGCATTGCCGCCACGTTCAGGCGCAGGGATTCAATCTCGCCTGTGCAATGCGAATACGATTGAGAGTTTCCGTATACTATGCTACGAAGATGGAGAATTCGATCGCATCCGAGAGGGATTGATCGGTCAGAACAATTGTAACTCTTGAGGTTTTCCGTGAGTGAGAACGCTGGGACCGAGCATAGCCCGTCGATCGGGCTTGCCGTAGATATCGTGGCCGCTTACGTGTCGAACAACTCTGTGCCTGCGTCGGAACTTCCCGGATTGATCGGCGGTATCCATGCGGCATTGAACAGTCTGACAACTCAAGGTCGCGTGACGAACTCGATTGTCGAGAAATTGAGCCCGTCACAGATCCGCAAATCGATCACGAATGATCATCTTGTCAGCTTCGAGGACGGGAAGCCGTACAAGACGCTGCGTCGCCACCTGACGCTGCGAGGCCTGACTCCCGAGGCCTACCGCGAAAAGTGGGGGCTGCCGCGGGACTATCCGATGACGGCGGCAAGTTACTCGGCGCAGAGATCGGAGTTGGCCCGGGCCCTCGGCCTGGGGCAGCAGCGCCGCAAGAACCGCGTAGGATCGGCGCCTGCACCGGAGGTGACCGCTGCGCCCGCTCCGAAATCGCGGAGCCGGAAGAAGGCTCCGGCCGAGTAAGTCTGCCGAGCGCGGCGATCGCTTTCCATCAGATCGCCTTGGACCGTGTCTCGCACCTGCGCCCCTCTCGCACCTTTGGCCGAGCGGAGCGTGGGTGCTTTCGCGCACCGATCTGGATCGAGCCGGTTCGGTGGTCGCGCTCCGCTGCCGGCCATATCGACGCACCGCAGACTTCATTTCAACCTGAGCGCCGTGTGGCCGCCGCAGGACGGGCTCGATCAACACTGGGTCGCGCGCCTCCGGTTCGACGCGGCCGATCGCACGGAGCGTATCGGCACCGGCTGATCCGCACGCTGCGAATCCTCGTGTCGTCCTCGATCAGAGATCCTCTGCGCGCTGAGACACGGCGCGAGTGCGGGTTGCACGTCGCGCCGCGCCCTCCCTCTGCGTGTCGCGCAACTGTGCGCCGCGCCGCTGGCGCTATCCTTCGGCGGACGCGCTGCGATGCTGCTCCGCACCATCGGATCTCCGCTCGCGCCGAAGGATTTTCCTGTGCCGCCCCTGCCGATCCTCGCCCTCGCCGTCGCCTCGTTCGGG
Organism: Methylobacterium sp. P1-11; assembly: GCF_008329595.1. Lineage (NCBI taxonomy): Bacteria > Pseudomonadati > Pseudomonadota > Alphaproteobacteria > Hyphomicrobiales > Methylobacteriaceae > Methylobacterium > Methylobacterium sp. P1-11. The sequence goes on from NZ_NPKS01000015.1 coordinate 70,554, forward strand.
ATCGGCACCACCGAGTTCGTGATCATGGGCCTGCTTCCGGAGGTCGCGCAGAGCTTCGGCGTCACCATCCCGCAGGCCGGCTATCTGGTTTCGGGCTATGCCATGGGGGTGGTCGTGGGGGCCCCGATCGTGGCGATCGCCACCGCGAGCCTGCCGCGCAAGACCGCGCTCCTCGCGCTGATGGCCGTGTTCCTGGTGGGCAATCTCGGTTGCGCGCTGGCACCGAGCTACGGCCTGCTGATGGCGGCGCGGATCCTCACGGCCTTCGCCCACGGGGCGTTCTTCGGGATCGGTGCCGTGGTCGCGCGGGATCTCGTGCCGCGGGAGAAGCGCACGCAGGCGGTCTCGCTGATGTTCGCGGGCCTGACCCTCGCCAACGTGCTCGGTGTGCCGCTCGGCACCGCCCTCGGGCAGGTTGCAGGGTGGCGCTCCACCTTCTGGGCCGTAGTCGGAATCGGGCTCGCGGCCGGACTCGCGATCCAGCTCTGCGTGCCCGACGGGCTTCCAGGGACGCGCGGGCGGCTCGTCAGCGAGTTCCGGGCGCTCGGCCGCTGGCCGGTCCTGCGGCCGATGCTGATCTCGACCCTGTCGTCGGTGAGCTTCTTCACCGTCTTCACCTACATCACGCCGTTTCTGACCGGCGTGACCGGGTTCACGCCGCAGGGCGTGACCGGCGTGCTGTTTGCCGCCGGCACGGGACTGACCATCGGCAATCTCGCGGGCGGCCACCTGGCCGACCGGGGCCCGATGGCGACCATCATCGGCAGCTTTCTGGGCATCGTCGCGGCCCTTCTCGCGCTGGCCGCGGTCGCGCACCACCCGGCCCTCACGGTGGCGGTGGTTATCCTCTGGTCGGGGCTGGTCTTCGCCCTGGTCTCGCCCCTGCAGATCTGGGTCGTGGAAGCCGCAAGCGACGCGCCGAACCTTGCCTCCACGCTGAACCAGGGTGCGTTCAACCTCGGCAATGCCACCGGCGCCTGGATCGGCGGCACGGCGCTGACCCTCGGGGCCGGCTATAGCCAGCTTCCGCTGATCGCTGCCGCGGTGTCGCTCGCCGGACTCGGTTTGGTGCTCACCGCACTCAGCCGCGGGCGTCGAGGCGTCGCCTCGGCCTCCGCGCCCGGCGCCTGATCGGTCAATCGGCCCGGACCAGGTCGCCCAGCAGACTCGCGGCCACCGTCGCCTTGGAGACCGTGAGGCCGGAGGCACTGATCGCGTCCACCGCTTCGCGGATCCGGGCCAGCGGGGCGCCGCGCGCCTTGATCCAGGCCTTCACCGCATCGGGCCCGGCGCCGAGATCCGCCACCACCTCGGCGGTCAGCTTCCGGTGGGCGGCGGCGATGCCGGCTCCCGCGCGCTCCAGGGCGACGCGGTCGAACGTGTCGGCCACCGGCACGGTGCGCGCCGCAGCGGCGAGGTCGTCGAGACGGAAGGCGTGTTCCAGCGCGAAATGAGTCGCCGCGACCTCCTCGACCGGTCGGCCACTCGCCTCCGCGACCCGAACGATATCGGGCGCGGAGACCAAGGCGGTGAGCGAGGCGAGCCGCCGGGCCTGGGCTTTGGCCATGCCATGTCCGGTCAACTCTGCCTCCCGGCCGCCGATCGTCGTCAGGGCTTCGTCGCCGAGGACCTTGGGCAGGGCCGCCTCCACGGCCGCGATGCCGTCCCGATAGCGGGCGACCACCGGCGCGAGGCCGCCGGTCAGGTCGAGATTGCGGATGAACCACACGATCCGGTTCGTCAGCAGATCCTGCACCTCCGCATAGAGGTCGAGCTGCCCCTGGCCGGAAACGCGGCCCGCGAGCCCGTCGATGGCGAGGTTCAGCTCCATCAGGCCGAAGGCGTCGCGGGTCACCGCGTAGGCCTTGGCGATGTTCGCGGCGTCGGCCCCGGTGCCGTCGACGAGGCGGGTCACCAGCGACGGGCCGCCACGATTGACGATGATGTTGGCGAGTGCCGTGGCGATGATCTCGCGGCGCAGACGGTGCCCCTTGACGGCATCCGGGAAGCGCTCGCGCAGCGCCTTCGGGAAGTAGCGCTGCAGCTCCCGGTCGAAATACGGGTCATTCGGGACGGCGCTCTCGAGGATTGCGTCGTGCAGCGACAGTTTCGCGTAGGCGAGCAGGACGGCGTATTCCGGCCGGGTCAGCCCCTCGTTCCGCCGCATGCGCTCGGCGAGGATCCCGTCCTCCGGCAGGAACTCCACCGCCCGGTCGAGTCGGCCCTCCGCCTCCAGCGCTTGCATCGTCCGCATGGCGAAGCCGGTCTCGCCCAGCCCGCCGCGCTGGGCTAGGGAAAGGGCGAGCGTCTGGAGTTCGTTGTTGCGGAGGACCAAGCGTCCGACCTCGTCGGTCATGTCGGCGAGCAGGGCGTTGCGCGCCGCGTAGCTCAGCCGGCCATCGCGCTCCGGGATCATCAGGGCGATCTTGATGTTCACCTCGACGTCCGAAGTGTTGACTCCGGCCGAGTTGTCGATGGCGTCGGTGTTGAGGCGGACGCCCGCGCGCGCGGCCTCGACGCGCCCGCGCTGCGTGAGGCCGAGATTGGCGCCTTCGCCGACGACCTTCGCGCGCAGCTCCGGGCCGGTGATGCGCAGGGCATCGTTGGCGCGGTCGCCGGCATCCTCGTCGGTCTCGGTGGTGGCCCGAACATAGGTGCCGATGCCGCCGAACCAGAGCAGGTCGGCGGGCGCCTTCAGGATCGCCTGCATCAGCTCGGTGGGCGTCGCCTCGGACCGTTCGAAGCCCAGCGCCGACCGGATCGCCTGCGACAGTGGCACGGTCTTCAGGCTGCGCGAGAATACGCCGCCGCCCTCCGAGATCAGGCTCCGGTCGTAATCCGCCCAGGACGACCGCCCCAGATCGAACAGCCGCCGACGCTCGGCGAAGCTCGCCGCCGCATCCGGATTCGGATCAAGGAAGATGTCCCGGTGGTCGAAGGCCGCGATGAGGCGGATGCTCTCCGAGAGCAGCATGCCGTTGCCGAACACATCGCCCGACATGTCGCCCACGCCGACCGTGGTGATCGGGTCGGTCTGCACGTCGATGTCGATCTCACGGAAATGGCGGCGCACCGCCTCCCAGGCGCCGCGCGCGGTGATGCCCATGCCCTTGTGGTCGTAGCCCTGGCTGCCGCCGGACGCGAAGGCGTCGCCCAGCCAGTGGCCCTTTTCCAGCGAGAGGGCGTTGGCGATGTCCGAGAAGGTGGCGGTGCCCTTGTCGGCCGCGACCACGAGATAGGCATCGTCTGGATCGTGCCGCACCGTGTCGGGCGGGGGCACGATAGCGTTGTCGACGATGTTGTCGGTGAGTTCGAGGAGCGTGCGGATGAAGATCCGGTAGCTCTCGGTGCCCTCTTGCATCCAGGCGGCGCGATCGGAGGCCGGCGGCAGCCGCTTCGGGAAGAAGCCGCCCTTGGCGCCCACCGGCACGATCACGGCGTTCTTGACCTGCTGGGCCTTCACGAGACCGAGGATCTCGGTGCGGAAATCCTCCGGCCGGTCGGACCAGCGCAGACCGCCGCGGGCGACGTAGCCGAAGCGCAGGTGCACGCCCTCCACCCGCGGCGAATAGACGAAGATCTCGAAGAACGGCCGCGGCAACGGCATCGCTGTCACCTTCGCGCAGGCAAACTTGAAGCTGATCGTCTCCCGCGGTTGCCCGTCCGCCCCAGTCTGGAAGAAGTTGGTCCGCACCGCGGACTCGACGAGGTTGACGAACCGGCGCAGGATCCGATCGTCATCGAGGCTGGTGACCTCGGCGAGCGCCGTCTCGATACCGGCGCGGACCTGCGCCTCCCGCGCCGCTCGATCGCCGGTGACGGCCGGGTCGAACCGGGCGTCGAACAGCGCGACGATCGCGCGGGCGACCCCGGCGTGGCGGCTCAGCGTGCCGGCGAGGTAGTCCTGGCCGTAGCGGATCCGCAGCTGCCGCAGGTAGCGACCGAGCGCTCGGAGCAGGGCCGCTTGGCGCCAGGGGAGGGCGGCCTCCAGAACGAGGCGGTTGTAGCCGTCGGATTCGGCCGCACCATCCGCGATGGCGAGCATCGCGGCTTCAAGAGGTCGCTCCAGTGCTCCGAGGTCGATCGCTGCGCCGGAGGCTCGCTCGATCAGCATGTCGTGCAGCCAGATCCGGGCTGACTCCTCCGCCCCCGCCGGCGCAATCCGGTAGGTGCGTTCGTTGATGACGCGGAAGCCGAGATTTTCGAGCACCGGTACACGATCGGACAGGGCGATGGCGGTCCCGCGCGAGAACACCTTCAGGCGGACCTGCCCGTCAGCATCGCTGGGCCGGCGTCCGAGATGGACCGCTCGCGGCTGCATCTCGCCGAGGCTGTCCAGAATCGCCACGTCGGCGACGGCGACCTCAGGCTGGAAGTTGTCACGGTATGCGGCGGAGAACGCGTCGCTGTAGCGCGCGGCCAGCTGGCGCGCCCGGTCGCCGCCCTGGGTCTCGGCCAGCGCCGCCCGCAACGCGTCACCCCACGTCCGGACCAGGGCGACGATCCCGGCTTCGAGAGACGCGGGATCGTGCTCCGGGCCTCCCTGATCGGGCAGGCCGATAATGTAGTGGATCCGGGCCAGCGACCCTTCCGGATAGTCGGGATAGGCCGCGCTGAGCTCCCCGCCATAGGTCTCGGCGAGATAGCTGCCGATCCAGGTCCGCACCCCAGAATCGTAGCGGTCCTTCGGAACGTAGACGAGCAGCGAGACGAAGCGACCGAAGCGGTCCGGACGGGACAGCACGCGGACGCGCGGCCGGTCGGCGAGGGCGGCGATGGCGAGGGTGAACCGGTAGAGCCGGTCGATGTCGATCTGGAAGAGTTCGTCCCGTGGGTAGCTCTCGAGCACGGCCAGGAGGCTGCGCCCCGCATGGCTCGTCGGGTCGAGGCCTGCGCGACGGACGACGGCCTCCACCTTCCGGCGCAGGACGGGTATTTCGCGGGCCGGGCTCGTATAGGCCGAGGCGGTGAACAGCCCGACGATCCGCACCTCGCCCGACAGCTTGCCGAGGCCGGAGAACAGCTTGACGCCGACATAGTCCAGGTAGGCCGACCGATGGACCCGGGACTTCACGCTCGCCTTGGTGATGATCAGTGGCTGCGGCTCTTCCAGGAAGGCGAGGATTTCCGGCGTGTAATCCACCGGGGTGTTGCCCCGGCGCAGAGGCGTCGCGCCCGGATCGCGGAGAACGCCGAGGCTCGACCCCTCAACCAAGGGATGCGCGTCGCCGGCGATGCCGTGCTCCTGCATGCCGAGGATCAGGAACTGGCCGTCCGTCAGCCATTCGAGGAAGGCCCGCGCCTCTTCGGTTTCCGGCTGCGGCACCGGGGTCGGCGCCCGACCCAGATCCGCCGCGAGGTCGCTGAGGCGCGCCAGCATGGCGTTGTGATCGTCGCTCGCCAAGGCGACGTCCCGGTAGACCGCGTCGAGGGCGTTGAGGAGCCGCTCGCCGGTCTCGGCTGTCAAACGGTCGAGATGGATGTGGATGAAGCTCTCGCGCGCCAGACTCCCGTGCGCATCCGCGGTCGTCTCCCCGACCACCCGGATGAGCCCGCCGGCGCCGTCCCGCTCCACGCCGAGGATCGGATGCGCGACGAGCTGCGGGGCGAGGCCCTGCTCGGTCAGTTCGGCCAGGGTCGAGTCCAGCAGGAACGGACGGTTGTCATTGACGACCTCGAGAATCGTCGTCTCGCGCGCCCGTCCGTCGCGCAGGAACTCGCTGTCGCTCAGGCGCATCCGCGCCGGGTCGCCGGGGCTGCGGGGTTCTGACAGGAAGGCCCTGGCGCGGGCGGCGAGGTCTGCGAGGACCGCGGGGTCGTAGGGCGCCAGATCCTCCGGTGTCACGCGTCCGTACAGGTCGCGGACGAATCCGCCCGAACCCCCCTGCTCGGTGACGATGTCGGCGGCCGCCTCGATCAGCCCGGTGCGGGCTGTCTTCTGCTCCGAGGAGGACAACGCCGTCGCGGTCTCGAGTGTCATCGCGTTTCTCCCGAACCGGGTCACTCGCGCAAGCGATAGCACCGTGGCCGGACGTGTCGATGATGCCGCCCGCTTGTTTCCGGGCCAACGGGTGTCGATCGATGCGAACCGTCAGCTTCAGCTTGCCCCCGGGAGCATGCGTGCATATACACCTATGCCATGAGTGGTCCTCCCCCCGAGCCGTGCACCTGCTCCGCCCTGCGCCGTGCAACGCGGGCGCTGACGGCGACCTACGACGCGGCACTGAAGCCGACCGGGCTTCGCGTCACGCAATTCGCGATTCTGCGCCATCTGGATCGGCTCGGGCCGGTTCCGGTCACTCGCCTCGCCGCCGAGGCGGCGCTGGAGCGGACCACGATGGGGCGCAACCTTGATCCGCTCAAGCGGCGCGGGCTCGTATCGGTCACCCCCGGCGAGGCGGATCCGCGGGAGCGCCGCGTGTCCTTGACCGATTCCGGCCGCGCGGCGCTCGGGGCGGCGACACCCTACTGGCGCGAGGCGCAGACGCGCATCAATGCCCGGGTCGATCCCGCAACCGTCTCCGCCATGGCGGAAGCCCTGATCTCCGCCGCCTGACCGATCCGCCCCGTTTCCGGAGCCCGTCCATGACCACCCTCACCGAGACGCGCCCCGGGTCGCGCGTGCATTATGCCTGGATCGTCGTGGCGATCACCTTCGTGGTGCTGCTCGTCGGCGCCGGTGTCCGCGCCACGCCGAGCGTCCTGATCGTGCCGTGGGAGCGGGAATTCGGCTGGTCCGCCGCCACGATCAGCGTCGGGATCGCACTCAACATCTTCCTGTACGGGATGATCGGTCCCTTCGCGGTAGCGATCATCGAGCGGTTCGGCCTGCGCCGCTCGGTCTGCACGGCGCTGCTGATCCTGGCGATCGGCACAGCTGCCACCAGCCTGATGACCGCACCCTGGCAGATGGTTCTGCTCTGGGGCCTCGTCGTCGGATCCGGATCCGGGATGGTCGCCAACGTCCTCGGCGCCACCGTCGCGGGGCGCTGGTTCGCCAAGCGCCGCGGCCTCGTGCTCGGCATGCTGACGGCGAGCAGCGCCACGGGCCAGCTCGTGTTCCTGCCGATGCTGGCTTCGCTCGCGGTGGGACAGGGCTGGCGCTCCGTCTCGCTGGTGGTCGCGGCGGCGACCCTCGCTCTGATCCCGCTGGCAGCCCTGTTCCTGCGCGATCGGCCGGCGGATCTCGGCCTGCCCCGCTACGGCGAGGCGGCGGTGACGCCGACGCCGGTTCTCACTGAGAACCCCGCCGTCCGGGCGCTGCGCGGCCTGCGGGTGGGTCTGCGCTCCCGGGATTTCTGGCTGCTCGCCGGGACGTTCTTCATCTGCGGCGCCTCGACCAACGGCCTGATCGGCACCCACCTGATCCCGGCCTGCATCGACCACGGCATCGCCGAGGTCACGGCGGCCGGTCTGCTGGCGCTGATGGGCATCTGCGACCTGATCGGCACGACCGCCTCCGGCTGGCTCACCGACCGGTTCGATTCGCGCAAGCTGCTGGCTTGGTACTACGGCTTACGCGGCCTCTCGCTGATCTTCCTGCCCTATTCCTTCGACTACAGCTTCTACGGCCTGTCGCTGTTCGCGGTGTTCTACGGGCTCGACTGGATCGCCACGGTGCCGCCGACTGTCCAGCTCGCGGGCAAATCCTTCGGCGAGGAGAACGCCGCGCTGATGTTCGGCTGGATCGCGGCCGCCCACCAGATCGGCGCGGCCTCGGCGGCCTGGCTCGCCGGCACGATCCGGACCGACACCGGCACCTATCTCGGCGCCTTCGTGTCGGCGGGCCTCCTGTGCCTCGTCGCGGCGCTGATGGCGGCCTTCGTTGGCCGCAAGCCCGCCGAGCCGGTCCTGCGCCCGCTGCCGGCCTGAACTGCGCCGGGCGGGCGCGGTTGTCACAAGTGTGCCGCGAAGGACGAGCCCTGATCGGCCGATCCCAGCGCATCCCGAGAGCCCGCTTTTGACCATCGCGATCCGGCCCGTACCACCGATCCAGGAGGTCCGCACGCCGCGACCGTGGTCGGGCCCGGGCTTTGCCGAGTTCGTCGCCATCATCGCCCTGATGATGGCGGTGACGGCGATCTCCATCGACAACCTGCTACCGGCTTTCCCGGCGATCGAGGCGCGCTTCTCCGTGCCGGATCCCAACCGGCTGCAGTTCCTCGTCTACGTCTACATGATCGGCTTCGGCTTCGCGCAGATCGTCTACGGGCCGGTCTCGGACGCGCTCGGCCGAAGGCCGGTGCTGCTCGCAAGCCTCGCCGTCTACGTGGTCGGCTGCGGCCTCGCCATGGTGGCACCGAGCTTCGGCTGGCTGCTCGCCGCGCGGATCATCCAGGGTGTGGGGGCGGCCGGCGGGCGCGTGCTGTCGGTCGCGATCGTCCGCGACCGCTTCGCCGGCCGCGAGATGGCGAGCGTGATGTCGCTCACCATGATGGTGTTCCTGATCGTCCCGATGATCGCGCCCGCGATCGGCGGGATGATGCTGGCCCTCGGATCCTGGGTCTACGTCTTCGTCTCGATGCTGGTCCTGGCCTTCTGGCTGACCCTCTGGTTCTCCCTGCGGATGCCCGAGACCCTGCACCCAGAATACCGCCGGCCGCTGTCGCCGGCCGCGACCTGGGAGGCGATCCGCATGACGCTCAGGACGCGCGTCGCCATCGGCTACACCACCGCGCTCGGCCTGATGACCGGCTGCATCATGGGCTATGTGGGCTCGGCCCAGCAGGTATTCGACACCGGTCTGTACCATCTCGGCCCCCTCTTCCCTCTGGCCTTCGGGCTGGTGGCGGGTTCCATGGGCGCAGCGACGCTGATCAACGCCCGCGTCGTCCGGCGGATCGGGATGCGGGCGATGTCCCACGGCGGGATCATCGCCTTCCTCGTGGTCGCGCTGGTGCAGGTCGGCGTCGGCTTCGCCTATCAAGGCCGTCCGCCGCTGGCTCTGTTCCTGGCGCTCCTGGCGCTGAATCAGTTCTTGATGAGCTTCGCGATGCCGAACTTCAACGCGTTGGCGCTGGAGCCCCTGGGCGCCATCGCGGGCACGGCGTCGTCGTTCCTCGGCTTCTACACGACGATCCTCGGCGCCCTCTGCGGCTTCCTGATCGGGCAGGCCTTCGACGGCACGGTGCTGCCGGTGGCGATCGGCTACGCGGGTCTGGGCGGTCTGGCGCTGCTCGTGGTGGCCTGGACCGAGAGAGGCCGATTGTTCCGCGGCGGGGTGGGCGGCTGAGGCGTCGGGCTTAACGCGGTCTTCAGCGGGAAACGGTCAAGCTCCAGGCTTCAACCCAGCTGACCGGACCCGCCCATGATCGCCCGCGTCCAGGACGGAACCCTCCTCGCTGCGCGTGTGCTGCTTGCCGCCGCGCTGCTGCCCACCGGAATCGCGCGGGCGCTCAACGTATCGGGCTTCGCTCTCACGCTTGCCGGCAGCGGCATGCCCGCCCCAAACGGCGTCGCCACCGCCGCCGTGGTGGTTCAGGTGTTCGGACCGCTTGCACTGATCCTCGGCGTGCTGCCGCGCTTGACCGGCTTGGCGCTCGCCGCCTTCGCGGCCGTGACGGCCTTCGTGCTCCACCCGTTCTGGCACTTCGTCGGTCCGGCCGCGGTCGCCGAGCGCACGCTGATGCTGGCCGATCTCGGGTTGGCGGGCGGTTTCCTGATCTACGCCCTGATGGGCCCTGGCGCGTGGAGCTGGCAGGGCTGGCGGGCCGGTGTTCCGGCCCCGGCGCCGAGCGCCAAGGCCACCGCCGGAAAGGCCTCGGCGAAGGGCAACGCCGCGCGGGGCGGCGGCAAGCGTCCTACCGGACGCGCGCCTGCACGCGCGGCGGCCTGATCAGCCGTGCCGCGGCCTCATCGCGGCGGCCGGAGCCGGCGCCGCGGCGATGGTCTTGCGCCCGGAGATCTCCGCGCCGGCATCCGCCGCCAGCTTGCGGAAGCCCAGCACGGAAGCCGCGGAGATCATCGCCACGGCGAAGAAGGCCGGCCCGAAATCAGCGGCCTCGATCTGCGTCCGCCCGTGCCAGGCGGCCGTTCCCTCCAGCGCCAGCGCGCCGAGCGTGACGCCGAGGCTCAGCGACAGCTGCTGGCAGACGCTGGCGAAGCTCGTCGCCGCGCTCATCTCGCGGGATTCGAGATCGGCGTACGCGATGGCGTTGACGCAGGTGAACTGGATCGAGCGCGAGCAGCCGCCGACGAACAGCAGGGCCACCATGATCCAGTGCGAGGTCTGCGCGGTGTAGAACCCGTTGACCGCCAGAAAGAGGGAGGCGACCAGCGCGTTCCAGACCATCAGGGTCCGGAAGCCGGTGCGGCGCAGGATCTTCGGCGCCAGGGTCTTCACGAACATCGCGCCGGCCGCCGCCGCGAAGGTGATCAGTCCGGAATGCAGGGCGTCGAGGCCGAAACCGACCTGCAGCATCAAGGGCAGCAGGAACGGGATCGCGCCGGTTCCGATCCGGAACAGGCTGCCGCCGATCACCGCGACCTGGAAGGTCGGCCTCTGCATCAAGTCGAGCCGCACGATCGGGTGGGCGGCCCGCCTGGCATGCGCCCAGTAGAGCGGCAGCAGGAGCGCGCCCGCGGAGAGGCAGCCCCACGAGACGGAGCCGGGCAGCAGGTGGCGGCCCAGCGAGGCCAGACCGAGCATCAGCGCAGCGAGCCCGGTGCCGAGCAGGACGAAGCCGAGGATGTCGAGGGGCGGTCGCTCCGGCTCGCGCACATCCTCGAAATACAGGCTCGCCAGCACGATTCCGGCACATCCGATCGGCAGGTTGATGAAGAAGATCCACCGCCAGTCGAACCAGGTGGTGATCAGGCCGCCGACGGGCGGTCCCAGCACTGGGCCGACGAGGGCCGGGAAGGTCAGGTAGGCCAGCGCTGTGACCAGCTGCGATTTCGGCACGCTGCGCAGCACGACGAGGCGACCGACCGGCACCATCATGGCGCCGCCCATCCCCTGGAGGAACCGCGCGGCGACGAACCATGCCAGCCCATTGGCGGCCGCGCAGGCGAGCGAGCCGGCCATGAACACGACCAGGGCGACACGGAAAACCGTCCGCGATCCGTAGCGGTCGGCCATCCAGCCGCTCACCGGGATGAAGATTGCGAGGCTGACCAAGTAGGAGGTCAGGGCGAGCTTAAGGGCGATCGGATCCTCGTTCAGGCTCGCCGCGATGCTGGGCAGCGCCGTGGCGATCACCGTCGAATCGGTGTTCTCCATGAACAGAGCGGTGGCGACCGTCAGCGGGACGATCCAGAACGGTCTTTGAGCGGTCGCAGGCATCAGACAGCAGACGCGTGTCGCGCCGCGACGGTTGCACGGCCGTGCAGCCACCTCGCACCCTCGTGTTTCGCGATTGTATCCCTCCTGCAACAGACGTCGAACGCCTGACGGAGCCCACCTTTTTTGCGGGTGCTCCAATGGCTACGTTTCCATCACGCGTCCGTGAGGCCGCTCCAGCCGGCCCGGGGCCGGGCCCACGAGGAAATGATGCAGTCCAGCCCCAGCAAGATCCGCTCCGTGCCGCGGATCGCCGCCGGCGTCGCCCTTCTCTCGATGGTCGCCGCCTGCGGCACCGTCCTGCTCAACGACCGCGGCTCCCTCACGCGCTATGACCGGCTGAAGTCCAGCGATCAGGTCGCTTCGGCCTCGCGGATCTTTGTCGACCAGCCGGCTTTGGCGAAGGCCCGAACGGTGCGGATCATCCCGACCGCGTTCCACGCCGACGTGGCCGGAGCCGCGCCGCTGACGCCGGCCGAGCGCCGCCTCATCGCCAACGCTGCGGACCGGGCGCTCTGCTACGACCTGTCGCTGAAATACGACATCGTGACGAGCCGCGATGCCGACCTGACGGTGCGGGCGCAGGTCACCCGCGTCGATCCCACGGATCTCCTCGGCGCCGGCGCCACCATTGCGGGCTCGGCCGGCGTCACGGTGGCGTCGCAGCTCGGCCTGAGCTTCGCCGAGGGCGTCGGCCGCGTCCCGATCCCACGGGTGCCGATCGGCCTCGGCAGCCTGACCGTGGAGGCCGAGGCACTGGACCGGCGGCGCGAGCAGCGGGCCGCCATGGTCTGGGGCGGAGCGGCCAATTCCTTCACCAGCCAGCCGCGCTTCTCCCAGGCCAGCGACGCCTACGATCTCGCCGGCGAGTTCGGCCAGGATTTCGGCTACATGCTGGCGACGGGCGAGGATCCGTTCACGGCGCCCAACACGCTTCCGACCTGGGACCGTATCCGCATCACCACGCTCGGCGAGGCGCCTCTCGACCCGGATTGCGAAGCCTTCGGCCGCGCCCCCGGGATCGACGGGATGCTCGGCGATTATATCGGCCTGCCGCCCGAATATACCGACAAGGGGCCTGCCACGCCGGCGATGCGCTGAAGCGCCCTCCGCATTCCGCGTCTTCGCGAGCGCTCCTCGCCAGAGGGTCGCACCTCCCCGCGTCGTGGCGCTGCGCTCGTCACGAACGGCGAGGGACGCGTCGACCACGGGGGCCTCGGCGTCCGAGGGCGCCGTCCGGCGACCCGACCAAGCGTGGATAAGCACCGAGCCATGCACGTTTTGGCATTGCGACGCATCAACCGCGCATTGGCGCCGTCAGGGAGCCCGTGATACTGGCACTTGCCAACCCGATCCCGCAGCGCGAACCCCACGCGCCGCCGTCCGAGGAAAGTTGGCACATGGCCCGAGTAGAAACCGCATCGATCATCGAGGGCCTGACCTTCGACGATGTGCTCCTGCGGCCCGCCGCCTCCTCGGTGATGCCCACCGAGGTGAGCGTGGCCTCCCGGCTCACCCGCACGATCCCTCTGAACCTGCCGATCCTGGCTTCCGCCATGGACACGGTGACGGAAGCCCCGATGGCCATCGCCATGGCGGCCAATGGCGGCATGGGCGTCATCCACCGCAACCTGGAGCCGGCGGAGCAGGCCGAGCAGGTTCGCCTCGTCAAGAAGTACGAGTCCGGCATGGTGATGAACCCCATCACCATCCACCCCGACGAGACCTTGGCCGACGCCTTCGAGGTGATGAAGCTCAATCGCATCTCCGGGATTCCGGTGGTCGAGCGCGGCCCGAACGGCTCGCGCGGCAAGCTGGTCGGCATCCTGACCAACCGCGACGTCCGCTTCGCCACTAATTCCGCCCAGCCGGTCGCCGAGCTGATGACCCGCGACCGACTGATCACGGTCCGCGAGGGCGTGACGCAGGACGAAGCCAAGCGCCTGCTCCACCAGTTCCGGATCGAGAAGCTGCTGGTTGTCGATGACCATTACCGCTGCATCGGCCTGATCACGGTCAAGGACATCGAGAAGCGCGTCGCCTACCCGAACGCCGTCAAGGACGAGCAGGGCCGCCTGCGGGTCGCGGCCGCCACGACGACGGGCGACAGCGGCTTCGAGCGGGCCGAGCGCCTGATCGATGCCGGCTGCGACGTCATCGTGGTCGACACCGCCCACGGCCACTCGATCAAGGTGCTCGACGCCGTCGCACGGGTGAAGCAGCTCTCGAACGCCGTGCAGGTCATCGCCGGCAACGTCGCGACGCGGGACGGCGCCAAGGCGCTGATCGATGCCGGCGCCGATGCCATCAAGGTCGGCATCGGGCCGGGCTCGATCTGCACCACCCGCATCGTCGCGGGTGTCGGCGTGCCGCAGCTCACCGCCCTCATGGAGGCCGTCGAGGCAGCGGGCGAGGCCGGCATCCCGGTGATCGCCGATGGCGGCATCAAGTATTCCGGCGACCTCGCCAAGGCGATCGCCGCCGGCGCCTCCGTGGCGATGCTCGGCTCGCTTCTCGCCGGCACCGACGAGGCGCCCGGCGAGGTGTTCCTCTACCAGGGCCGCTCGTACAAATCGTACCGCGGCATGGGCTCGGTGGGCGCCATGGCCCGCGGCTCGGCCGACCGCTATTTTCAGGCCGAGGTGAACGACACCCATAAGCTCGTGCCGGAAGGGATCGAGGGTCAGGTGCCCTACAAGGGACCGGTCGGCAACGTCTTGCACCAGCTCGCCGGCGGCCTGCGTGCCGCCATGGGCTATGTCGGTGGCGCCACGATCCCCGAGTTCCAGGAGCGGGCACAGTTCATCCGCATCACCAATGCCGGCCTGCGCGAGAGCCACGTCCACGATGTGACGATCACCCGCGAGAGCCCCAACTATCCGTCGCGGACCTGAGGGATCGATGCGCACGCTGATCGTCGGGGCCGGCGCGACCGGCGGCTATTACGGAGCGCGTCTCGCCGAGGCGGGCGCAGACGTGACCTTCCTGGTCCGGCCGGCGCGGGCCGCTAAGCTCGCCGCGGACGGCCTGAACGTCCGTTCGCCGCTCGGTGACCTGCACCTGGCCGATCCGCCCACTGTCACGGCCGACCACCTGGCGGGGGCCGGGCGGTTCGATCTGGTCCTGCTGTCGTGCAAGGCCTACGACCTCGACAGCGCGGTTTCGGATCTGGCGCCGGCGGTGGGCGAGGGCACCGCGATCCTGCCGGTGCTGAACGGCATGTCGCATCTCGACGTGCTCGACGCCCGCTTCGGCGCCGAGCGCGTCCTCGGTGGCTCCTGCGCCATCGCGGCGACGCTCGCGCCGGACGGCGCGATCCGCCACATGAGCGAATTGTGCAGCATCACCTACGGCGAGCGCGACGGCTCGCGCTCGGCCCGCATCGAGGCGGTCGATGCCCTGATGCGCGGGCTCAAGTTCCAGCCGCGCCTGAGCGACGTGATCCTGCAGGAGATGTGGGAGAAGTGGGTGTTCCTGGCGACGCTGGCCGGGGCGACGACCCTGATGCGCGCCGCGGTCGGCGACATCGTGGCGGCACCCGAGGGGGCCGCGCTGATTGCAGCCCTGCATGCCGAGTGCACGGCCGTTGCCGCTTCGAGCGGCTTCGCCCCGCGGGCGGTCGTAGCCGAGCGGGCGCGGGCGCAGCTGACCGCTGCCGGATCCACCTTCACGGCCTCGATGCTGCGCGACATCGAGAACAAGGGGCGGATTGAGGCGGATCACGTGATCGGCGACCTGATCGCGCGCGGCCGGCGGCAGGTGCCGGAGACGGTGTTCCCGCTCCTGACCGCCGTCTATACCGGCCTCAAGGCCTACGAGGCCCGACGGGCACGGGAGGCGGCCTGAGCCGCCGCCCCGTGCTGATGTCTCAGTAGCGGCTGGACGGCGGTGCGGGCGGCGTGCCGTATTCCAGCTGCGTCTTGGCGTCGACCCGCGGGCGCGGTGGCGGCGTCAGATCCGGCTGAGCCGCGGGCGCGCTCGCACAGGCGGCAAGGGTGGCGGTAACCAGGGCCGCGAGGGCAAGGCGAAGGGTTGACGTCATGGGCTGGGGTACTCCCGGTACGCGCCCGGAGACGGACCGCTCTGGTCCGGGACGGGCGGATGCCATACGACACGCGGTAGTCCACACGACGGACCACCCGCAGCACGGTCTGCGCCGCGAAGGTGCAGGAAGCTCGGCCGTATCGTGGCGGCATCGTGGGCCAAGCGTGGCCGTTTCGCGTCCGCGCTGACGCATTCCGAAGGATCCGACCCCTGACCCCCGCCGCTCGCTGCTCCGCCGCCATTGAAGTCCTGACCGATATTGCCGAGCGCCGTCGGCCCGCCGCGGACGCCCTCAAGGATTGGGGCCTCGCCCATCGCTTCGCGGGCTCGGGCGACCGAGCGGGCATCGCCAGCCTCGTCTACGACGCCCTGCGGCGCCGGGCATCGGCGGCCTGGATCATGGGCGCGGACACGCCGCGCGCCATCCTGATCGGGACCCTGCGCCTCCAGCAGGGGCTCGCCGCGGCTTCGGTCGCGGCCTTGTTCACGGGCGAGCGCTTCGCGCCGCCCCCCCTCAGCGACGACGAGCGCATACGCCTCGACGGGGGGACGCTGCAGGATGCGCCTCCGGAGGTGGCAGGCGACGCCCCGGCCTTTGTGCTCCCGGACCTCGCGGCCTTGCTCGGCGACGACCTCATCCCGGAGCTGAAGGCGCTGGCCCGACGCGCCCCCCTTGATATCCGCGTTAACGCCCTGCGCGGCGCCCGCGATACGATCCTGCCGGCGCTCGCCGCCTTCGATGCGGCCCCGACGCCGCACGCGCCGGCGGGTTTGCGCGTTCCGATCGGCGCCGACGGGCGCGGGCCGGCGCTCCACGTGGAAGCGGAGTTCCTCGAGGGCTGGTACGAGATTCAGGACGAGGGCTCGCAGCTCGCCGCGCTCCTGGCCGCGCCTCGGGCCGGCGAGACCATCGTGGACCTCTGCGCCGGCGGCGGCGGCAAGACCCTAGCGCTTGCGGCCGAGACCGGGAACGGTGCCCGCCTGATCGCCACGGACGGCGATCCGCGCCGGCTGGCGCCGATCCATGAGCGCCTGCGACGGTCCGGTGCGCAGGCCGAGGTGCGGACCCCGCGCAGCGGCAAGGCGCGGTCCGACGTCCTTGAGGATCTCGACGGCAAAGTCGATCGGGTCGTGGTCGACGCCCCCTGCACCGGCTCCGGTACGTGGCGCAGGAACCCGGACGCCAAATGGCGCCTGCGGCCCGGAAGCCTCGCGCTGCGCACCGCCGAGCAGGCCCAGGTCCTCGATCGGGCGGCGCGGCTCGTCCGGCCCGGCGGCCGGATCGTCTACATCACCTGCTCGCTGCTGGCGGCGGAGAACGACGCGGCTGTACAGGGCTTGGTGTCCGGTTGGCGTGGCCGCTTCGACGTCGTTCCCCCGGACGACGTGCTGGCGGCGGGGCCGGATTCGCTGCGGACGGCCGTGCGGACAACCGCCCATGGGGTGCAGATGAGCCCGCTCCGGACCGGAACCGACGGCTTCTACGTCGCGGTCATCGCGCGAAAGGCCTGAGGCGCGCGGACGCGGCGGAACCCGCGACGCAGCCTTTGGCGTTGGACCGGCGCTCCCGCGGGAGCTGGGCCGTCGGCGGACGGCTCCGATCGCAGCTCGATCCGGGAGATGCCCTTGCGCCTCGACCGCCGTTTCCTGCTTGCCGGCCTCGGAAGCGTTCTGGGATTCCGCAGCGCCCGGGCTGAACGCCCCATGGGAACGGAACCGCAGCCGTCACCACAGGAGGCGGTCCGAGCGCTCCCGCGCAGCCTGCCGGGCGCGGATCTGGCGGTGATCGATCTGTGGCCCGGCGAAATGCCGGGCGGTGGCGACGGACCGAATGCGGACAATTTCCGCTACGTCGAGGGACGATACGGCGACATCACCCGGGTGTCGCGACCATGCCTGCTGGTCATGCGGCCGGCCAATCCCAGCGGTGCCGCGATGATCGTCGCCGCAGGCGGCGGCTACGAGTCCATTGCCCTCGGCAACGAGGGCGTGCCGGTCGGGCGGGTCCTCAATGCCGCCGGCATCACGGTCTTCCTCCTCGTCTATCGCCTGCCCGCGGAGGGCTGGGGTGCGGGGCCGGACGCGCCGCGGCAGGACGCACAGCGCGCCCTCCGGCTGGTCCGGGCGCGGGGTGCGGAGTTCGGCATCGATCCCGGACGCGTCGGCGTCCTCGGCTTCTCGGCGGGCGGCCACCTGATGGGCGAGACCGCGGTCGGCAGTGCCCGAAATCTGTACGCGGGCGTGGATGCCGCCGATGAGCAACCCATCCGTCCGGTGCTGGCCGGATTGATCTATCCGGTCATCACCATGCGCAAGCCGTTCGACCGGACCGCCACGCGCCGCATCCTCGTGGGCGACGAGGTCACGCCCGTCGAGATGAAGACCTACTCGGTGGACCTTCAGGTCGGGCCGGAGACGCCACCGACCTTCCTGGTCCAGGCGATCGACGATCCTATCGCCGTCGCCGATCACCCGCTGCTCATGTTCTCGGCTCTGCGGAAGGCGCGGGTGCCGGCCGAACTGCACCTGTTCGAGCGCGGCGGCCACGGATTCGGCCTCGGCGCGCCGGGGACGCCCGCGGCGGCGTGGCCAGGCCTGTTCCTCGCCTGGATCCGCCTTCACGGCTTCCTGCGCACCTGAGGCTTCAGCCCTCGCGGGATTGCAGCCGCTGCAGCCTGGCCACCTTCGGCCGGCTGGTGCGGAACTGACCCCGCTCCACGGCGACGAAGACCACGATCGCGATGGCGACGGTCGTCAGCCACCAGACGGACGTGAGGCCGACACTCAGGCAGGCCACCGTGAAGGCGGCGGCGAAGCAGCCCATCGCGCCCGGCACCAGCGCCGGACCGTCCCGCCCGGCCCGGCGAATCGAGGCGTAGAGCGCGAAGGCGGCGGCCAGCGCGCCGACGATTCCGAGTTCGTACCAGAACTCGAAGAGCGCGGTTGTCGGAGCATTGGCCGGCAGCAGGCCGATCAGGCGCCCGCGCAGGGCCGTCTCGAAACCGTGCCCGGTGATCAGCCGCACCGGATCTGCCGTGACCACCTTCTGCCAGCTCTTGAGTGACAGCACCGCGGGCGCGAGCGGCCCGAGAATGGCGGCCCCCACAGGCCGCGCCAGGAAAGGCAGCAGCGGCGCGGCGGCCAGCAGAGCGGCCGAAAGGAGAGCAGTGAGGATCACGCCGAGCCGCGGCCGGTAGCTCGTGATCGCGAAGGCGATGGCGCCGACCGACAGGGCGGCGATCTGGGTCCCGTCGGGCTGGACCGTGAGGGCGAGGGCGACCAGCAACGCCAGGCCGAGCGCCTCGCGATCGCGGCGCCGGGAGCGGAGCCACGCCAGCGCCGGCCAGAGCAGCAGGATGAGCAGGACCAGTCCGCGATCCAGCGCACCGTCATCCTCGACGCCGGACGGACCCATATGGGCACCGAACAGCCCGAGCACGATCGCTACGATCGCCCCCGCCACGACGCCCAGCGGCAGAAGGTAGAGGTTCGCCGAGCGCATCCGGTCGGGAAGGGCCAGGTAGCCGAGGAGTGCGAGGCCGATCGTGGCGCCCAGGTTGGCCAGCCGCTCCAGGGCCGGCCCGAGGAAGGGGGTCCAGATCAGCGACAGCGCCGACCACAGAACGACCAGCATGCCCGCCAGGAAGGCCGGAGCGGTCAGAAGGCGGTAGCTCGCCGGGCGGACCGGGCGCTGGCGCCGGTCGATGACGCTCGCGATGATCAGCAGGATCACGGCAATCGGTGCGAGGATCACCGAGGCACGGCGTGCGACCTGCGCCAGGACCGGGAGAACGACGAACAGGCCGAAGAAGCCGATGCGGCGCAGCAGAGCGGCGGCGTCGAGCGCCGGATCGATGGTTGTGGAGGTCGACGCACGCGGCATCTTGCGCCTTCTCCCGGACCGGGACGGCCGGATCCCTGCTCGATACGCAAGGCTCGCGCAAGCCGCTGTAGACGTTGCGCCACACTCTCGGCCGCACGAACCGCGCTCAGGCGACGCGCGCGGTTTCGCGGGGGCGCCGACGCACGGCCCGCCGGCCGACATCCGAGGCGACCCGCCAGCCGCCCCACGCGATGAAGAACCCGATCAGCCCTGCTGCGAGGCCGTCGGCGCTGGTGGGGACGGCCGGGCTGAAATCGCGATAGGCCGCCTCGGCCACCGGCAGGTCGGGATCGCGCAGCATCGCCACGACTCGCCCGAGGGGGCTCGTCGCCGAGGCCAGAGCCTGTTGCTGAGCGCTCAGACGGGCGAGGCGCGCGATGTCCGCCTGGGCTGCCTCGCCGCGGCGGGCCACCAGCTGATCCGGGTTGGCGCGGAGCCGATCGACGGCCCCGTCGCGGGTCGTGCCAGACGCCTGCGCGTCGGATTCGAGCACGGCCACCTGCCGGCGCAATTCGTCGGCGGCACCGCCGAGCCGCTGCGCGTATTGCTGGGCGAATTCGGGGGCCTGCGCGGCCACGACGCCGCCCAGCAGGCCGAGCGCCAGCCCGAAGGTGCGGAACACGCGAAACATGTCTGGCCTCCGGCGCTGGAATCGACCTCCGACAAAGAGCATGCGCGCGGCCACGGTTCCAGCCGGGGCCGCGACAGGTCTCAGCCCGGAAGCGTCAGCAGGCCCGCCTTGCCGTCGGCGCATCCGAACAGCAGCCGGCCGCCGCGCCCGTCCCAGGCCAGCGCCGTCACGCCGCTCCCCGGAATGGCTGGCCGCACCAGAAGCTCGGCCGCATCGTTGAAGCGGACGAGCAGAATGCAGCCGTCCTCGTAGCCCATGGCCAGCACCGGCGCCTTCGGGTGGAACGCGACCCGCGAGACGCGGGCGGGACGAACACCGCATTCCCGCGGCGCCTTGCCGGTCGGCCCCTCCTTGGAGTCGAAGGGCCACACGATTGCCGCCTCCGCGCCGCTGGTCGCGAGCCAGTGCCCGTCCGACGACCAGGAGATCGAACGGACCTTGCCGGGATAGCCCGACATCCTCATGTGGCCGCGGTCCGGCTGCAGGCGCCAGCCATGCAGGCTGTTCTCCTGCATGGTGGACACCACGAAGCGGCCGTCGGGCGACCATGTCACGTCGATATGCGAACCCTTCCAGCCGATCACCTCGGCAGGCGTCTCCAGGTTCGGGTACCAGAGGCTGACCCCATTGTAATGGGCGATACCGAGCCGATACCCCTTGGGCGCGAAAACGAGGCCACGCGCGGAGGAGGGGGCCTCGAAGGTCTTCTCACGGCCCTTCGGGTCGCGGGCCACGACAATGCGGCCGGCCGACCAGGCGACGGCGCCGTCGGGATGGACGGCCAGCGCGTCGATCCAGGCGCCGCCTTTGGCTATGGCGATCTGCTCCAGCGTTCCGTCTGTGCGGATCGCCACCACGCGGCCGTCGTCGCCGCCGGTGACCAGCCGGTCGCCACACCCGGTTGCGACGAGGATTCCGCTGTCGGGATGGGCCGTGACCCGGGTCAAACCGTCTTCCCGCGCCAGGGCGACGGTGCCGTCGCTCAACGCCAGGGCAGGCACATCCTTCAGGAAATGCGCCGCGAGCACGTGCTCGCCGGGCTCCAGCGCGGCGACGTGACTGGTAAGGGAGGGATTGCTGACAGGGCTGCTCATCTTGGGGGGACATTTGCGGCCCGCGGCGCGGTGCGCAAGACCAGGAGAGCGGTAATCAACGCCAGGCCGCCCGAGATCGCCGCCGGGGTGATCAGCGCGTACAGGCCGAATTGCTGATAGGCGTGGGCGCCCATCAGGGCGCCGACCAGCAGCGACACCCAGACCAGAGCGTCGCCGATCCAGCCCAAAGGATTACCGGTACGGGTGAGCGCCTGCGCGATCTTCTGGCCCAGGCTGAACAGCGCGCCAGTGACGAAGGTCGTCCCGGCCCGGAACCCTGTGACTTGCGTCAGGACCGCATTCTGCGACCCCATCGCCACCGCGATGAAGAAGGCCGCGAGGCCCAGTTCCGGCGATGCGAGGCCGAGCCCGAGGCCGGCGAGGATCAGCAGCGCTTCGTAGCCGAGCACCGTGGGCGTCGCCCAGCGAGCGGGAACCAGGATCGCCAGTCCACTCCCGAGGACCGAGCCCGTGAGGAAGGCGAAGATCAGGATCGCGGGCAGGACCATGCGGTGCAGCTCGACCTGCGCCCCGAGAACGGCGAGCTGTGTGGTGTTGCCGCTCATGAAGGACGTGTAGAGCCCGCCGAGCCGCACGAAGCCCAGGGCGTCGACGTATCCGGCCAGCCCCGTGAGGAGCAGGCCGGTCCCGAGCTGCCACGGGCGCTTCACTGTCCGACCCCCGCGAGGCAGCCCGGTAAGGCTTCGTTAACCATTCCGGAGACTTCGTTGACGGATGCCGGACGGCGGTTAACGCACCGCTCACCAAACCCGAGCAATTCGATGCAATCACGGTGAACGCCGCGTCGAAAGGGGCCGTTGCCCCAACGATCCGGCTCGGGGACATCGTGCCCCCGCCGGGTGAGTGGGAGTTGCGTCATGGTTCCGTTCGCCGCTTTCGTCTGCCCGTCCCCGCTTGTCCCGGACCGGGCCGTCGCCACGATCCTGGTGGTCGAGGATGAGCCGACCGTATGCGAGCTTGCCGCCGAAGCGCTCCTCGATGAAGGGTATCGGGTGCTCACGGCCGCGGACGCTTGGGAGGCCGAGGCGATCCTCGCTCGGGAGAGCGTCGATCTGCTCTTCACCGATATCGACTTGGCCCGCAACACGGATGGCCTGTCGCTGGCCCGCTGCGCCCGCAGGCTCTCTCCCAGCCTTCCGGTCGTCTACACCTCCGGGGGGCGGGCTTCGCTCCCGCCTTGCGAAGCGGTTCCGGGCTCGGTCTTCGTGCCGAAGCCCTATCGTCCGAGCCAACTCGTGGCGCTGACGCAGGATGTTCTGCGCGCCACGCTCCTTCACGCCGTCTGAACCGGACCTCCGAGGATAACCGCCATGGGGCGCACCCTTCCCGCACTCGGCCTCGCGATCGCCGTTCTGGTCGCTGCATCGCCGGCCCGGGCCGCCTGCGACGTGAAGGGCGCGCAGATCGAGGAGGCGATCGCCAAGAAGAGCGAATTGCGCGCGGATGCCAACGCCCAGCTGGTGCGCGACCTGCGGACCCTGCGCGACGCCGCGATCGTCCTCGAGAGCTACAAGTTCCCCGGCGAGTGCGAGGTTCTGCTCGGGATCGTGCGGTCGTTGCTCGCCAATCCGAGCAAGACTATCGAGCAGAGTGGCGACACCGACGAGGAGAAGGCCGAGGACCTGATCGAGGCGCGCGAGCCCAAGGACGCGGCCGGCGCGCCGAAGGCGAAGTAGTGGCGCGATTCACGCGCCGAGGGATCGGGCCGGGCTGATCGGTTCCCGGCCTGGATCGGCCTCCGACAAGATGCCGTGTCGCCCGTGCAAGAGCGCCCCCCGGGGCCGTCAGCGCTCCTCGCCGGCGCTGGCCCCGATCTTGGCGCGCGCCAGTGCCCGGCTGAGCTTGGCGGCAATCTGCTCGCGCAGCACGTCGGCCATCTCGATATCGACGAGGCGCCAGCTCAGTCCGCGCAGCCGCAGCCGGATTCGCGTGCGCTCGGCGCGGGAGGCTTCGGGCGGGATCGGGATCACCACCGCGCGGAACCCCCGCATCTCCAGCGCCGCGTAATACGACATGAGCCGCCCGAGGCTGCGGATCGCCAGACCTTCGGGGCGGGCGCCGGCCGGCCGTTCCACGTCGAGCTTGTCGGGCCAGCCATTGGCCAAAAGATCGATCACCGTCTCCGGCGTGACCATCGTTTCCGCGAGCGCCAAGGCAAGGCCGTAGGCGGCGTCGTTGAGGCGCTGGCGGTCGCGGGGTTCCAAATCCGGGTCGCTCTCGGACGCCATGCGCATCGCCGCGGTGATCTGCCGGACCAGCGACAGGCGCAGCGTCCGGAAGTTCACGTGGCTCTCGACATAGGCCGCATCGTGCCGACGAACCGCCTGCGCGAGGTCGTAGAGCGACCAGAGCGGACTCATCGTGAAGGCGAGCCACGCGAGGGCCAGGGCGAGCGGGACCGCGAGCCAGCGCATGGCCTCAGTGTCCCGTCCGCGCGGTCATGTCCGCACCGCCCACTGGTCGAGGCCGGCAAAGGCCGCGACGACGCGCTCGTAGACCGGCCGCTTGAAGGGAACGATCAGATCCGGAAGCTCGGAGAAATGCGCCCAGCGCCACGCGTCGAACTCTGCCTTGTGGGCGCCGCCGCCGGGGTTGAGCACGTCGATCTGTTCCTCGCTGCCGACGAAGCCGTAGGCGAACCATTTCTGCGTCTGGCCGCGGTAGCGACCCTTCCAGGCCTGTTTCATCACTGCGGGCGGCAGATTGTAGGCGAGCCAGTCCGGGATCTCTGCGAGGAGTCTCACGGCATCCGGCGGAACATTGGTTTCCTCGTAGAGCTCGCGGCGCGCGGCGGCCTCGGCATCCTCGCCGGGATCGATGCCGCCCTGCGGCATCTGCCACATATGCGGACCGGCGACGTGTTCGGGGCCGGCATCCTTGGTGCGCCGCCCGACGAAGACCCCGCCCGCGGGCGCGATCAGAGCGATGCCCACGCAGGGGCGGTAGGGCAGGGCAGTGCCCGGGTCCGAATCCTTCACCATCGCAGAAACCATAGGTCAGGGGTGGGGGAGGCGGCAACGTCGCCCCAGTCTTCACCGGCCCCGGAGGATCCGGATCGACTTGCGCTGACTTTGGATCCGCGCGCTCTCAATCAGCCGTCGAGACCCGCTTGTCGCGACCGCCGCGAAGCGCAACGCTTGCCGGGACCAGGCGCAGGCCACGGGCATCGATCTCCCTCGCCCAGCGCGCGATTCGGTCGACACTGAGCGCCGCTCCGCTCGCGGAGACGAGGACGAAGCCGTTGGCGCGGGCCCGAGCCTCCGCCTGGGCTAGGGCAGCGTCGATGGCATCGGCGCGCGGCGTCGCGTCGAGGACGAGCTCGGCGCGGACGATCGGGGTCTTGCCCTTGTTACCGGGCGGGGTCGCAGCCCTCGGGGCCGTGCCGTCGTCGAGGAACCCGAGGCCGCGCGCGCCGATTTCGCGCAGGATCGGCTCGAAGGCCGCATCGACCATCAACTTGGATCCCATAAAGTTCGCCACGCCGACATAACCGGGAAAGCGGGCCATCGCCCAGGCGAGGCGGTCGGCATTCTCCGGTCCCCTCAGAGCGGTCAGCAGGGTCTGCGGCCCCGGGTCGCTGTCGGGGTAATCGAACGGTTCCATGGGCAGCTGGAGGAAGATTTCGTGGCCGGCATCCCGCGCGCGGGCAGCGGAGCGCTCGGCCTCGCCGCCGTAAGGCAAGAAGGCGAGACTCACGGCCGCGGGCAGGCGCGCGATGGCGCCCGCGGTGGCGGCTTGGCCGACGCCGAGCCCTGTCACCACGATCGCGATGCGGGGCCCGGTCCCGGGTTCCTCGGGGCGAGCGTAGACGTCAAGGGCGCGGATGCGGCTCTCGCCGAGCTTCGGCATGAGGCCGTGGCGACCGGATTCGCTGATCCGCGGATCCGGGGCCGGGGCGAGTCTCGGGGCGTTCGGCGGCGGCACGCGGATCACCACGGCCTCGCTCGGTCCGCTGCCAGGCGGGCGCACCACCGTCACGCCGGATGCGGTCTCGATCTCCTCTGCGCTTCGCTGAAGCGGCGCCGTTCCCGGAGCCGTCGTGATCACGTCCGGCTGTGCTGGGACGGGAGCCTGTGCGGTCGGCCGGACCACAGGCTCACGCATCGTGATCGCAACCTGCACCCGGGGCTCACCGCCCTGCGGATCGCCGAGCGCCACGATCAGGCCGGCCGACACGGCGAAGCCGCCCGCGATCGCGGCGGCGGCGATCCGGGGCCGGCGGGCAGCCGCGATCAGCCGCCCGAACCGGCTTGCGGGCTGCGCCGGCACCGCCTCCGGCACCCCGAGGGGGCGCGTGAGGATATCGTCGGTGGACTCGGTCAAGCGGCTCTCGATGCGGGATCACACTTGCAGCGCCGGTCGGCGCGCGCCAATCCTTCCGTCCATTGCCGTCGAGTATGGTTAATGTTCCGCTAATCCCTGATTCCGGAACGGGAAATCCCGCCCGGCGGTGAGCCGGGCGGGATCTGGTTATTCTCGATCCATCGTATGTGGGGTCAGTTCGGCAGGCTGGGCTTCTGCTGCTGCGCCGCCGGCGTGCCATTGGCCGCGCCCTTCTGGATGCCGTGCAGGAAGTCCACGGCCGAGATCAGCTGCTTGTCCTTGGCGGGATCCGGCGGAACGTAGGCGGAGGAGCCGCCGCGCTCGTCGGTATCCTTCTGCTTCAGGTGGCCCTTCAGGCCCGCCTCGCCCTTGGTCTCGTCCTTGCCCTTCAGTTCGTCCGGAACATCCTGCGTGACCTCGACGTCCGGCTCGATTCCCTTGGCCTGGATCGAGCGGCCCGACGGCGTGTAGTAGCGCGCCGTCGTCAGGCGCAGGGCACCGGAGCCGCCGAGCGGGATGATCGACTGCACCGAGCCCTTGCCGAAGGAGCGCGTGCCCATGATCGTCGCGCGCTTGTGATCCTGAAGGGCGCCGGCCACGATCTCGGACGCCGAGGCGGAGCCGCCATTGACCAGCACGACGATGGGCTTGCCCTTGGTCAGGTCGCCGGCCTTTGCGGAAAACCGCTGGGTCTCGTCCGGGTTGCGGCCGCGGGTTGAGACGATCTCGCCGCGATCCAGGAAGGCGTCCGACACCATCACCGCCTGATCGAGCAGGCCGCCTGGGTTGTTGCGCAGGTCGACGATGTAGCCCTTGATCTTGTCGGCCCCGATCTCGCCCGTCAGCTTGTCGATTGCCGCCCGCATCCCGTCGAAGGTCTGCTCGTTGAACTGAGTCAGGCGGATATAGGCGACGTCGCCGCCCTCGACCTTCGAGCGCACCGGCTTGATCTTGATCACGTCGCGGGTGAGCGTGACGTCGATCGGGTCCTTCGACTCCTTGCGCGAAATCTTCAGCTTGACGCTCGAGTTCACCGGGCCGCGCATCTTGTCGACCGCCTGGTTCAGGGTGAGGCCCTGGACCTGATCGTCGTCGATCTGCGTGATGACGTCGTTGGCGAGCAGGCCGGCCTTGGCGGCCGGGGTATCGTCGATCGGCGTGACGACCTTAATCAGGCCGTCCTCCATGGTGACCTCGATGCCGAGACCACCGAACTCGCCCCGGGTGGTGGTCTGCATGTCGCGGAACGCCTTGGCGTCCATGTAGCTCGAATGCGGATCGAGGGAGGTCAGCATGCCGTTGACGGCCGCCTCGATCATCTTCGACTCGTCGGGCTTCTCGACGTAGTCGGTGCGGACCTTCTCGAACACGTCGCCGAACAGGCTCAGCTGACGGTAGGTCTCGGCCGACGCTGCGACGGCCCGCGGACCTGACAGGAAGTCGGTCTGGGTGGCCACCATCGAGGTGCCGGCACCCAGGAAGGCGCCGAGCATGATCAGGGAAGTCTTGCGCATCAGCCGCGAACCTTCTCGCCAAGTACCGTATTGTTCGGGCTCTTTGCCCACCACGGCTCCGGATCGATGGAGCCGCCGTCCTTCTTGAACTCGACGTACAGGGTGGGATCACCCTCGGATCCGCCGGGACCCGCGCCCTTGTCGCCCATGCTGCCGACCGGTTCACCCGCGAGCACGAATTGACCGACCTCGACGCTGATCTGATCCATGCCCGCGAGCAGAAGATAGTAGCCGTCGCCCGCGTTGATGATCAAGAGTTGCCCATAGGACCGAAACGGCCCTGCGAACTGCACCCAGCCGTCGGCCGGCGAAGAGACCGATGCCTTCGGACGGGTCGTGAACGACACCCCCCGCGTCGTACCGCCATTGCCGTCGGGCTGGTTGAAGCCGCGCGCGACGCGTCCACTCACCGGCCGCGGCACTTCGCCCCGCGCCTCGGCGAAATGCACTTTGGGTGCCAGCCTGGCAGGGTCGCGGAAGCCCGCCGCGGCGAAGCGCTCCTGCGTGACGCGCACCTCCCGCTCGGCCGCGGCCTTGGCCTCTTCGGCGGAGCGCTTCGCTGCCGCAACTTCCGCCTCTGTGCGGTCGAGCAGATCTTTCAGGCTCTTGGCTTGAGCGCCGAGTTCGGTGGCGCGCCGGCGCTCGGCCGTGAGGCCGCTCTCGATCTCGGCCTGACGGGCGCGCCGGGCCGCGACCAGTGCCTGCAGGCGCTGCTGCTCCCGCGCCCAGCCGGCGAGGTCATTGGACAGACCCTCTTTGTCCTGCGCGATCAATCCGCGCAGCCTGATCATTTCCGCGAGATCGGCCGCCAGCGTGTCGACCTCGCCGCGCAGTTCCGGCACCACCGCACCGAGCAGCATGGAGGTCCGAATGGCGGCGAGCACGTCCTCGGGGGACACCAGGACGGCCGGTGGCGGACGGCGGCCCATGCGCTGGAGCGCCGCCAGGATCTCGGCGACCACACTGCGTCGACCCTGCAGCGAGTGCCGGATCGCCGCCTCGCTCTCGCTCATCGCCTTCAGGCGCTCTTCCAGGCGGCTCAGGCGGTCTTCGGTCGCCTGTGCCTGCCGGTTCGCGTCGAGGAGGGCGGCATCGAGCTTCGCCCGGTCGGATCCGATCGCCGCAATCTCGGTCTCGAACTGGGTGCGCTGACCGGCGCTGGCGGCGAGCGCGTCCTGAACGCGCTTCAGATTCTCCGCACGGCGTTCGCGCTCCTCGTTGGCGCGCTCAATAGCTTCGGGATCGGTGGGCTTAGGAGCCTCCGCGTGCGCCGTACCGGTGAACGACACCAGGGCCACAAGGGCGAGCGCCGGCAGCGCCCGTCGTGATGCCTGGCTCGGCTCGGCTCCAATCTCGGAAATCGCCACGGCCGCTCAGCCCGCCTCACCGCGATGATACGGGTGTCCGGCCAGGATGGTGAGGCTGCGGTAGAGCTGTTCGAGGGCGAGCACGCGCACGAGTCCGTGAGGCAGGGTTGCGGCCCCGAAGGACAGGATCAACTCCGCCCGCGTCCGAATTGAGGCGTCCAGACCGTCCGGCCCGCCGATCGCCACGACCAGAGCCGGGCGCGACGCATCGCGCCAGGCGGCGACACGTTCGGCCAAAGCGTCGCTGCCGAGGTCCGCCCGGCCCCGCTCGTCATAGGCGACCAGCACACCGCCGGGGGGCAGAAGGGCCGCGAGCGCCGTGCCTTCCTCGGCGCAGCGGTCGAGGGCGCGGCGGGCACGTGATTCCGGAATCTCGACGCTGTCGAAGGTTGCGAAGCCGAGGCCGCGACCGAGTTGCGCGGCGCGGTCGCGATATCGTGAGGCGAGCTCACGCTCCGGCCCCGCCTTCAACCGTCCGACCGCGGCCAGGACCAAGCGCACGGAGCGCGATCCGTCCTAGCCGGCCGCGATCCCGACCGGGCGGTCGGCGCCCCACATCTTCTCGAGATTGTAGAAGCCCCGAACCTCGGGACGGAAGATGTGCACGAGCACGTCGCCGGCATCGATCAGTACCCAGTCGCAGGCCGGCATGCCTTCGACCCGGGCGTTGCCGAAGCCGCGATTCTTCATCTCCTGGATGATCTTGTCGGCGATCGAGCCGACATGCCGCTGCGAACGGCCCGATGCGATGATCATCGTGTCGGCGAGCGAGGTCTTGCCGGCCAGATCGATCGCGATCGTCTCCTCGGCCTTCATGTCGTCGAGACATTCGAGCGCGAGGGCCTTCAGGTCGTCCGAGCGCGCCTGACCGGCTTCGCCCGGGGCCTGGACGGGGGGACGGATCATCTCCGTGCGACTGATCTCGGGCAGAGTCCTGGTTCCTCGTTCTGCCGCACTGCGCCATCGGGCATTGCGGGATTCTATGAAATTGGCGGTATCGGGCGTCGATTGCAACCGCGCCGGCGGGAGTTGCGGTGTCCCGGGCCCGATCCGTGCGCGGATCTGCGTGGATGACAGGGGCGAGCGGGGCCCGTGCAGGAATACCCAGGCCGGCGGCGGACGCAGCGCGAGGGTCGATACCGCTTCCTCGGGAATCCGGGCGCCGGCCAGGCGCCGCGCCGCCCGCGCGCTGAGAGGCGTCATGGTGAAGCCGGGGCGGTCGATCACCGCGATCGGCATCAGCTGTGCGATCTCGGCAAAGCCTTTCCAGCGGTGGAAGGTGGCGAGCGAATCGGCCCCCATGATCCAGACGAAGTGAACGCCCGGATACCGGCGCGTGAGAAAGCGCAGGGTCTGGACTGTGAAGCGGACGCCCAGAGCCGCCTCGAAGCCCGTGACGGCGATTCGGGGATGCCGGGCGATGCGCCGCGCCTGCCCGCACCGCTCTTCCACGGAGGGGAGGCTGCTCCGGTTCTTCAGCGGGTTCCCGGGGCTGACCAGCCACCAGACCCGGTCGAGGCCGAGCCGACGCAGCGCCGAGAGAGTGACGTGCCGGTGGCCCAGATGGGCGGGGTTGAAGGACCCGCCGTAGAGGCCGATCCGCATGCCCGGGGCGCACGGCGGCAGGATCAGCCGCACGCCGGACCTTCCACTCGGGTCACGGACGGGTCTGGCCGTTGCCGTGAACGCGATATTTGAACGTGGTCAGCTGCTCGACACCCACCGGTCCGCGCGCATGCATCCGCCCCGTGGCGATGCCGATCTCGGCCCCGAACCCGAACTCGCCGCCATCCGCGAATTGCGTGGAGGCGTTGTGCGTCACGATGGCGGAATCGACTTCGGCCAGGAAACGGGTGGCCTCGGCATTGTCCCCAGTGATGATCGCGTCGGTGTGATGCGATCCATACGTCTCGATATGCTCGATGGCGGCCCCGATCCCGTCGACCACCCGCACCGCGATGATCGCGTCGAGATACTCGGTGTGCCAATCCTCCTCGGAAGCGGTCGTCACCCGCGGATCGACCGCACGGGTCTCGGCATCGCCGCGGACGGCACAGCCGGCATCGAGCAGCGCGCGGACGAGCGGCGCGAGATGCGTCGCCGCGCAGGCGCGATCGACCAGCAGGGTCTCGGCGGCGCCGCAGACGCTGGTTCGGCGCATCTTGCTGTTGAGCAGCACGGAGCGGGCCATGCCGAGGTCCGCCGCCGCGGCGACGTAGACATGGTTGATCCCGTCGAGATGCGCGAAAACCGGTATCCGCGCCTCGGCCTGGACGCGCTCCACGAGGCCGCGCCCGCCGCGGGGGACGATCACGTCGACGCAGCCGTCGAGGCCGGCGAGCATCAGCCCGACCGCGGCGCGGTCGCGGGTCGGCACCAGCTGGATGGCGTCCTCCGGCAGGCCCGCATCCGCGAGACCGCGGCTCATGGCCCGCGCGATCGCCATGGCGCTGCGATGGCTGTCCGAGCCGGCCCGGAGGATCGCGGCATTGCCGGCCTTGAGGCAGAGCGCGCCCGCATCCGCGGTCACGTTCGGGCGCGCCTCGAAGATCACCCCGACGACGCCGAGCGGCACCGCGATGCGCTCGATCAGCAGGCCGTTCGGCCGCTCGATGGCGGCAAGCTGCCGCCCGACCGGATCGGCGAGCGAGCCCACCTTCTCGACGGCATCTGCGATCGCGGCAAGGCGCCCTGGGTCGAGGGTGAGGCGGTCGATCAGCGCGGCGCTCTGGCCCGCGCTCCGGGCGGCGGCCACGTCCCGCGCGTTCTCGCTCAGGATCTCGTCCCGGCTCGCACGGATCCGCTCGGCGATCAGCTTGAGCGCCATGTCCTTGGTCCGCGCCGAGGCCAGCGCCATGCGCCGCGCCGCCGCACGGGCGCGGCGGCCGATCGCGGCCATCTGCTCCGGCAGCCCATCGGCCTCGGCGAAGTCCGATCTCAGGTTCAGGACGGGCACGCTGGCGTCCTCGGTTGTCGGCGGCCGAACAGGCGGCCAGAACGGGGATGAGCGCCGTATTTGCACATCGGGCGCTGCTCCGACAAGAGTGCTTGGCCTGGGATGCTAACGATGATCGCGACCAAAGTTCGTAAATAGATTGGCTTAGATCGACGATCTCTAGAACAATGCCAAATCATCGCGGTGCACCATCCAGGCGCGGCCGGGATAATTGAGCAGATCGGGAATGCGCGCGCTCGGATGACCGATGATCAGCGCGGCCTCGGCGCTGTCATACGCCACCAGGCCGCGGCCGAGGATCCGACCCTCCGGATCGCGGATCATGACGGCGTCGCCGCGGGAGAAGCTGCCCTCGATCGCACGAACGCCCACCGGTAGGAGGCTGGCGCCGCTGCGCAAGGCCTGCTCGGCACCGGCATCGATCGTGAGGGTGCCGCGCGGCTCCAGGGAGCCGGCGATCCAGGTTTTCCGGGCGGCCGTGGGCGTGGAACCGGAGAGGAACCACGTGCAGCGCGCGCCGTCCCGGACCGCCTTGAGCGGGTTCTTCCCGCGCCCATCGGCGATTACCAAGTGGGTGCCGCCCGAGGCCGCGATCTTGGCGGCCTCGACCTTGGTGCGCATGCCGCCCCGCGACAGTTCCGAGGCCGGCCCTCCGGCCATCGCCTCGATCTCCGGGGTGATGCGATCGACGATGGCGAGGTGGCGCGCCGCCGGATCGCTCTTGGGCGGGGCGGTGTAGAGACCGTCGATATCCGAGAACAGGACCAGCACGTCGGCATCGATCATGGTGGCGACCCGGGCCGCGAGCCGGTCGTTGTCGCCGTAGCGGATCTCGGAGGTCGCCACCGTGTCGTTCTCGTTGACGACCGGGACGGCGCGCATCTCCAGAAGCTTCAGCACGGTCGCGCGGGCGTTGAGGTAACGGCGGCGCTCCTCAGTATCCTGGGGAGTGACCAGGATCTGCCCCGCGACGATGCCGTGATGGCCCAAAGCCTCGGCCCAGTGGCGCGCGAGGGTGATCTGTCCGACCGAGGCCGCGCCCTGGCTCTCCTCCAGACGCAGCGGGCCCGGCGGCAGGCCGAGCACGGTCCGTCCGAGGGCGATGCTGCCGGAGGACACCACCAGCACGTCGACTCCCCGGCCGTGCAGCTCCGCGATGTCCTCGGCCAGCGCCGCGAGCCAGGCATGGCGCAGGCGGCCGGCGGCGCGATCGACCAGCAGGGCCGAGCCGACCTTGATCACCACACGGCGGAATTCTTCGAGGGCAGGGATCATGATTTTTGCGGGGACGTGCGTTCCGTGCGGGTTTGAACCAAGACCGGCCCGTTGAACAGCCGCGCGAGGACATGGGTCGCCGCACTCATCCGGATCGACGGCCACATATCTCGACGCTCGGGATGTCGGGGCCGAGCGACCCGTGAGAGCGGACGGCCTCCGCCGCCAAGCCT
The DNA here is from genome assembly GCF_008329595.1 of Methylobacterium sp. P1-11. Taxonomy (NCBI): domain Bacteria; kingdom Pseudomonadati; phylum Pseudomonadota; class Alphaproteobacteria; order Hyphomicrobiales; family Methylobacteriaceae; genus Methylobacterium; species Methylobacterium sp. P1-11. The sequence goes on from NZ_NPKS01000015.1 coordinate 103,116, forward strand.
CGAAGCCGGTCCGCCGGCTACGGCTGCCAGGCGGCCTCCGGCTTCCGTTCCGCCTCGGCGCTCGCATCGATCTCCGTCTGAAGCGCCCGCAACGCCTCGGGCACGCCTTTTCGGCTCGCCGAGGACAGGACCAGGGGCGCGCGGCCGGCGGCGCGCTTCAGCTTGGCGACCTGGCTCTTCAGCGTTTCGGCATCGAGCGCGTCGGCCTTGGAGAGCGCCACGATCTCGGGCTTCTCAGCGAGGCCGTTGCCATAAGCTTCGATCTCGCCGCGCACCAGCTTGTAGGTCTTGCCGGCATGCTCGCTGGTGCCGTCGACGAGGTGCAGCAGCACCCGGCAGCGCTCCACGTGGGCGAGGAACCGGTCGCCGAGGCCGACGCCCTCGTGCGCGCCCTCGATCAGGCCCGGGATGTCGGCGAGCACGAATTCGCGGCCATCGGAGCGCACGACGCCGAGGCCGGGATGCAGGGTCGTGAACGGATAATCGGCGATCTTCGGCTTGGCGGCCGTGACGCTGGCGAGGAACGTCGACTTGCCGGCATTCGGAAGCCCGACGAGGCCGGCATCGGCGATCAGCTTGAGCCGCAGCCAGATCCACATCTCCTGGCCTTCCTGGCCGGGATTGGCATGTTTCGGAGCGCGATTCGTGGAGGTCGTGAAGTAGGCGTTGCCGAAGCCGCCGTTGCCGCCCTTGGCCAGCCGGATCCTCTGGCCGACCTCGGTCAGGTCGGCGAGCAGGGTCTCGCCGTCCTCGGCGAAGATCTGCGTGCCGGCCGGCACCTTCAGGACCGTGTCCGCACCGTTGGCGCCGTGGCAGTTCGAGCCCATGCCGTGCTCGCCCTTCCGTGCCTTGAAGTGCTGCTGGTAACGGTAGTCGATCAGGGTGTTGAGCCCCTCGACGCATTCCACCCAGACGTCGCCGCCGCGGCCGCCGTCGCCGCCGTTCGGGCCGCCGAACTCGATGAACTTCTCCCGCCGGAACGAGACGCAGCCGGGGCCGCCGTCACCGGAGCGGACATAGACCTTGGCTTCGTCGAGGAATTTCACGGCTCTTCTCGTCTTTGGCAGGCCTCGGCGCACCGGGGCCGCCGCAGGATACAGGGTGCAGGATATATGGGGATGCCGGCGCGTCCGAACCCGCCCCCGGCGCCTCCACAGGGTCGGAGGCGCCGGCGACGGGCCGCATCAGCAAGCCATCGCGAGTTCCGGGGCCGGCTCGACCGCAGCCGCGCGCGACATCCAGGCGTCACGGTCGAGGCCGAAGAGATCCATCTCCCGGTCGCTGCCGCGGGCCGGGCAGACCCGCAGGACACGCCCGGCCCGGCGGAAGCCGGTCTTCTCCAGGACCCGCCGCGAGGCCGGGTTGTCCGGCAGCGCATGGGCCTGGAGGCGCTCGCCCCCGGCATAGGCAAAATAGGCGTCGGCGAGCGCCTGGACCGCTTCGGCTGTCAGCCCGTCGCCCCACCACGGGCGACCGAGCCAGTATCCGAGATGGGGTGCCGCCGCGTCGCCCGACAGCGCGACCAACCCGATCAGCGTCGCGGGGGCTGAGCGCTGGGTGATCGCCAGCGTCAGACCGGTGCCGGCGGCGTTGCCGCTGCGCACCTTGAGCACGAAGGGCTCGACGTCGCGCCGTTCGAGGGGGTGCGGGATCCGGGCCGTCATCTCGGCCACCTCCGGCTCGCCCGCCCAGCGCAGGATCGCCGGAATGTCCTTGGCGGTGGGCCAGCGCAGCCACAGCCGGCGTGTCTCGATCCGGAAGACGTCATCACGGGTCAGATCGGGGAACATCGTGCCCTCGCAGGGCGGCATTCCCGACTCCGGGGCACCGCCTCAAGACGACGAAGGGGAGGATGGCGTCCCATCCTCCCCGGTGTTCCGTCCGAACCGGCCCGTCAGGGGCTCGGCAACGACGTCTCCGGTCCGGTGTGGGACACCGGGCGGGACGCCAGCTTCGCCTCAAAGGCGCCCGCCTGTTATTCCGCGGCCTCGGCCAGCGGTGCTACGGCCACGAAGGCGCGCCCGCGGCGCGTCTCGAACCGGACATGGCCCGGTACCAGCGCGAAGAGCGTATGGTCCTTGCCCATGCCGACATTGGCGCCGGGATGCCATTTGGTGCCGCGCTGACGCACGATGATGTTGCCCGGAATCACGGCTTCCGATCCGAACTTCTTGACGCCGAGGCGCCGGCCTTCCGAGTCGCGACCGTTGCGGGACGAGCCGCCTGCCTTTTTGTGTGCCATGGGATGAACTCCGAATTCTGATTGGCTTGGATGCGGTCGCGGATCGGATCCTCAGGGACCCTGACGCGCCCTGCGTCTGGCGTGCGTCAGGCCGAAATGCCGGTGATGCGCACGACCGTGTGGTCCTGCCGGTGACCGCGCTTGCGGCGCGAGTTCTGCCGACGGCGCTTCTTGAAGGCGATGACCTTCTTGTCGCGACCGTGGCGCACGATCTCGCCGGTTACGCTGATGCCCGAGAGGGTCGGGGCGCCGACCTGGGTCGCGCCTGCGCCGTCGGCGAACAGGAGGACCTCGCCGAAGGTCACGGCCTCGCCGGCCTCGCCTGCCAGGGAGGCGATGGTGATGGTGTCGTTGGCGGCGACGCGGTACTGCTTACCGCCCGTCTTGATGACTGCGAACATCGTTCTCTCGTGTTCTCGAACGGCCTCCGGGGCGGCTGCCCCTGGACCGGCTTCTTGTTTGAAGTCATTGCGCGGACTTTGAGCCCGGACAACGCGAAACGCGCGGACCCCAGCTGAGGCCGCGCGCCATGCGGGGTCACTACGGGCGCGCCGCTTCCGTGTCAATCCGCGCCGCCGTGCCGGGGCGTATTCACCGGATCCGGGCGCCGGTGGCCAGGACGCCCTTGGCCACGGTGCCATCCGGGCCGAAGGCCGCCAGCGCCGCGGAGCACCAGGCTTCGCGGCCATCGGCGGCGAGCTGCTGGCGCACCTGGGTGGCGCGGGTCCGCAGCTTCTCCTCCAGCATCGCCTCCTGGCCGGCATTGACCCGGGCGGCGAGACGGAGCGTCGTGAGCTGGCCGGCCCTCACCTGCACGCCCGGACAGGCCTGCTCGGCGATGATCGTGGTGGCCGCCGCCGCCGCGTAATTGTCCAGGGGCGAGGTTGCCACGGTCGGCGCCGACGAGGGAGGGGGCGGCGCAGGCACCTGCGCCGCGGCTTCGCCCACGAAGCTCATCGCCAGGGCAAGGCCAAGGATACCGACACGCCGCACGGTTCAGGCCTCCACGATGGCGCCGACCTGCGCGGTGATGCACCCGTCAAGCTCGGGACGGCGACGGGAGGTGCCCCTCGGGAAAAGCATGGTCATGTGGGTCCATCCCTTCGCTGCAGCGGCGCGACGGCGGCTGCCTACACCCCCGGCGACAAGGCGTCACCCGACCCACTCGCGTGCAGGCACGGGCCCCCACACGGAAGCGGCGTTCTCGGCGCGTCGGCCCCCGCGCCGGTCGATGCGAACCATCTTTCCGCAGTGCCGAAGGCGAGCCCGGAGTCCGGAGCCGCTACCGGTGCCCATGCTTCGCGCATCGGCGCATCTGGATCCCGCTATGCGGTCCCGAAATGACAGGGAGACGCGGCTGCGGGCGTGCTCGGTCGTTCCAGCATCCCCGGTTCCAGCCGCGATAGATGGACCTTCCAGACGTCAGGGCGCGGCCTTGAACTCGCCCTCGATGCGCAGGCTTACCTCGTCGCCGAGCTGCGGCAGGTAGGCGTTGATGCCGAAATCCGAGCGCTTGATGACCGCGCGGCCGTCGAACCCCACCGTGTAGCGCTGATCCACCGGATGGATGCCGGCCTGGTTGAACGTGGCGTCAATCGCGAACGGCCGGACGGTGCCGCGCAGGTTCAGGTCTCCGCTGATCCGCGCCGTCGTCGGACTGGTCGGCTCGACCTTGGTGGCCGTGAAGGTGGCGTTCGGGAACTTGGCCGTGTCGAAGAAATCGGGTGCCGCAAGGTGCTCGTTCAGCCGCATGCTGCCGGTCATCACCCCGCTCAGCGGCACGGTCACTTCGAGCCGGCTCTTATCCAGGGCCTTCGGGTCGAGCTGGAGCGTGCCGTTCAGGCCGGTGAGCTGACCGTAATAGGTCGAGTAGCCGAGATGGGAGACCGACCACGTGATCTTGCCGTGGTCCGGATCGAGCACGTAGCTCCCCGGCCGGACCTGCGTCGGATCCGCGCTGGGCGCAACCGGAGCGGGCGGGGCGGCCGGATTGTCCGCCGCCGCGGCTGCGCCGAGGCTCAGCAGGCCGAACAAGGCAAGAAGTCGCGCACGCATGGTCGTCCCCCGTGACCGGCCAAGCTCGGCCGGCGCGGCGCCCGTGATTTCATGATCTCCCTGCGCGCTCAAGCACGTCTGGCGGAGGCCGCCGCGGTTCTGTAGGCAACCCGGGACAGCGGCGGGCGTGGCATGATCGGCAAACTCAGGGGCGTCGTGGACTCGTTCGGCGAGGATTTCGTGATCCTCGACGTCTCGGGCGTCGGCTACATCGTGCATTGCTCGGCGCGGACGCTCCAGCGCATGCCCAAGGCCGGCGAGCCCGCGGAGCTGTCGATCGAAACCCATGTCCGCGAGGACATGATCCGCCTCTACGGATTCCGCTCGGACGCCGAGCGGGAGTGGTTCCGCCTGCTCCAGACCGTGCAGGGCGTCGGCGCCCGCGTGGCGCTGGGTGTGCTGTCGGTCCTCGAACCCGAGGCGCTGGCGGCCGCGATCGCCACCGGCGACAAGGGTGCGATCAGCCGCGCGCCCGGGGTCGGGCCGCGACTGGCCGCGCGGCTCGCCGCCGAACTCAAGGACAAGGCCCCGGCCTTCGCGCCCATCGACCCGGCCCTGATCGCCCTCACCGGCTCCGTGGAGGAGGGCGCCGCGCCCCGGCCGGTGGCGGATGCCGTCTCCGCCCTCGTCAATCTCGGCTATCCGCAGGTTCAGGCCGCCGCCGCCATCGCGGCCGCCCTCAAGGGCGCGGGGGAGGGTGCCGAGGCCAAGGTGCTGATCCGGCTCGGCCTGCGTGAACTCGCCCGGTGACCCGCGGCGCGGCACGACCGTGACTCCGATGCGACTCCAGCGCGACCTTTGGGGCGCACTTTGATCGCACGCCCTTGACCCGCCGGAGCGGCGGTGCCATGTCGACCGCAACCGGTAAAGTATTGAAAAGCCAACTACTTTTCAATTCTTCTAAACTGGAACGGGTGCCCGGGACGGTCGTCGACGACCTAGGCGGGCGCGGGGATGACGGGATTTGCGGCGCGCATGATCGTCTGTTCTTGTAACGTCATATCGGACGGCGCGGTCCGCGGCTGCCTTTCGCCTGGCCCGGGCTGCCCGCGTACGCCCGCGCAGGTCTATGCGTGCCTCGGCTGCAGCCCGAAATGCGGACGCTGCGCCCGCACGATCCGGGCAATCATGCAGACCGCGCTGGGCGAAGCGCCGGCGGTGGAAGGCAGCCATGCTTGCTCGACGACTTGCGCCAGCGCGTGTAGTTTGGTGAAGTTCCAAACTGCGGATGAGGGAGTCGCTGCCTGATGCTTCTACCCCCCGCCTGAGATCACGGTAAGGAGTACGGGGGCATGAAGGGCGACACCAAGGTCATCGAGTATCTGAATCGTGGCCTGCGCAGCGAGCTGACGGCCGTCAGCCAGTACTGGCTGCATTTCCGCATGCTCAATGACTGGGGCTACGTCGAGCTGGCGAAGTTCTGGCGCAAGGAATCGATCGAGGAGATGAACCACGCGGACCGGTTCATCGACCGGATCCTGTTCCTCGACGGGTTCCCGAACCTGCAGGAGCTCGACCCGCTGCGGATCGGTCAGAACGTCCAGGAGATCCTGGAATCCGATCTCGCCGCCGAGAACGAGGCGCGCAGCCTCTACCTCGAAGCCGCGAAGTACTGCGACTCGATCAACGACCGCGTGTCCAAGCGCCTGTTCGAGGATCTGGCCGAGGACGAGGAGGGCCACATCGACTTCCTCGAGACCCAGCTGGAACTGATCAAGCAGATCGGCCTGCCGCTCTACGCGCAGAAGCATATCGGCGGGCTCGAGCAGATCGCCCCCGAGAAGGAGTGAGAGCGCCCGGGCTCCGGCCGCCCGCAGGGCGGAGCTGGAGCCCGGACAGCGAGGCGAACAGGGGCGGGGCCGGCGCGGCCCGGTCCCTGCGCGCATGAATAAGGCAAGCTGGGGAACGGAATGCGGCTCGTGGTGGTCGGCGCCGACGGGCGCATGGGGCGGATGCTGATCCGCGCGGTGGCGCAGGCCGAGGGCTGCACGCTCTCCGCGGCAATCGAGCGCGCGGGATCCCCGGCGCTCGGACAGGACGCCGGCGTGCTCGCCGGGCTGCCGCCCCTCGACGTGCCCGTCACCGACGACGCTCTCACGGCCTTCGCGGCCGCCGACGGCGTCCTCGACTTCACCGCGCCGGCCGCCACGGTGGCCTTCGCCGAGCTGGCCGCTCAGGCGCGCATCGTCCACGTCGTCGGCACGACCGGCCTTTCGGACGACGACTTCGCCAAGTTGAAGGCGGCCTCCTACCATGCCCGCATCGTGCAGTCGGGCAACATGTCGCTCGGCATCAACCTGATGGCCGCCCTGGTCAGCCGGGTCGCCAAGGCCCTGGGCGACGAGTTCGACATCGAAATCTGCGAGATGCACCACCGCATGAAGGTGGACGCGCCCTCCGGCACCGCGCTGATGCTGGGCGAGGCCGCCGCGGAGGGCCGCGGCGTCGACCTGAAGGCGGTCCGGGTCTCGACCCGGGACGGGCATACCGGCGCCCGCCGGCCGGGCGATATCGGCTTCGCCACCCTCCGGGGCGGCAGCGTCGTAGGCGACCACAGCGTGATCTTCGCCGGCACCGGCGAGAGCCTGACGATCAACCACCACGCCGCCGACCGGGGCCTGTTCGCCACCGGCGCCGTCAAGGCTGCGCTCTGGGCGCATCCCAAGCCGCCGGGACTCTACACAATGACCGACGTGCTCGGCCTGTGACCGGCGGCGCGGCCTCGATGGAGCGGCTGCTCGTCCTCGTCCGGCACGGCCAGAGCGAGTGGAACCTCCAGAACCTGTTCACCGGCTGGCGCGACCCGGACTTGACCGAGCGCGGCGTCGCCGAGGCCCGGGCGGCCGGGCGCGAGTTGAGGCGGGATGGCTACGGCTTCGACGTGGCCTTCACCTCCGAGCTGATCCGGGCGCAGCATACCTGCGCGCTAATTCTGGAGGAGATGGGCCTCTCCGATATCCCGATCCTGCGCGAGCGCGCCCTGAACGAACGCGATTACGGCGACCTCTCAGGCCTCAACAAGGACGAGGCCCGCGCCCGCTGGGGCGACGCGCAGGTCCAGGCTTGGCGCCGGGGCTACGACGTGCGGCCGCCCGGCGGCGAGAGCCTGAAGGACACGGCCGCGCGGGTGCTGCCCTGCTACGTTGCGGCGATCCTGCCGCGCGTGATGGCTGGCCAGCGGGTCACGGTGGTGGCCCACGGCAACTCGCTGCGTGCCCTGGTCATGGTCCTCGACGGCCTGACCGAGGCGCAGGTGCCGGATCTCCAGATCCGGACCGGCGTGCCGCTGGTCTACCGGCTGAACGCCGACACCACGGTCGCGTCGAAGACCGTGCTGGGGCAGGACGTCGACGCGGGAAGCTAAGTGGCGACGGAACTCGCTCCCGGCCTGATCCACCATCCGGGCTTCCTCGACGCGGCCGCCCGCGCGCGGCTCGCCGCCGAGATCGCCGCGATCCTCGCCGAGGCGCCACCCGTCACGCCGCGGATGCCCCGCACCGGCAAGCCGTTCTCGGTGCGGATGTCGAATGCCGGCCCCCTCGGCTGGGTCTCGGACGTTGCCGGCTACCGCTACCAGCCCGACCATCCCGAGACTGGTCGGCCCTGGCCGGCCCTGCCGCCGACTGCTCGCGCGGCCTGGGCGGCGCTGGCGGCCTATCCGGCGCCGCCGGAAGCCTGCCTCATCAACCTCTACGCGCCGGGCACCCGCATGGGCCTCCACCAGGATCGCGACGAGGCCGATCTCGCCGCGCCGGTCCTGTCGCTGTCCCTCGGCGCGGCGGCCCTGTTCCGCTACGGCGGCCTGAGCCGGTCGGACTCGACCCGCTCGATCCGGCTGCAGGCCGGCGACGCGCTGGTGATGGGCGGCGCATCGCGGCTGGCTTTCCACGGCATCGACCGGCTCTACCCGGACGGCGACCTGCTGGCGGCGGCGGACGGGCCCACTTTCCTGCCGCCGGGCGGCCGCTGCAATCTCACCCTGAGACGGGTCACGGTGCCGGCCCCGCCATGACGCGCGAGCGAGATCCGGAGCAAAGGCCGACCGCGATGCCGCCGGCGATTCCGGGCGGGCGCGTCAGCGCGGCGGCCCAGTGGCCTGCACTCGCCGGCTTCGTCGCGGCCGAGGCCCGCCTCCAGGAGGCGGCTCTGGCGCGCGGGCGCGTCACGGCCGGGCTCTACGAGTTCGTCAGGTTCGGGCTCAAGCAGGGCTGGGCCTGCCTGTTCGGCGGCCTGCTCCTGGCACTCATGCTCGGCACGCGCCTCGTCTGGCCGGCCCACGCGCCCGTCGCCCGGTACGACGCGCTGTTCCTCGCCGCCCTCATGCTCCAGGTCGCGATGCTACGGCTGCGGATGGAGACGTGGTCGGAGGCCCGGGTGATCCTGGTCTTCCACGTCATCGGCACGGCCATGGAGATCCACAAGACCGCCATCGGCAGCTGGGTTTACCCGGAGGCGAACCTGTTCCGGCTCGGCGGCGTCCCGCTGTTCACGGGCTTCATGTACGCCGCGGTCGGCAGCTACCTCGCCCGCGTCTGGCGCCTGTTCGATTTCCGCTTCACGCGGCACCCGAGCCTGCGCCTTCTCGCGGTCCTGTCGGTGGCGATCTACGTCAATTTCCTCATCGATCATCGCGGCATCGACCTGCGCGTCGGCCTCATCGTGGTCGCGGTCGCAGCCTTCGCCCCCGCGACCGTGTACTTCAAGGTCTGGCGGGAGCACCGCACCATGCCGCTCCTGCTCGGCCTGATGCTCGTCGCGCTGTTCATCTGGTTCGCCGAGAATCTCGGCACGCTGTCCGGCACGTGGCTCTACCCGAACCAGCGGCACCACTGGTCGATCGTCCCGGTGGCCAAGCTCTCGTCCTGGTTCCTGCTGATGATCGTGTCCTACACCCTGGTCGCGCGGGTGAACGGGATCGCAACCTGGCCGGCCGTGCCGGCCGCGCCCGCCCGGCGGGATCTGCCGATGGCCCGGGCGATCCATCTCGGCCTCGCGGCCGCCGTGATTGCCCTCGGCCTGCTGCTACGCCTGCCACACTGGGGCGTGCCGCTCGCGGTCCACCATTACGGCGGCGGGATCCTGTGGGGGGCGATGCTGTTCCTGCTGGTCTCCGCCCTGCGACCGATGGGCTGGGGTCTGCACGCCTGCCTGATCGCCGCCTGCGCGGCCGCCGCGCTCATCGAGGGCAGCCGGCTCGTCCACACCCCGGCTCTGGACACTTTCCGGACGACCCTTCCAGGTCAGCTCCTCCTGGGCTCCATCTTCTCAGCTTGGAATCTCCTCGCCTACGCCGTCGGGATCGGTGCGGCCGCCGCGCTCGCGGTTTCCCTTCATCGTGAACGCAGGCGCGCCGCGTTGCCGGCTTGACAGAACAGGTCGCCCGGCAGACCCATCGCGTGCGGACTAACCCCAAGTTGGGTCCACCAGGAGAACCGGTTTTCGATGCGGATGCGCAACCTGACGCTGCGTCTGGGACGGGTTCTGTGCGCAGCCGCGCTGGCGGCCAGCCTCGGCTCGGCCGCCCGGGCCGGCGATCCCGTCTATCCCGCGGGCTCGCGCTTCGGCTTCGACCCGCCCGCCGACATGTCGCTGTCGCGGCGTTTCTCGGGCTTCGAGCGGAAGGAGGGCGGCGCGACCGTGTCGGTCGTCGAGCTGCCCCCGAACGCTTTCGCGGAACTCGTCAGCGGCTTCACCGACGCCAACCTGCTCAGCCAGGGCTTCGCGGTCGAGAAGCGCGAGGAGGTCAAGATCGGCGACAACGAGGGCATGCTCTACACCGGTGAGCAGCCCGCCGATCCGGGCTCATCCGCGCCGGCGATCCGGAAGTGGATCCTAGTGGTCGGCACGCCGACCGTGACCGGGCTGATCATCGCCCAGGCACTACCCGACGCCGAGACCGAGGCGTCGATGCGCAAGATGGTGACGGGCGTCACCCTCCGGCCGGCCCTGTCGCTGACCCAGCAGGTCGACGCGCTGCCCTTCCGCATCGCCGACATGGCGGGCTTCCGACCCGTGCGGGTGATGGCCGGCAACTCGGTCCTCCTCACCATCGGGCCCAAGGACCAGATGCAGAATCTGGAACAGCCGATCCTCGTCCTGGCGCAAGCCGTGCAGCAGCCGCCCGGGGCCGAGCAGCGGGACGGCTTCGCCCGCGCCGCCCTGGCGTCCAACCAGACCCTCAAGGACTTCGTCTTCGAGCGGGCGCAGAGCTACCGCTCGAACGGCGTCGACTGGCACGAGATCGTGGCCCGCGCCCTGGACCAGCCGACCAACCAGCCCGTGGTGGTCATGCAGACCATCCGGTTCGCACCGGACGGCTACATCCGTGCCCTCGGCGTCGTGCGGCAGGATCAGCGCGACGGCGTCCTCGCCAAGTTCCGCCAGGTGGTGGACAGCCTCCAAGTGAAATAGCGCCTCACCAGACGGCAGCCTGCCCGTCGCGGCGCGGGTCGCTCGCCGCCACGTAGCCCTCGACGGCCGGATCGCCCATGCGCCAGATGAACTGGCCGGCTCCGAAATCCTGGTAGCTGTCCTCGATCACCTCAAGCCGGTGGCCGAGGGCCTTGAGGCGCTCCAGGGTGGCTCCCGGCATCGCTGCCTCGACGTTGATGTCAAGGCCCTCGTTCACCCGCCAGCGGGGCGCGTCGCAGGCCGCCTGCGGGTTCTGGCCGTGGTCGATCATCCGCACCAGGGTCTGGACGTGCCCCTGGGGCTGCATGTTGCCGCCCATCACGCCGAAGCTCATCACCGGCGCGCCGTCCTTCGTGAGGAAGCCCGGGATGATGGTGTGGAACGGGCGCTTGCCGGGCGCCACCACGTTCGGGCTCTCCGGATCGAGCACGAACCCGTAGCCGCGATTCTGTAGGGAGATGCCCCAGCCCGGGATGACGACGCCCGAGCCGAAGCCCATGAAGTTCGATTGGATGAAGCTCACCATCATGCCGGATTCGTCGGCCGCGGTGAGGTAGATCGTGCCGCCCGCGGGCGGCTTGCCCGGCCCGAAGACCTGAGCCCGATTCCGGTCGATCAGCTTGGCGCGCTCCGCGAGGTAGGCAGGGTCGAGCATGGCCTCCGGCGTCACCTCCATCCCGCGCGGGTCGGCGACGTACCGGTAGGTGTCGCTGAAGGCGAGCTTCATCGCCTCGATCTGCAGGTGCTGCGCGTCCGGCCCGTCCACCGGCAGGCCGCCGAGATCGAACTGTTCGAGAAGGCCCAGCGCGATCTGGGCCGCGATGCCCTGGCCGTTCGGTGGGATCTCGTGCAGCGTGTAGCCGTGGTAGTCCTTCGCGGTCGGCGTCACCCATTCGGGGCGGAACGCCGCGAGGTCGGCGGCCGTCATCGCGCCCCCGTTCGCCCGCGCGTGCGCGGCGATCGCTTCGGCGATCTCGCCCCGGTAGAAGGCCTCGCCCTTGGTCTCGCCGATCAGCCGCAGGGTCTTCTCGGCGCCCGGGAAGGTCACCAACTCGCCGACATCCGGCGCCCGACCCCGCGGCAGGAAGAACTCCGAGAAGCCCGGCTGGCGGGTGAGCGCCTCGATCCGGGCCGCGGCCGCCCATTTCTGCTGGACGACGACCGGCGCGAGATAGCCGCGCTCGGCGATGCGGATCGCGGGCTGCATCAGGTCGGCGAAGGGGAGGCGGCCGAAGCGCTCGCTCAGCGCCGCCCATGCTGCGACCGCGCCCGGCACGGTCACCGAGTCCCATCCACGCATCGGCGGCCGCTCGGCGGCGCCGTATTTCCGCAGGAAGTAATCCTGGCTCCAGGCGGCCGGAGCCCCGCCCGAGGCGTTGAGGCCGTGCAGCGCCTTCCCGTCCCACAGGATGCAGAAGGCGTCGGAGCCGAGGCCGTTGCTGCACGGCTCGGTGACGGTCTTGGCAGCCGCCGTGGCGATCGCGGCGTCGACCGCGTTGCCGCCGGCCTGCAGCATCTGGATGCCGGCCTGCGCCGCCAGCGCGTGCGAGGTCGCAACGCAGTTACGCCCGAACATCGGCATCCGCAGCGACGGATATCCGGTCACCCAGTCGAACGGCTTCATGGCACAGTTCCCGGCCTCGGCAGCCCACGCGCTCCCGCAGCCCTTGGCATACAGGATATCCGGCGTCGGTGAAGGCGCGGCCGGGCTCGACCGCCAACGAAAAACGCGGGCCCGAGGACCCGCGCTTCACGAACGTCATGCAGCCTGGATGGGCCGCTCAGTAGGGGCGGCCGTAGAGTGGCGATGTCGGATCCATCCGGTCGACGAAGGACAGGTCGACGTTGCGGATCGCCGAGGAGCGAGCGCCGATGAACGGCCCGTTGGTGATCGGGTCCGGCAGGATGCCGCGGCCGAAGCGATCCGTCGGACCGTAGGGCGGGGTCAGCTGGTTCGAGGCCGCGATCAGGTAGGGGTTCAGAGCCGGGTTGCGCGAGCCGCCGGCGCCCGGAACGTTCGAGGTCAGCGGCACGTTTCCGGCGTCCAGCCAACTGCGCGGGCGCACGCGGATCGGAAGCGGCCGGCTGACCCGGTAGATCGGGCCGGGGACGTAGCCATCCTGAGCCTGGGCGGGCGCGGAGGCCAGAGCGCCGAGGCCGGTGGCGGCGACGACGCCGAGAAGGGCGATCTTAAGCGAGCGCATGGCCAACCTTGTCCTTGAGTGCCATCAGTATGGCGGCCGAAGCTTAACAGTTCGCCGCCTTTGACGATAAGACGCTTGGGCGAGGCTGTTGTTCCGCAATTATGGCTGAGCTTGTGCGTTTTGCCACACTCCAGCCTCATTTTTTATTTTGTGGCCGCCGGCTTAGCGATCCGACCCTGCTCTGAGCCTCCGACCCGGCCGTCGCCGGGCACGCGCCTGCAGGATCTGGCGCGGCCGCGAAGGCCGCGGTCGTGCCGGCATCAGCGAGGTCGACGAGGCTCAGGGCGTCGAGCATGCAGCCGAGGGCCTGCGGCTCCGGCGGGCGCGCCAGGGGGGCGCAGAGCCACCCGTCGAGCTGGAACGCCGCGTCGCGGGTGACGAAGCCGGTGCAGGTCCTCTGCGACGGGCCCGCGAAGGTCACGTCCAGGGTCTCGACCGCGCCGAACTTGGTTCGGACCTGGCCGCGCGCACCGGTTCTTGCGACCGCCAGAGCGGGCCGGTCGAGGGCCGGACCGTTCGCAGCGCGCCGGGCCATCAGGACGAAGAGCGTTGGCGGTGCACCGGACTGAAGGCCGCGGGTGAGCTGGATCCGCAGAGCCGGCGCCTCGACCGCCGCGAAGTCGCCGCGGGTGAGCGTGTCCTCGCGCAGCCCGGTCCGCGGATCGACGCGGGCGGTGACGCGCACCGGATCAAGCCCCGGCTCCGCTAGGCCGAACTGGGCGACCGCGGCCGCGGGCGGCGCCGGCGAGGCCTGCACGGAGGGGACGAAGGGAGTCGCTGCGGCCGGCGGCGCGACTGGCGGAGCCTCGCCGGGCCAGCGGGGAAGAACCCAGAGCAGGGCGATCGCCGCTGAGGCCAGGGCGATGCGCAGCCCCAGCGAGGCCTTGGAGCCTGGCGCGTCCGGCGCGCGCGCGAACCGGCCGCGCGGGATGCCGAACCCGATCCGATCGACGAGGGGCACTGTTCCGGTCAGGGGCGTGGCTCCGTAGCGACCGCGGGCCGCGGGGCTGGGCCGCCAGGGTCGCGCCGAAGGATTGAATTCCCTTTCCGTGCCCGAGGCCGTCACCGGGTTTCCGGGGGAAGGGTGAATCGAGTGTTGCGCCCTCGGCGGCCTTGACAGCGCGCGCCCAGGCGCGCCTTGCTCGACCCGGCCGTCAGCCCCACCTCTGCGGAGGACGGGGTCTGCGGCCGCGCCCATTTGGCGGGCGCGTCCGGCACGAACGATCCTTCGGCCGATTGTACTGGCACAGGCGCGGCACCCGGATCGGTCGGGGTTTTCCGCGCGGAGACGAGAGATGGGTTACAAGGTCGCCGTCGTCGGCGCCACGGGCAACGTGGGCCGCGAGATGCTCGATATCCTGGCCGAGCGGGCTTTCCCCGCCGACGAGGTCGTGGCGCTGGCCTCGCGCCGCAGCCAGGGTCAGGAAGTCTCCTACGGCGACAAGACGCTCAAGGTCAAAACGCTGGACACGTACGACTTCTCCGACACCGACATCTGCCTCATGTCGGCGGGCGGCGAGGCGTCGAAGGAGTGGTCGCCCCGCATCGGTCAGACAGGCTGCGTGGTCATCGATAACTCGTCAGCGTTCCGCTACGACGCCGACGTGCCGCTGATCGTGCCCGAGGTGAACGCCGACGCCGTGGTCGGCTTCACCAAGCGCAACATCATCGCCAACCCGAACTGCTCGACCGCGCAGCTGGTCGTCGCGCTCAAGCCCCTTCACGAGGCGGCCACGATCAAGCGCGTGGTGGTCTCGACCTACCAGTCGGTCTCCGGCGCCGGTAAGGAGGCGATGGACGAGCTGTTCAACCAGACCCGCGCCGTGTTCACCGCCGGCGAGATCAAGCAGGGCGGCAAGTTCACCAAGCGCATCGCCTTCAACGTCATCCCCCATATCGACGTGTTCATGGAGGATGGCTACACGAAGGAAGAGTGGAAGATGGTCGCCGAGACCAAGAAGATGCTCGACCCGAAGATCAAGCTGACGGCGACCGCCGTCCGCGTTCCGGTCTTCATCGGGCACGCGGAAGCGGTGAACGTCGAGTTCGAGCACCCGCTCTCGGCCGAGAAGGCCACCGAGATCCTGCGCGCCGCTCCAGGCGTGCTGGTGATCGATAAGCGCGAGAACGGCGGCTACATGACCCCCCACGAGGCGGCCGGCGAGGACGCGACCTACATCTCGCGCATCCGCGAGGACGCGACGGTCGAGAACGGCCTGAATTTCTGGTGCGTCTCGGACAATCTGCGCAAGGGCGCGGCCCTCAACGCGGTGCAGATCGCCGAGGTGCTGGTCAACCGGAAGCTGCTGAACCGCGCCAAGCGCGCGGCCTGAGACCCGTCCCCCTCCCGCCGGGAGGGGGATACTCCCGACGGACTTTTGGGACACGATCCCTAGGATCCGTCACGCGCCTGTCATCGTTCGGGCTCACGCCGCGGACCGGATCACTCGGAGATTCGGTATGCGGCGCGTCCTCGTTTCCTGTCTCATCGGCCTGAGCATCGCCGGGCCGGCCCGCGCCGAGCCGCAGCCCCGCAACGTTGTGCTGTTCATCGCCGACGGGCTGCGCGACGGGCTCGTGAGCGCCGCCACCACGCCGGCCATGGACGGCCTGATGAAGGCCGGGGTGCGGTTCACCAACACCCACTCCCTGTTCCCGACCTTCACCATGCCGAACGCCACCGCCATGGCGACCGGCCATATGCTGGGTGATACCGGCCAGTTCGGGAACACGATCTACACGGCCTTCCCGGTCCCCGGGGCGGGCGAGAGCCTCACGCCGTTTCTGGAGAGCGACCCGGTCCTGGGCGACGTCGATGCGCATTTCGCCGGCAACTACCTCAACGAGGAGACGATCCTGCGGGCGGCGCACGCGCAGGGCCTCTCGACCGCCAGCATCGGCAAGCTCGGGCCCTCGCTGGTCTTCGACCACACGGGGCGCTCCGGGCAGGACAGCGTCTTGGTCGACGACAGCACGGGCCGGGCCGGCGGCATCCCGCTGAGCGAGGACCTCCGCGCGCGCCTCGCCGCGACCGGCTTGCCGCTGCAGGCGCCGACGCGGGGCGCCAACGGCCAGTCCGGCACCGCCGAGGTGCCCGGGACGCTCGCCGCCAACGTCGAGCAGCAGGCCTACTTCACCGACGTGGCCACCAAGGCAGTCCTGCCGCTGTTCAAGGCCCGCGGAAAGCCGTTCGTGCTTGTCTACTGGTCGCGCGATCCCGACGGGACGCAGCACAATCAGGGCGACAGTCTCGGCCGGCTGGTGCCAGGGATCAACGGACTGACGAGCCTGGCGGCGATCCGCAACGCGGATTCCAACCTGGCCGCGCTGCTCGCCGCGCTGAAGGCGCAGGGCCTCGCCGAGAGCACCGACGTGATCGTCACCTCAGACCATGGCTTCTCGACCATCTCAAAGGAGAGCGCGACGAGCTTCGCCGCGTCGCAGACCTACCGCGGTGTTCCGAAAGGCCAGCTTCCGCCCGGCTTCCTCGCCGTCGATCTCGCACACGACCTCGGGCTCAGCCTGTTCGACCCGGACGCGAAGGGCGCCAAGCTCGGTCCTGACGCCTTCCCGAGCCGGGCCAACGGCCTGATCGGTACGGACCCGGCCAAGCCGGCGGTCGTGGTCGCGGCCAACGGCGGCTCGGATCTGGTCTACCTGCCGGAGGGCGACCGGGCGCTGGCGCAGCGCGTGGTCGAGGTCCTGGCCCGCCAGGATTACGTGAGCGGCCTGTTCGTCAGCGCGGCCCTCGGCCCGATCCCGGGAACGCTGCCCCTCGCGGCGATCGCCCTCGACGGGTCGGCGCTGACGCCGATGCCGGCGATCGTAGTCAATTTCCGGAGCTTCTCGACCGGTTGCGCCGACCCGACCACCTGCGGGGTCGAAGTCTCCGATACCGGGCTGCAGCAGGGGCAGGGCATGCACGGCAGCTTCTCCCGCGCCGATACCCGCAACGTCATGGGCGCGATGGGGCCGAGCTTCCGGGCCGGCCTGCGGAGCCCGGTGCCGGCGAGCAACGCCGATCTCGGCAAGACGATCGCCCAGCTCCTGGGCTTGACGATCCCCGGCAAGGGCCAGCTGGTCGGACGCGTCCTGACCGAGTCACTGGCGAACGGCAGCACACCGACCTTCGCCCGGGCGGAGCTGCGCTCTGAGCCGGACGCCACGGGCCAAGTCACGGTTCTCGCCTACCAGACCGTGGGTGAGACCCGCTACTTCGATGCCGCCGGCTATCCCAGCCGCACCCTCGGCCTCGACGTGCCGGCCCTTCCGGCTGCCGCGGAGGCGCACTGAGCGTCGCGTCGTCCTACCCGCAGGGCGGAGTGCGTGGAGCGCCCCCCTCTCGCGCGCCTCCTATGAGGTGCCCGCCTCGGCGGCCCTCGAAGGAAGGCTCCAGCCTGCCGCACAATCCCAGTCGGGCTTCGTCGATGCCTCGGCCGCGCTCCGGCACCTCCAGACGCCGGCCGCGGAGGGGATGGATCGGGCTTCCGCCCGGTCCGACTACGCCATGCCGAGGGCCTGCATGTAGAGCTCGAGGATCGCCTCCTGCTCCTGGCGCTCGCTGTGGTCCTGCTTGCGGATGCGCAGGATCGTGCGGACGGCCTTCGCGTCGAAGCCCCGGCCCTTCAGCTCGGCGAACACCTCCTTGATGTCGCCCATGATGCCGGCCTTCTCTTCCTCGAGACGCTCCAGGCGCTCGATGAACTGCTTCAGCTCGTCCGCGGCCACACCCTCGGCCGACGAGACGTCGCCGCCGGGCCGCTGTGCGGCGGTGGGCATCGAATGGGCGTTCATGGGGCTCTCCCGAATGCACGGCGCGGTTGCGCCCTGGACCCGTGGTTAACGGGCCGGCCTTACCGGAAGCTTAGCCGATTCGCCGCACGCCGGTCGCCGCCTCAATGATCCTTGGGCTGCGCGGCCGCGAAGCCCGCCTGCTGCTGCGGACTCGCCTCCGTCTGGAAGCGCGCCTTCCATTCGGCGTAGGGCATCCCGTAGACCGCCTCGCGGCTCTCGTCCTTGGTCAGCGCCACGCCCGTCTCGTCGGCGGCATCCTTGAGCCAGTTCGACAGGCAGTTTCGGCAGAAGCCCGCCAGGTTCATTAGGTCGATGTTCTGCACATCCGTCCGGTTGCGCAGATGCGTGACCAGGCGGCGAAACACCGCCGCCTCGAGTTCCGTCTGGGTCCGGGGATCCATCTCGCTCATCGGTCGCACTCTCTTCAGGTCAGGCGGGCCGCTCCCGATTTCGGGAGCGGCCGCACGGAGATCAAGCCGCGAGCAGCGGGCGCAGGACGCGGGCGAAGCGCGCGGCCCACTCCGCCTGCCCGTCCGCTCCGGCGATCAGGTCCTGGCGGATCTCCACGAGGGCGTTCGCGAGGCCGCGCGCGGTGGCGTGGCGGTCGATCGTGTCGCCCGGCAGGCCGCCGCCGTAGGGCTGGTTGTCGCCGACAGTGAGCCCGGCCGGATCAGCCTCCAGGGCGCGGATGAGCGGGCGGGCGAAGCGGTCGTCGCGGTCGTACAGGACTCCGACCTGCCAGGGCCGCGCGATGCCGCGCCAATAGGGCGTGAAGCTGTGCATGGTCAGGAGCACCGGGGGCCGGCCGGATGCCTGGGCGGCGGCGATCGCCTCGTCGATGGCCGCGTCGAACGGCGCGTAGAAGCGGGCGATCCGGGCCTGCTTGCCGGCCTCGTCGATCCGGGCATTGCCCGGCACCACCGCGCCGTCAGACAGGCGCATGACCAGGGTCGGATCGTCGCGCCCGCGATTCGGGTCGATGATGAGGCGGGAGAAGTTCGTGAGGATCGCCGGGGCGCCGAGCTGCGCCGCGAGGCTGCGCGTCACCGCCGCCGCGCCGATGTCGTACGCGATGTGCCGGGCATATTCCGACGCGGGGACTCCGAGCGCGATGTCCGGCGGCACGAAGTTCGAGGCGTGGTCGCAGGCGATGACGAGGCCGCAGGCGGGCTCGCCGGGTAGGATCTCGCAGGGATGCGCCGGCGGGACGGCCGCTTCTGTCTCCGGTCGAGTCACGGGGCTCCGAGGTCTTCAGATCTGTGCGAGGGCGCCGATGGCGCTTGCCGTCGCGCGGCCGCTCGGGCAGATCACCTATCAAGGATCGTGCGCTCACGGCAAGAAACGGGCCCGCCGCCCAGAAAAGAAACGGGCGGGGAGTGCGCGACGCGAACAAGAGAGGAGCCCGTTCGACGCCATGACCGAGACCGTTCCGCCCGTCACCGACGCGGCCAACCGGGACCAGCGCGCGCTCCTCGACTCGATCCTCACGGCCGCGATCCGCGCCGCCCATCCGGATCTCTGCCTGCCGCCGCACCTGCCGGAGCCGAGCCCGGGCCGCCTGATCATCCTGGCCGCCGGCAAGGCAGCCGGCAGCATGAGCGCGGTGGCGAGCCGCTTTTACCGGCAGAAGCACGGCCTCGGTGACGACCGGATCGTCGGCCTCGCCGTGGCGCGACACGGCTACGGGCAGGACGCGCCGGGCATCCACATGGTCGAGGCGGGCCATCCGGTCCCCGACGAGGCTGGCATCTCGGCGACCCGGGAGGCCCTGCGGCTCGCCACCGAGGCCGGGCCGGACGACGAGGTCCTAGTCCTGCTGTCGGGCGGCGGCTCGGCCAACTGGATCGCCCCGGCCGGCGACCTGACACTCGTTGAGAAGCAGGCGATCACTCGGGCGATGCTCCGCTCCGGCGCGCCGATCGGCGAGATCAACACGGTGCGCAAGCACATCTCGCGGATCAAGGGCGGCCGCCTCGCCCTCGCGGCCCGCAACGCCCGGCGCGTGCTGACCCTGGCGATCTCCGATGTGCCCTTCGACGATCCTGCGGTGATCGCCTCTGGGCCGACCGTGCCCGATCCCTCGACCCTGGCCGATGCCCGGGTCATCTGCGAGAAGCGCGGCATCCCTCTGCCAGAGGAGGCGGTCCGCCTCCTCAACGACTCGAATAACGAGACTCCGAAGGCCGGCGATCCCGCCTTCGCCCGCGCCGAGTACCGCATCATCGCCCGGCCGATCGACGCCCTGAACGCCGCCGCCGAGGCAGCCCGGGCCGCCGGATACGAGCCGATTATGCTGGGTGCCGACCTGGAGGGCGAGGCCCGCGAGGTCGCGGCCGAGCACGCGGCCGAGGCCAAGCGCCACAAGGCGGCCGGCCGGCGCGTCGCGCTGATCTCCGGCGGCGAGCTCACCGTCACCATTCGCGGCGAGGGTCATGGCGGCCCGAACCAGGAATACGCCCTGGCGCTGGCCGTGGCGCTCGATGGCGAGCCCGGCATTTTCGGGATCAGCGCCGACACTGACGGGACCGACGGCGGGCGGGGCCTCGCCACCGATCCGGCGGGCGGCCTCGTCGATCCCACGACCCTGGAGCGGGCCCGCGCCGCCGGCCTCGACCCGGCCGCGATGCTGGAGCAGAACGACTCCACCGCCTTCTTCGCGGCCCTCGGCGATCTCGTGAACCCCGGTCCGACCTGCACCAATGTCAACGACTGCCGCATCATCCTCGTCAACTAGGTCTCGCATCTCGGCGGCTCAGATCCTCCCGGCAGTCATGGTCCTCGGCCTCGCACTCCTCGGCGCGAGTCCTGCCCGGGCGGACCTGCGCCTGTGCAACCAGACCGCCAGCAAGGTCGGGATCTCGCTGGGCTACCGCGACCCCCAGGGCTGGGTGACGGAGGGCTGGTGGGATCTGGCGCCGAAGGCCTGCGAGACGCTGCTCAAGGGCGCGCTGGCGGCACGGTTCTACTACGTCTTCGCGGTCGACTACACGCGCGGCGGCGAGTGGAGCGGCCGTTCGCTCATGTGCACCCGCGATTCGGAGTTCACGATTCGCGGCATCGAGGATTGTCTTGCCCGCGGCTACGACCGGAACGGCTTCTTCGAAGTCGATACCGGCGAGCAGAAGAGCTGGACCATCCAGCTCACCGATCCCAACCGGCCTGACGCGCCGGCGAAACCGTAATGTGAAGGCGGCGGCCGAGACGTCGGCCTTGACGCTGTCCGGCCAGGGATGCTCACAGCCGATCTGCGCTCGCTGAGCCAGATCTTTCAACCGCCGGCGCTCGACGCCGCGCGGCAACGAGAACACGGAGGAAATACGCTTGAAACGGTCCCGCCGCACGAAGATCGTCGCCACCCTCGGTCCGGCCTCCGATTCGCCGGAGATGATCGAGCGGCTGTTCCGCGCGGGCGTCGACGTGTTCCGGCTCAATATGAGCCACCTGCCGCGCGAGAAGCTGCCCGAGAAGGTGGAGGCGATCCGCACCATCGAGCGCGAGGCCAAGCGGCCGATCGGCATCCTGGTCGACCTGCAGGGGCCGAAGCTGCGGCTCGGCACCTTCGCGGAGGGCGCCGCGATGATCGAGGCCGGCGCGACCTTCGTGCTCGACGGCGACCCGACGCCGGGCGACGCCGCCCGCTGCCACCTGCCGCATCCCGAGATCCTTGAGGCGTTGGAGCCGGGTCACGCCATCCTGCTCGACGACGGCAAGCTGCGGCTAACCGTGGTCGAGACGGCGCACAATCGGGCCGTCACTCGCGTCGAGGTCGGCGGCCGGATCTCGAACCGGAAGGGCGTGTCCCTGCCGCACACCGTGATCCCGGTGCCGGCGATGACCGACAAGGACCGGGCGGATCTCGACGCCGGCCTGAACGCGGGCGCCGACTGGATCGCCGTGTCCTTCGTCCAGCGGCCCGAAGACGTGGCCGAGGTTAAGAAGGTCTGCGCCGGCCGTGCGCTGGTGATGGCCAAGATCGAGAAGCCGCAGGCTCTGGCGCGCCTCGACGAGATCATCGAGATCTCCGACGGGCTGATGGTCGCCCGCGGGGATCTCGGCGTTGAGATGCCCCTGGAGCAGGTCCCGGGCGTGCAGAAACGGATCACCCGCGGCGCCCGGCGCTACGGCAAGCCTGTCGTCGTGGCGACCCAGATGCTCGAATCGATGATCACCGCGCCGGTCCCGACCCGCGCCGAGGTCTCCGACGTCGCAACCGCGGTCTACGAGGGGGCGGACGCCGTGATGCTCTCCGCGGAGAGCGCCTCGGGCGCCCACCCGATCGGCGCCGTGGAGACCATGAACCGCATTGCCGAGCAGGTGGAGCGGGACGCCATCTACTGGTCGATCATCCGCGCGCAGAGCGCGACCCCCGACGAGACGGCGGCCGACGCCATCGCGGCGGCGGCCCACCAGATGGTCGACGCGCTGAGCCTCGACGCGATCATGGCCTGGACCAATTCCGGCTCCACGGCCCTGCGGCTGTCGCGCGAGCGCCCGAACGCCACCGTGATCGCGCTGACGCCCCGGCGCGAGACCGCCCGGCGCCTCGCCATGGCGTGGGGCACGCACCCGATCGTCACCAAGGACGCGAGCGACGTGGACGACATGTCGTTCCGCGCCGCAAAGTTCGCCGTGCGCGAGAAGTTCGCCGCGGTGGGCGACCGGGTGATCGTCGTGGCCGGTCTGCCGTTCGGCACGCCGGGCGCCACCAACCTCGTGCGGCTGACCTTCATCACCCGCGAGCACGCCGAGAAGGCGTAACGCGGGATCTGATCCCCGGCACTGCGTGGTCCCGGGGCGGCGCAGCGTCGCCCGGGATCAGGAGGCGCCGAAGGCGCCCATTCATGGCACGGGCGGCGGTCCTGGGTCCCGGGCTCGTCTGGCGGCGCCCCGGAATGACCGCGGAAACGACGAATGGGGCGAATCGCCGTGCCCGGCCGCCCGGCGCCTCAATGCGCGACGGTCGGCTCCCGACCAGTTGTGCCCGTCGCACCGGCCAGCCGGGTGATCTCCTCCGTCACGCGCTCGGCGGCCACGTATTGGAGCATGTGCCCGATGCCCGGCAGCAGCACGAGCCGCGCGCCCGGGATCGCTCGCGCGAGTGGCACCGCCTGCGTGTCGGCGCGGACGATCGGGTCGGCCTCGCCGGAGATCACCAGGGTGGGCATGCGAATCTCGCCGTAACGGGGACTCTGCGCTGCGAGGGCGTGCGACAGGCCGAGCAGATCCTGGACGTTGGCGAGTAGGGTTTCCGGCCGCAGGACCAGCTCCGACCGAGCCCGTTCCGGGTAATCCGCCTGCGGAGGTTGCGGCAGGAAGACTCGCCGCGCCGCCACGGGGAGAAAATGCTGCGCCAGAGGCGGACCGACCGTCCGACTGAGCAGCCACGCAACCGGCGGCTTGACGGCGATCCGCCAGTACCAGGGCAGATCCTTCACGCGGTCCGGCATCGGCATCGCCACGGGCGCCCCGAGGGCGAGGGCCGAGACCCGCTCCGGGTGATCGAGGGCAAGGGCGAGGGCGAGCGCGCCGGCCCAGGAATGGCCGAAGACAATCGCCGGGCCGACACCCAGGCGCTGCAGCGCTTCCGCGATCATCCCGGCCTGCGCGGATGGGGCCGCGGCGTCACCTCCGGCGATCCGATCGCTCCAGCAGAAACCCGGCCGGTCGAAGGCGATGACCCGGAAGCCCTGTGCGGCCAAGCGATGCCCAATGCCCTCCATCGGGTCGGACGCGTTGGCCGAGGCCCCGTGTAGGATCACGATGGGCGGCCCGTCGGCCGGGCCGTCCTGCAGGGTCGCGAGCCGCCCACCGCTGATCGCGACGAACGGTCCCGCAGGCGGATTAGCATGGCCGACCCGGAGCGTGATCACCAAGGTCGCCAGCGCGCCGACTGCCAGCACGAGGCTGGTCAGGGCGAGAGGTAACGCCAGGACGGTGAGGAGGACGGCGATCACCCGGGTCACAGGTCGCGGCCGTCGACCTCCGGAGTGAGACGGTTGATCGCCTCGCCGATTTTCTCCATCTGCGGGTACAGTGCCCGCGCCCGCCGGAAAGCGGCCAGGGCCCGCGCCTTGTCGTCGATCGATTCGTAGATCCGGCCCATCGCGGCCCAGGCCTCGAAGTGGCGCGGCTCCAGCACCAGGGCCCGCTGCAGATTCGCCAAGGCATCGTCCTTGTCGGACAGAAGCCAGAACACCGTCGCGCGTCGGTTCCAGCCCTCGGACCAGTTCGGTTCGAGGACGGTGACGCGATCCATCAACTCGGCGGCCAGGTCGAAGTCGTGGGCGGTGACGGCCTGACGGGCTCGGTCGGTGAGGAGGTCGGCGGTCGGACTGCCGGACCCGGCCATGCGCCGCTCGATGAGCTGGGCGATACCCTTGGCTTCCGCGGGATCCTCGCTGGCGCGGAGGCGCGCGAACAGATCGTCGAGGCTCGGTGGCTTCGGCACCGGCTTCGCCTCGGGAGCGGCGCGACCGGGACGCGCCGTGTCCGGCGCCGCCTGCACCACCGAAGTTTGCACGGCGAGGATCGACAGGCAGACCAGGGCGGCGGGGAGGCGGCTCGGCATCATGCGACCAGACTGTGCGTCAGGCCCGCATCCGTCAACGTGCCGCGGTGCCGCGCGCAAGCGGAGACGGCCGCACCCGTTCGGACACGGCCGTCCCCCTGATCGAAGCGGTCCGGACCCGACGCGGCCGGGCGGGGCAGTCTCAGCCCTGGCGGGCCTTGAAGCGCTTCTGGGTCTTGTTGATCACATAGACCCGGCCCTTGCGACGCACGAGCTGGTTGTCGCGGTGGCGGCCACGCAGGGACTTGAGGGAGTTGCGAATCTTCATCGGTCTCTCGAGCCCGGAGGGCCGTCCATGGGTAAGATATCGGGAACGTGATCGCGAGGCAGGACGCGATGTCGCGTCCAGCGATCACGGCTCACGCATCGCGGGGTGGCGCGGCCATATCAGGATTCGCCCCGCGAAAGCAAGGCACGGCGCGCATCGTGCCGCCCGCGCGCCTCAATGGATCCTGTCGAGGTCCGGCACAGCCGGCGCGACCGCAAGTTGCCGGCCAATCTCGTGCAACAGCAGGTCGAGCAGAGGCTTCAGACGCTCGAAGCCCGGTCGGGGAAGACCATCCTCGGCGGCGCCGTACAGAGCCAGGGCCATTTCGGCGATACGGTCGATGCCCCCCGCTGCCACATCGGTTGCGCAGAACGCGGCTTCGTCCAGGAAGCCGTCCCGGCTGCACGCGGTCACGTCAATGACGATCCCATGGGCTTCGCCAACGATGCCCTGCGCGTTCCGGATGAAGCGGCCGCGCGCCAGGACCCAGCGGATCTCACCGGGCTCCGGTACCGTTCGGTACTGCGCGATGTACAGACCACCCTGTCGGCGAAGGTCGTCGATGATCGATCCGATCCGCCGCTGATCCTCAGGGTGGATCCGCTCCAGGAACGCCGCGAAGGTGGTCCCGATGCCATTCCTGGTCCTGGGCAGACCCAGGATCGTCGCGGCGACGGCATCGCATCGGAGAACGTCGTCGGTGATGTGCCAGGTCCAAGTCCCGACATCAGAAGCAGCCAGCGCGCGCGCCACATTGCTGCCGCTCCGCCGCTTCGTGCGCACGTCGACGCCCACAGGCTCGGTCTCCAGCCATGTCCGGTTGGTCTGCCCAGACCACTTTTCTGGTCGACACAATACGGAGATCACAGATGCTGCACAACGCACGGGGCTGGCCGGGCAGAGCTGTATCGTTGCGGTTACCGCTTGATCATGACCGATGGTAAACGCCTGTCGGCGTGCTTTTCGCGACGATATATCCGCGCATGAGTTTTGGGAGCGCGCCTCGGCCCGGCGCCTTAGCCAGGGGCAACGGTTGCCGGAGCGCGTAGATCCGGAAGACGTAATCGTTCGGTCCATGGTCGGTGGCAGGATCCGGGGCAGCCATTCCGCGCGCAGGAAGCTGTTCCGGCCCGCCGCGTGGCCGGAGTCGGCGCGCCCGGGGCTCGGCAGCACAGCCTCCGAAAATTCGGCGGGCTCAAGCGCGAGCGCTCAGACGATGAGATGAACCAGCGGATGCAATGTCGTCCGGCTTCCGGCATCCTCGACGAAGAGGACGAGCGCCGCCGTGGCGGTCGGCAGGCCGTTCCAGGCGAGGGGTGGCGATACGCCCGCGTCGCCCGACGTGAACCGGGCGAGCATATCTGCCCCATCGTCGAAGGCCGGGCTCGACCGCGTCAGGCTCTCGGGGATTTCGGCGAAATTCGCCCGCGACACCGCCTTGTCCAGGGCCGCCTTCAGGCCTGACAGGACTGTGCTGATCGCAGCGGGGATCTTCTCGAGCATCGCCGCCTCATCCCCCGCGTTGACAACGGCGAGAGGCACAATCCGTTCAAGCAGATCGCTCGGCCGCGACCATATAGTTCACCGCCTTGTCGCGGCTAATGCGCCAGCTGTCCGTAAGCGGGTTGTAGACGACACCTACCGTGTCGGTGACAGCGAGGCCGCCTGCCCGGACGGCGCGGGCGAGCTCCTCTGGCGTCACGAATTTCTGCCAGTCATGCGTGCCCCGCGGAAGCCAGCCGAGCACGTATTCGGCCCCGACGATGGCGAGCGCGAAGGAGCGCAGCGTCCGGTTGAGCGTCGCTCCGAACAGCAACCCGCCGGGTTTCACCGCCGCGCAGGCGGTCCGCACGAAGGCCGGCATGTCGGAGACGTGCTCCACCACTTCCATGATCAGCACCGCGTCAAAGCTCTCGCCGTCGGCGACCACCGCCTCGATAGTCTGCCCACGATAATCAACCGGCACGCCAGCCGCCTCGGCATGGGCCTTGGCCACCGCGATGTTCTGCTCAGCCGGATCGAGCCCGGTCACGCGCGCGCCGAGCCGCGCCAGGGGCTCCGACAGGACGCCGCCGCCGCAGCCGACGTCGCAGACCGACAATCCCTCCAGCGGGAAGGGTGCGCGCGGATCACGCCCGAATCGCCGGCAGAGCGCATCGCGGATATAGGCAAGCCGCACCGGGTTGAACCGGTGCAGGACGCGCATCGGGCCGGTCTCGTCCCACCACGTGGCGGCCAGCGCGTCGAAGCGCGCGACCTCGTCGCGGTCGACGAACCCCTCCGCGACCGGATCCGTGGCTGCCCTGTCCATGCGCGTCCCGTCCTGATGCTGGCGTCGCCTGGACCCGGCCCTGCCCGTCAATTCGGGACGGCCGGGCGGGCAGGATACGCCGCGATGCGTCGTGCCGGCGCTCTAGCATGGAGACGGCACGGAAGTCGCCGCGGCGCGCAGGCGCCATGCTCGGCCGGTTGTTGACACTCTACCGAGCCGCTTGTACCCGCCGGGCACCGTCCGGACAGGGCTGCAGCGGTCCGTCCAATCGCCACCGGGAACCTGCGACCGAGAGATAATGCCCCGTCTGGTGATGAAATTCGGCGGCACCTCCGTCGCCAACGTCGACCGCATCCGCAACGTGGCGCGTCACGTCGCCCGCGAGGTGGCGGCCGGATACGACGTCGCGGTGATCGTGTCGGCCATGTCGGGCAAGACCAACGAACTGGTCGACTGGGTCAAGGACGCAAACCCGCTCTACGACCCGCGCGAGTACGACGCCGTCGTGGCCTCGGGCGAACTCGTCACCGCCGGCCTCCTGGCGATCGCGCTGCAGAAGGACGGGATCAAGGCTCGCTCCTGGCAGGGCTGGCAGATCCCGGTCGTAACCTCGGACGCGCACGGTTCGGCCCGGATCGCCGAGATCGATCCGAAGAACCTCGAGGCCGGTTTCGTCAAGGGCGAGGTCGCGGTGATTGCCGGCTTCCAGGGCGTCCACGCGGAGACCGGCCGGGTCACGACCCTGGGCCGCGGCGGTTCCGACACCTCGGCTGTGGCGATCGCAGCCGCGATCGGGGCTGAGCGCTGCGACATCTACACGGACGTGGACGGGGTCTACACGACCGATCCGCGCATCGTGCCGAAGGCTCGCCGCATGGAGCGGGTGACCTTCGAGGAAATGCTGGAGATGGCCTCCCTCGGCGCCAAGGTGCTGCAGGTCCGCTCGGTGGAACTCGCCATGGTCCACCGGGTGCCGACCACGGTTCGGTCCTCCTTCGATCCGCCGGACGCCGCGCGCCCGGGCACCCTCATCTGCGACGAGGACGATATCGTGGAACAGCAGATCATCACCGGGATCGCCTTCTCCCGGGACGAGGCGCAGATCACCCTGCGCCGGGTCAAGGATAGCCCCGGCGTGGCCGCCGCCATCTTCGGGCCGCTGGCCGACGCCAACATCAACGTCGACATGATCATCCAGACCGTGTCGGGCGACCAATCGACCACCGACATGACCTTCACGGTGCCGGCCGCGGAGTATCAGCGCTCGCGCGCGATCCTCGACGAGGCGCGTACGCAGATCGGCTACGCCCAGATTGAGGGCGCCACCGACGTGGTGAAGGTGTCGGCGATCGGTGTCGGCATGCGCAGCCATGCGGGCGTCGCCGCCAAGGCGTTCCGGGCGCTGGCCGAGAAGGGCATCAACATCCGTGCGATCACCACTTCGGAGATCAAGTTCTCCGTGCTGATCGACGCCGCCTATACGGAGCTTGCCGTGCGCACGCTTCACTCGCTATACGGCCTGGATCAGGCTTGAGCCTGTGACGACGCGGGTTCGAGCGGGTCGCGTGGTGTGAACTGAACAGTCACGGGCTGATTCGTCGATCCCAGAGCGCCTCTGGGACCAGCGGTCCGGCCCATCCGGCGCCGGCCATCCCTGGTTTGGCGCCAAGGTTGCAGGGTGGTCGACGCCAAGGCCGCTCACCGACGCTGGAACGACGAAAAGATGCCCGCTGCGCCCGGAGGCCCGCGCCTGCTGCTGCGCCGCCTCCGCGAAGCGATGGCGGAGCCGGTCAGCCCCCAGGCACGCCTCGACCGCATCGTCGTCCTGATCGCCGCCAACGTGGTGGCCGAGGTCTGCTCGGTCTACGTGCTGCGCGATGACAACACCCTCGAATTGTTCGCTACCGAAGGTCTGAACCGCGAGGCGGTACACCAGACCCGCATGCGCACCGACGAGGGCCTCGTCGGCCTCATCGCCCGCACGGCGGAGCCGCTGTCTCTCTCGGATGCCCAGAACCATCCGGCCTTCTCGTACCGGCCGGAGACCGGCGAAGAGGCCTATCATGCGTTCCTGGGCGTGCCGCTGCTGCGCGCCGGCAACACCCTCGGCGTCCTGACCGTCCAGAACAAGACCTATCGCGTCTACTCCGAGGAGGAGATCGAGGCGCTTCAGACCACCGCCATGGTGCTCTCGGAGATGATCGCCTCGGGCGAGCTCGAGGGTCTGGCGCCCGATGCCGGCACCGCCGCCCGGCGCCCGGTCCTCGCCCGCGGCATCGCCCTCGCGGACGGAATCGGCCTCGGCTACGTGGTGCTGCACGAGCCCCGCGTCGTGGTGAAGACGCTGATCGCCGAGAATGTCGAGCGCGAGGTGGCGCGGCTCGACGCGGCGATCGAGGAGGTGCGCTCGGCGATCGACGCCCTGGTGGAGCGCGGCGACCGGATCGGGACCGCGGAGAGCCGCGAGGTGCTCGAGACCGTCCGGATGTTCGCCCATGACAAGGGCTGGCTCCGGCGGATGCGCGAGGCCGTGGCCTCGGGCCTCACCGCCGAGGCCGCCGTCGAGCGGGTCCAGTCGGACAATCGCGCCCGGATGATGCGCCAGTCCGACCCGTATCTGCGCGAGCGGCTGCACGATCTCGACGACCTGGCCAATCGCGTCCTGCGCACCCTGATCGGCCCCGAGGCGGCCGGCGCGCTGGTGCTGCCCGAGAACGCCATCCTGGTGGCGCGCACCATGGGGCCTGCTGCGCTTCTCGACTACGAGGCTTCGACCCTGCGCGGCATCGTCCTGGAGGAGGGCGGCCCGACGAGCCACGTGGCGATCGTCGCCCGGGCGCTCGGCATCCCGGCGGTGGGCGAGGTCGAGAATGCGACCGCTCTCTGCGACGCAGGCGACGCCATCATCGTCGATGGCGTGGCTGGCGAAATCCATGTCCGGCCCGGCCCCGAGGTCGAGGCTGCCTACGCCGAGATGGTGCGCCTGCGCGCCCGCCGGCAGGAGCAGTACCGGGCGCTGCGCGACGTCCCGGCCCAGACCCGCGACGGCGTGCGGGTCGGCCTGCACCTCAATGCCGGCCTGCTGGTGGATTTCAGCCACCTTCAAGAGACGGGCGCGGAAGGAGTCGGTCTGTTCCGCACCGAGCTGCAGTTCATGGTGGCGCAGCGCATGCCGTCGGCGGCCGAGCAGGAGGAGCTGTACCGCAAGGTCTTCGCCGCCTCGGCGGGCAAGTCCGTCACGGTCCGCACCCTCGACATCGGCGGCGATAAGATCCTGCCCTACATGGCCAAGCTAGAGGAGGAGAATCCGGCACTTGGCTGGCGGGCGATCCGCATCGGCCTCGATCGGCCGGCCCTGCTGCGGATGCAGCTTCGGGCACTGCTGAAAGCCGCTGACGGCGATCCGCTCAAGATCATGTTCCCGATGGTCGCCACGGTGGACGAGTTCGTGCGCGCTCGCGGCATCGTCGAGCGCGAGAAGGCCTATCTGAAACGCCACGGCTACCGGCTTCCCGCCGATTGCCGGCTCGGTGCGATGATTGAGGTGCCCTCGCTCCTGTTCCAGATCGACGAGATCGCCCGGGAGGCCGATTTCCTGTCGGTCGGCTCGAACGACCTGATGCAGTTCCTGTTCGCGGTGGACCGGGAGAATCGGCGGGTCGCGGACCGCTTCGATCCGCTGAGTGTCGCCGCTCTCCGTGCCTTCCGCCTGATCGCCGACCGGGCCAACGCGGCCTCCTGTCCGGTGACGGTCTGCGGCGAGATCGGCGGCCGTCCCTTAGACGCCATGGCGTTGATCGGCCTCGGCTACCGGCAGCTGTCGATGTCCCCGGCGGCCATCGGTCCGGTCAAGGCCATGGTGCTGAGCCTCGACGCGCGCGCCGTCGCCGAACTCATCGACGTCGAGATGGAAAGGATGCACGACGGCGATTCCCTTCGCCCGGCGCTCACGGCCTTCGCGCACGCACACGGCATCCCTATCTAAGCGCGGATGCGACCCTTGCCGAACATTCGGCCAGGGTTGTACGGCAACGCCACGACGTTTTCGGTCGATGCGCCACGGCTTCCGCTCTCGAACGGACGAGGCGTGGTTTTGGGGGACGTCCTGCCGGGTCATACATCCTCCAAGCCACGCGTCTCCGCCCCGGAGACGAGACCCGCGCCCGTCTCGGAACGGCGCGCGTAGACTTGCAGAAACACGGGCGATGATCCCCTTTCCCATCGAGCGCCTCGACGCCATCCTGGCGCGGCACGACATCGTGACCGCGCAGCTCGCCTCCGGCGAGATCGATCCCGAGACGGTGGTCCAGCTCTCTCGCGAGCTGTCCGACCTGGATCCCGTCGTTGCGGCGATCCGCGCCTATCGCGCGGCACTGGAGAATCTCGCGGGCGTCGAGGCCCTGATCGACGAGCCGGGCACGGATCCGGAGATGCGAGCGCTCGCCGCCGATGAGAAGCCGGAGGCGCAGGAGGCGCTCGAAGCCGCGCACCGGGCCCTCCAGCTGCTGCTCCTGCCGAAGGATGCCGCCGACGAGAAGAGCGCCATCCTGGAAGTCCGTGCCGGCACCGGCGGCGACGAGGCGGCCCTCTTCGCCGGCGACCTGTTTCGCATGTACGCGAAATATGCCGAGTCGAAGGGCTGGCGGGTCGAGGTGATCTCCGAGAGCGAGGGCACGGTCGGCGGCTTCCGCGAGGTCGTGGCCGAGGTGAAGGGCCGGGGTGTCTTCGCGCGCCTCAAGTTCGAGAGCGGCGCACACCGGGTGCAGAGGGTACCCGATACCGAGACGCAGGGGCGGATCCACACCTCCGCCGCCACTGTGGCGGTGCTCCCCGAGGCGGAGGAGGTCGATATCCACGTCAACGACGCGGATTTGAAGATTGACACGATGCGGGCGCAGGGCGCCGGCGGCCAGCACGTTAACAAGACGGAATCCGCGATCCGCATCACCCATCTGCCGACCGGCATTGTGGTGTTCGTCCAAGAGGAGCGGTCGCAGCACAAGAACCGGGCACGCGCCATGGCGCTCCTGCGCGCCCGGCTCTACGACGCCGAGCGCAGCGCCAAGGATTCGGCTCGGGCTGCGGATCGCAAGGCGCAGGTCGGCTCCGGCGATCGCAGCGAGCGGATCCGCACCTACAACTTCCCGCAGGGCCGGGTAACCGATCACCGGATAAACCTGACCCTCTACAAACTCGAGGAGGTGATGGCCGGGACTGCCCTGGACGAAGTGGTCGATGCCCTGATCACTGAGCACCAAGCGGAGCTTCTGGCCGCCGAGGGCATGGTCTGAGGTCATGTCGTGACGTCGGTCCCGATGCAGAACCTGTCGCGTCGCGAGGCGCTGCGCGCGTGCACGGCCTGCCTGTATGCCGGCGGCGTCGGTGAAGCTGCAGGCGACGCCCGGTTCCTCCTGCTCGGCATCCTCGGCCTGGAGACGCGCGACCTTCTGATCGAAGGCGACCGCCTCGTCGGTGCGGACGAAGCCGTTGCCCTCGAAGCGGCGCTCGCACGTCGGCTCGCCGGCGAGCCGGTCGCCCGCATCCTCGGCGCCTGGGAATTTTGGGGCCTGCCGTTTCGGCTCGGGCCCGACACCCTGGTGCCGCGCCCGGACACCGAGATCCTGGTCGAGGTCGCGCTGGCGGCCGTTCCTGACCGGAGAGCACCGCTACGCTGCCTGGACCTTGGAACCGGCACGGGCTGTATCCTCACGGCCCTCCTGTCCGAGATGCCTCAGGCTTGTGGGGTCGGACTCGACCGCTCGGAAGGTGCCCTGCGCGTTGCCCGGGACAACGCCGCCGCGAACGGCCTCGGCGAGCGAGCCAACTTCGTGGTCGGGGATTGGTGCGATGCCGTGGAAGGGACGTTCGATCTCGTTGTCGCGAACCCGCCCTATATCGCACATGATGTGATCGCGACCCTCGATCGCGAGGTGCGCGCCCACGATCCCGCGACCGCCCTGGACGGGGGCGTGGACGGCCTCGACGCTTACCGGCGGATCCTCGACGGCGCAGGTGCGCGACTTGCATCGGGCGGCACGCTCGTCCTGGAGATCGGTTACGATCAGGCGGCGGCGGTGCAGGACCTCGCGCGGGTGGCCGGATACCGGGAGCGTGGATTGGCCCGCGATCTGGCCGGTCATGACCGAGTCCTCAGTTTCGACCGGCCGGGGGGGCTTTTCTCCGGCCACAGGGATGCCTAAGTCTGGGTTGACCATCCCGGCACCGAAAAATTGCTTGTTGCATCAACCGGGGAACGCTAAAGTCGGCTTGAAGATCGCGAACCGTCCGTTAAGACGGACGGCTGTAAGGTCGGTGATGACTATGGGTCGCCGATTGGTTCGCTGGTCCCCCTACACCGTCGAACCAGAACGCGCCGGTACCAGCGCGGCGGTACGACATATTCGAACCTGACAATCGACTGAGGATCGGCGACCGTCTGCGGACGCTCGGTTCAAGGGATGGTCAGGCAGACGCGCGGACCGTGTAACGGTCGCACGCGCGGCGCCGCCGGATGCGCTTGGCCGGACTGCGCTACCCGATCAGACCGGGCGCCTCCGTAGACAGTCGTTTGCGTGAACGAGGGTCATTACAGACCGATGAGACCAAACCAGAATCGACGGATGCGCGGCCGGAACCGGCCGAAGGGTCCGAATCCGCTGACGCGCTCCTACGAATCCAACGGTCCCGACGTCAAAATCCGCGGCACCGCGCAACACATCGCCGACAAGTACGCGCAGCTCGCACGCGATGCTCTGGCGGCCGGTGATCCAGTTGCAGCCGAAAACTACTTCCAGCACGGCGAGCACTATTTCCGGATCGTGTCCGGCGCCCAGGATCAAGGCAGACCGGCCAATACGGGCGGTTATGCCAGTCGTCCCTATGATGATGACATGGAAGAGGGCGACGACGAGGGCCAGGGCAACGGCGGTTCGCAGAACGGTCACGCCTATAACGGGTACGACGATAACGATCCCGGCCAACAGCCGCAGCCCTACGAGAACCGTTCAGACGCCAACCAGGATGGCCGTCAGGGCCGCGATCGCTTCCAGAACCGCGATCAGCGCCGTTTCGACAACAACGGGCGCCAGGATTATCGACGTCAGGACCAGCCGCGTCAGGATTACCAGCGACAGGATTATCAGCGGCCGGATTATCGTCAGGAAAACCGGCAAGAGAATCGGCAGGACAACCGGCAGGATCGTCAGGATTATGGCCGTCCGGATTACCGGCAGGAGCGTCAGGACGGCCGACAGGACCGCCAGGACAATCGGCCGGACAATCGGCAAGAGACGCGTCAGGACAGTCGCAGCGACCAGGGTCGGTACGAGAGCGGCCGCGGCGAGGCCCCGCGCTCGGAGGCCCGGCAGGAGGATCGTCCGGCGAGTCGGCCGGAGCGGGCTCCCCGCGGTGAGGCCGTGCGTCAGGGTGAGGCTGCTCCCCGTCGTGAGCGTCGGCGCGAGGCTGCACCCGTCGTGGAGGCCGAGGAGCCGAGCGGCCTGCCGGCGTTCCTGATGGCGCCCGCGCGTCCCGCCCCTGCGGCCGAACCGTCGACGGCTCCCGAGCCCGAGGTTCCGGCCGAGGAGGCCCCAGCCGCGAAGCCCCGTCGCCGTCGCCGTCCGCGCTTCGAGAGCGCCGCGGAAGAGGGTGGCGCCGCGACGCCGGCGGCGGACGTGCCGACCGAGTGAGCGTAGGCTGCTAGCCGCAGTTCGAAGAGGCCGTTCCGGGTAAGCGGGGCGGCCTTTTTCGTGGCCGAGCCAGCGGCGAACGGCCTTTCGATCCGGGTAGGGCTGGACCCGGCGGATCAGACGGTGTCGCCAGCCGATCTTGCCGAACGGCGCAACTTCCCCGTCCCTGGCCACCGCTGCGGGCGAGTGCCCGATCCCGAACAGCAGATCGAAACGGTCCGTGATTTGGCCGCGTCGGTCTTCCGCGCGCTGTAGCGTGTCGGTGATCAGACAGACCCGCTCGACGCGGCCGGCAAGTGGGTCCAGGGCCGCAAAATGGCTCTCGATGAGTTCCGCCCTAAGCCGGGCCGGGCCGGGGCGTCGCGGACGCGGGCTTTGTGGGTCTCGATCGGGACGATCGAAAGCTGGGAGAGCAGATTTGCCGCGTCGATCAGATCGGCGCCCGGGCAGGGACCCGCTGACGGCTCGGCGAAGCCCGCGGGTTTCGGCAGTCATCGCGAAGTTCGGGTACCGGCGGGTGACGACCCGGGCCAGCGACGGATGGACGGCATTCACCAGGCCGACCCGGTCGAACAGGTGAGTGAGTTCGTCCAGCGGCACGTCGTCGAGCAGACCGGATCCCAACACCACCGCGTGCCGACGCTGACGCGTCGCCTAAGCCGCGATCACGCTCCGCGCCAGCGCAAGATGCAGTGCGCAGGCCGCCCGGCAGCGATGCGCAGGCATGGAGCAGGCCGCTCTGCGGACCTAGCCGCGCCGGGTTAATGGTCGACAGAGTCCGGGCGAGCAGCATTGCCGTGCGGCTCAATCCTCGTCGGAGGATGCAGCCGCGGTCGGCGTACCTCGATAGCCGGTTGCCAGGACGTAGAGCTCGCTCGAATCGGCCCGGCTCGCGGCTGGTTTGACGTGGCGGACCGTAGCGAAATCGCGCTTCAGGTCGTTCAACAGAGCGCCCTCGGTGCCGCCCTGGAGCACCTTGGCGAGATAAGCGCCCCCGGGCCCGAGGATCTCGCGGGCGAATTCCGCCGCCGTCTCGGCGAGGCCGATGATGCGCAAATGGTCGGTCTTCTTGTGGCCAGTGGCGTTGGCGGCCATGTCCGACATCACGAGATCGGCCGGGCCGCCGAGCATGCCGGTCAGCCGGGCGGGGGCCTCGGGGTCGAGAAAGTCCAGGGTGATGAACTCGACCCCGGCCATGGGCTCGATCTCCAGAAGATCGATGCCCACGATTCGACCGGACGGTCCGACCACCCGCGCGGCCACCTGCGACCAGCCCCCTGGGGCGGCGCCGAGATCGACGATCTTCTGGCCGGCCCTCAGGAGCTTGTAGCGCTCGTCGATCTCCAGCAGCTTGTAGGCCGCCCGCGACCGATAGCCCTCGCGCTTGGCGCGCGCCACGTAGGGATCGTTGAGCTGGCGCTCGAGCCAGCGCTTCTGGGACAGGGTCCGACCGCGGCCGGTCTTCACCCGCTGCTTCAGTTCGCCCCGGACGCCCCCGCCTGAACTCGCACCGCCGCGCCGGTCGCTCATCGCGCCGCCCTCATCTGACCGCCTTCCGGTTCCAGACGCCGTCCTCCCGCATCATGTTCATCAGCAATCCTTCGCGCAGGCCGCGATCGGCGATGCGCAGGCGCTCCGACGGGAACGCACGGCGGATCGCCTCCAGAATGGCGCAGCCGGCGAGTACAAGGTCTGCCCGGTCGCGGCCGATGCAGGGATTGTCGGCGCGCTGTTCCAGCCGCGTGTCCAGCAGGTCGTCGATGGCGGTCGAGACCGCGTCATCGCTCATCCACAGGCCGTCGACACGCCGACGCTCGTAGCGCGCAAGCCGCAGATGCATTGCCGCGATGGTCGTGACCGTTCCTGAGGTGCCGAGGAGGTGGAATTTCGGCGCAGTCGCGGCCGCCGCCGCCCGGATCGCGAAGGCGGAAAGCTTTTCGGCCACTTCCTCGACCATGCCCTCGAACATGCGGCGCGTCACCTCGGCGCCGCCATGGCGCTCAGCCAAGGTCACCACGCCCACCGGCAGCGAGTCCCAGGCCCGGATGCGCAACGTCGGGTCGGTCGACGGGTTGGCGGCCGCACCGTCGAGCCACGCGATCTCGGTCGAGCCGCCGCCGATGTCGAAGATGATCACCGACTCTGCCAGCGGATCCGCGAGCGCGGCGCAGCCGGTGACCGCGAGATAGGCCTCGGTCTGCCGATCGACGATCTCGAGGTCGAGGCCGACGCCGCGGCGCACGCGTTCCACGAAGGCGGCCCCGTTCACCGCGAGGCGGCAGGCCTCCGTGGCGATGATCTTGGCCCGGTGCACACTTCGAGCCTGCATCTTGGAGCGGCAGATCCGCAGGGCCTCGACGGTGCGCTCGATCGCCGCCTCGCTCAGCCGATCCGACGTACCGAGGCCCTCACCGAGGCGGACGATACGCGAGAACGCGTCGATGACCCGGAAGCCGCTGAAGGTCGGCTCCGCGACCAGCAAACGGCAATTGTTGGTGCCGAGGTCGAGCGCCGCGTAGGCGGCGCGCCGACGCTCGTGGCCCGGCACCGGGACGGGCGACGGGGCTGGCGTCTGAAGCGTCACCGCGCCGGTCTGGATTCGGGACGGCGCGGCCGCGGCGGTCTCGTCCCTCATCGGCGCGGCCGTCGATCCTTCGGGTCGGCCTTGAGCAGCGCGCTCGGCCTTTGTTGATCTGTGACCCTACAGGCTCGGTGGGGAACTGCAACGCCCCATCGCGGTCGCGGTCAGGCCACGGCCTTCATGGCGCTGGCCCGACGCGGGATCGGGCGCAGCAGGCTCTTCACCTGCGAGTAGGGGCGCGGCCGGTTGATCACCTCGTCGAGGCGCGACCATAAGGTCTTCGGCGAGAATGGCTTGGCGATGATCTCGTTGACGCCGAGCGCCACGGCGCGGTCGACGACGTTGCGACGCGGTTGGGCCAGCATCAGGATGATCGGGATCGTCGGACAGGGGGAGGTGGTGGGCGTCCGCGCGAGCCGGATGAACTCCTCGCCCGACAGGATCGACAGGTCCCAGTCGATGATGCTGATGTCGGGCTTGCTCTCCGCCAGCACGCCAAGGGCCTCGGCCCCGTCCGGCGCCTCCAGCACGCGCTTGATGCCGACGCGCATCAGCATGTCGCGCACGATTCGGCGAATGTAGAGACTCTCGTCGACAACGAGCGCCGAGAGATCGGGGAAGGTCGGGGTCGCGATCATGGCCAGCTGGCTCTGCGGGGCGCAGCGCGGAGTGTAGCCAGACAGCCTTTGCGTTTCGCTAACGCCTTCTCTCGAATGAGAAAGGACTGGTCCGGTGACTGCGGCGGATTCCGTTGTTTGCCGCGAGAAAGTAACGAAACCGGCGCGTCTGAGCCAAGAAGGTCCTTGCGGTCAAGGCCCGATTGCGTCAGGACTGGGGCGTTATTCTTGGTTACCGCGACCTGGGGTAATGATAGTGCGGGGCGTGGGCTGTCTGGGATGGCGCGCACGCGGTATTCGAGACAAGGGCGGCGGACGGTTTTTGCGAGCTTTCTATGGGACGTGGTCGTGATTTCAGGGGGCCGCAGAAGCGCGGCTTCGACGAGAGTGGCGAGCCGAGATGGCCTGATCAGGCTCCCCCGAGCAGCGGATACGGCGGCGGCGGCGGCTTCGGGGGCGGTGGTGGCGGCGGGTTCGGCGGCGGCGGTTTCGACCGTGGTCCGTCGCGCGGCGCGGCACCGGTTGCGTCCGGACCGGAGCGCGATGCGACGGTCAAGTGGTTCAACAAGGAGAAGGGCTTCGGCTTCGTCGAACTCGGCGACGGTTCGGGCGACGCCTTCCTCCATATCCGCGCCGTCGAAGCGGCCGGCCACGATGACCTGCAGCCGGGTACCCGGCTGACGGTCACGACAGCTCAGGGCCAGAAGGGTCCGCAGGTCACCAGCGTCACCAGCGTCGACACCTCCACGGCCGAGGCGCCTGCGCCCCGGCGCGAGTTCCGTCCGCGCACCGGTGGTTACGGTGCCGGTGGTGCGGGCGGCGGCTACGGCGACCGCAGTGGCGGCTACGGCGATCGTGGTGGTGGCGGTGGTTACGGCGGTGGTGGCGGCGCGGGCGGTGGTGGCCGCTTCGCCGGCGGCCCGTCAGTCGAGATGAGCGGCACCGTGAAGTGGTACGATCCCGCCAAGGGGTTCGGCTTCGTCTCCGTCAACGACGGCGGCAAGGACGTGTTCGTGCACCGCTCCGCCCTGTCCCGCGCAGGTCTCGATTCGCTGGCCGAGGGCCAGCAGGTCACCCTGGGCGTGGTTGAGGGCCAGAAGGGCCGCGAGGCCCAGAGCATCAACGTCGAGGATTAAGGATGGTGCGGCGGTCGCTTTACCGCCGCGATCCACGAGAAGAGTGTCAGGCGGCGGCTCCTCCCGGGGCAGCCGCCTTTCTCGTTCCTGGATAGCCCATGCGCCGCCTGCTGCTGTCCACGGCTCTGCTCATGCTGGCCGGTAATGCCCGAGCGGAAGACTTCACGGGCTTCTACGCTGGCATCAATGCAGGCTACGGCTGGGGACACGCGCGCGATGGACACACGGGAGCCGGTCCGGCTGCCGCAGCCGCCCCAGCCTCTGCCAAGCCGGATCCCGGAGCCGATCTGCCGCCAAGCGCCCGGAGCGCGGCCGTGGCGATTCGTCGATCCGATCGGGCGGGTCCGTCCGGAGCGGCCCGTCCGTAAGACGACCAGCCGATGGTGACGAGGTCGTGGCTGGCCCGCCCGTCACGCGGCTTCCTAACCACCTCTTTTCACACTGGAATCGTTCCGGAACATAGCCGTTGCGCGCCGACCGGCGCCGCTGGTAGGTCGCGGCATGGGCTCACTGGAACGAGAGGTGGCGCCATGAGCGCCCGCACCACGCCAATGCTGGCGGATCGCGCGGCGGTCGCCGGGCGGGTGCTCCTGGCGGCGCTTGGTAGCTACACGGTCGCCGCGCTCGCCAGCGCACTGCTGGCCCTCGTCCTGCCCGGTCCGAGGGCCGAAGCGGTCTCTGCCGGGACGTTGGCGAGCTTCGCCATCATGGCGGCAGCAGCGATCTGGGTCTTCGCCGCCCGGACATTGACGCGGGCGGTCCTTTTCCTCGGCCTGACGGCCCTGCTGCTGACCGGAGCCCTGTGGCTCGCGGGTGCTTTCGTCCCAGGCGGTGCCGCTTGAGCCGGGCGCGGAGCTTCCGCCAGTCGATGGCGTGGCTGCACACATGGTCCGGCCTCGTGGTCGGGTGGGTGCTGTTCGCGATCTTCGTCACCGGGACCGCCAGCTACTACCGCACTGACATCTCGCATTGGATGCGGCCTGAACTATCCGATTCGAGCTCAGATCCAGCGGCTGCGGCGACGCGCGCCGGCGCCTATCTGCGGAAAGCCATGCCGAACGCGGCCGGCTGGTCGGTCAGGCTGCCGAATGCCGAGAACCCGGCGGTGGAGGTCTATTGGTGGCCGAATCCAGGCGGCCCCTACCATCACGCACTCCTCGATCCGGCGACAGGTGAGCCTGCGCGGGTTCGCGACACCCGCGGCGGCGATTTCCTGTATCGCTTCCACTTCGAGCTGAGCCTGCCACCAATCTGGGGACGCTGGATCGTCTCGGTCTGCGCGATGATCCTGTTGATCGCGCTGATTTCCGGGATCGTGACCCACCGGCGCATCTTCGCCGATTTCTTCACCTTCCGGCGCGACCGCTCGGCCCAACGCGGCTGGCTCGACGCTCACAACGTGATGGGCGTGCTGGCGCTGCCCTTCCATCTGATGATCGTCTACACGGGCCTCGTCACACTCTCGGCGATGCTGATGCCCTGGGGGATGAAGGCCGTCTACGGCAACGACCCGCTTCGCTACTACGCAGAGGCCGGCCTGGCGATCCCGGGCGTGGCGCCGGCCGGGCGCCCCGGCACGCCGCTGCCGCTGGGCGAGCTTGTCGCCCGCGCCGCGGCAGCCGGCGGCGCGGTGCCCGAGGTGATGCTGGTCACCCAGCCGGGTGACGCCGGTGCTACCGTGACGGCGTATTTCGAGGAGCCAATGGGGCTCGCGCATCTTCACCCGCAGATCGCCTACGGCGCCGATACCGGCTCGGAGATCGCCCGAGTTGGCGAACCCGGTGCCGCGACCCGGACCGGGGCCGTGATGGCCGGGCTGCACGAGGCGCATTTCGCCGCCGCTCCTCTACGCCTCTTGTTCTTCCTCTGCGGCGTGATGGGCGCGGCTACGGTGGCGAGCGGGCTCGTCCTCTGGACCGTGGCGCGGGCGCCTCGGGGCGCCGATTCGGAAGGATTCGGCCTGCGGCTCGTGCGGCTTCTCAACATCGGCACCATCGCGGGCATGCCGGTCGGTCTCGCCGCTCATTTCCTGGCCAATCGTCTGTTGCCCCTCGGGCTTGAGGCGCGGGCCGATTGGGAGATTCGCGTCTTCTTCGCCGCCTGGATCGCCGCCGCGATCGCCGCGTCCCTGTATCCGCGGCGGCGAGCGTGGTCGGTTGCCCTTGTCGTACCGGCTTGCGCCTTCCTGGTCATTCCCATGTTCGACGCTGTCCTGGTGGGCCAGCCACGCTTCCTCGCCTTCGATGCCGCAATGGCGGTGGTGGGGCTGGCCTTCGTCGCCGCTTCCCGGCTTGCGGCACGGCCGCGATCGGCAGCGTCGCGACTTGTGGAGGCGAATCTGTCCCGGACGATCGAAGCATGACATCCGCTGCGCTGATCCTCAGCCTTCTCCTGAGCTTCTCGGGCTTCGCCGCCTTGGCGTTGAGCCTCGACCGGCATCATCGGGCAGCCTACCGCGTGGGCGTGCCGAAGCGGCGCGTCGGAAGGCTGCGGATGGCCGGCTGGTGTGGACTCGGCCTTTCCTTCGCGGCGGCCATCGCGGCCGCGGGGTGGAATTTTGGGCCCGTCCAGTGGATCGGATCACTCACCGGGTCCGCCCTGGCCGTAGTGGTGATCATCGCTTATCGGCCAAGCTGGCTGCGCAACGCTGCCCTGGCGGCGCTGCCGTTCGCGGCCGCGGCTCTGCCACTCGCCCTGCTCGGATAGGCGCTGCAGCTGAATCTTCGCAGTATTGCATTGAACCGTCGGGCTGCAGGACCAATCACGGCCTTCGACACAGCGTCCGGGGCCCGTAATACGGTCATGGTGAATGTCTCCGACGGCGCCGATCTCCAGGATAATTGTCCGCTCGCGATGACGCCGGGAAGCGCGTAGGATCTCGACACTCGCGCACTGGCCAAAAGTCCACCTTGATTCGGCAGGCCAAAAGCCATTGGCTGCGAACAGAGCGGAAGCGGATGCGGCCCCAACGATCGGTCGCCCGAACGCCAGCTTAAGCCCAAGAGCCGCGGTTCGCGAGGCCGGGGCCTATGGAGGGAACACTGCGATGAACAAGCCGGAATTCCTCGGCGACGCCAAGGTCAAGTCGCCCTTCTCGGCTCGCTACGAGAACTTCATCGGCGGCCAGTGGGTCGCCCCCGCGGCGGGCCGCTACTTCGAGAACACCTCGCCGATCACCGGCAAGGTGGTGTGCGAGGTCGCCCGCTCCGACGCCCAGGATGTCGAGAAGGCGCTCGACGCCGCCCATGCGGCCAAGGAAGCCTGGGGCCAGACGGCGCCGGCCGAGCGCGCCCGCATCCTCCTCAAGATTGCCGACCGGATGGAGGAGAACCTCGATCTGATCGCGCTCGCCGAGACCTGGGACAACGGCAAGCCGATCCGTGAGACCACCAACGCCGACATCCCGCTGGCCATCGACCATTTTCGCTACTTCGCCGGCTGCGTGCGGGCGCAGGAGGGCTCGATCTCCGAGATCGACCACGACACGGTCGCCTATCACTTCCACGAACCGCTCGGTGTCGTCGGCCAGATCATCCCGTGGAACTTCCCGATCTTGATGGCGGTGTGGAAGCTCGCCCCGGCGCTCGCCGCCGGCAATTGCGTGGTTCTGAAGCCCGCCGAGCAGACCCCGGCCTCCGTGCTGGTGCTGATGGAGATCATCGGCGACCTGCTGCCGCCGGGCATTCTCAACATCGTCAACGGCTTCGGCCTCGAGGCCGGCAAGCCGCTCGCCTCCTCGCCGCGGATCGCCAAGATCGCTTTCACGGGTGAGACGACCACCGGCCGCCTCATCATGCAGTACGCGTCGCAGAACCTGATCCCGGTGACGCTGGAGCTCGGCGGCAAGTCGCCGAACATCTTCTTCGCCGACGTCGCGAACGAGGACGACGACTTCTTCGACAAGGCCCTTGAGGGCTTCACGATGTTCGCCCTCAACCAGGGCGAGGTCTGCACCTGCCCGAGCCGCGCGCTCGTGCACGAATCGATCTACGACCGATTCATGGAGCGCGCGGTGAAGCGCGTCGAGGCGATCACGCAGGGTTCGCCGCTGGATCCGGCTACGATGATCGGCGCCCAGGCCTCGGGCGAGCAGATGGAGAAGATCCTCTCCTACATCGACATCGGCCGGCAGGAGGGCGCCCAGCTGCTCACCGGCGGCGAGCGCAACGTCAAGGACGGCGAGTTCGCCGAGGGCTTCTACGTGAAGCCGACCGTGTTCCGCGGCCACAACAAGATGCGCATCTTCCAGGAGGAGATCTTCGGGCCGGTCCTATCGGTCACGACCTTCAAGGACGATGCCGAGGCGCTCTCTATCGCCAACGACACGCTCTACGGCCTCGGCGCCGGCGTTTGGACCCGCGACGGGACCCGCGCCTACCGCTTCGGCCGGGCGATCCAGGCCGGCCGAGTCTGGACGAACTGCTACCATGCCTATCCGGCCCATGCGGCCTTCGGCGGCTACAAGCAGTCCGGCATCGGCCGCGAGACTCACAAGATGATGCTCGACCACTACCAGCAGACCAAGAACATGCTGGTCAGCTACTCGGCCAAGAAGCTCGGATTCTTCTGAGGTTCTTTCCGGGTTAACCCCCGAGACAACTTCAGCCCCGGCCTAGCGGCCGGGGCTTTTTCAATTCCAGGTCGCCGTGCTCAAGATGGGCTACCCCTTTAGAAAAGGACATTGACGATCGCGCTCTGTAGGCCACGGGTCCGGTATCTACGCTGACGCTGGGCATGTGGTCCAGCGGAGTTTCCAGGCCCGCGAAGCCTATGAGCTTGGCAGGCGGGACGTTGGGGTTCCAGCGGCAGGCAGCGCGTGCTCCACGCTCAGGGACCGGCGGGGCTGGGCCGGGAGAGCAAGCCGTGCGGCGGCCGCCGGTTGGTCAGGCTGAGCTGAGCAGGATGAGGACGAAGCAGACGGCACGGGTCCGACCGACCAGGACGGGCACGTCCGTTCCGCTTGGGCGGCGCATACAGCGCCTCGTCGGCGCGACCGCGCCCTTCGGCGTCAGGGGAAGTGCAAACGATCGACCGTGGAAAACCGCAGGTGACCACGCATATTCAGACGACGACTGGGGAGGATGACATGGGTTCGGATCAGGCCTTGGACGACAACGTCGCGCAGCAGGCCGGCGCCGACGGAACGCCTCTGCGGGTTACCGCCACACCCGTGGCCCTCGCGCTGATCGACGAGCTGCGGGGCGAGTACGGACCGGTCATGTTTCACCAGTCGGGCGGCTGCTGCGACGGGTCCTCGCCGATGTGCTACCCCGTCGGTGACTTCGTCGTCGGTGACAGCGACGTCAATCTAGGCACCGTGGGCGGCGCGGACTTCTTCATCAGCCGGTCGCAGTTCGAGGTGTGGAAGCACACGCATCTGATCCTCGACGTGGTGCCGGGACGCGGCGGCATGTTCTCGTTGGAAAACGGGCGTGAGAAGCGTTTTCATATTCGCTCGCGCCTGTTCTCCGACGCCGAGAATCGGGCCCTCGAGGGGGCATGCAAGCTCTGAGAGGAGGCGGCCGCGATGGCTACTGTGAAGCTCTGGTCCGACGCTGAGGCCGAAGCCGAGCCGCGTATAAGTGCCGTCTTCGCCGACATCCGGGCGACCCGCGGCTCCGACTTCATCAACAATTTCTGGCGCGGTCTCGCCAATGATCCGGCGTTGCTCGAACGGACATGGTCGACGCTGAAGACCGTCATGGGGGCGGGGAGCCTGGATCCCCTGACCAAGGAACTGGTCTACATCGCGGTCTCGATTGCCAATGGCTGTCCATACTGCATCCATTCCCACACCGCGGCGGCGCGAGCCAAGGGCTTGACGGCAGAG
Source organism: Methylobacterium sp. P1-11 (assembly GCF_008329595.1). NCBI lineage: Bacteria > Pseudomonadati > Pseudomonadota > Alphaproteobacteria > Hyphomicrobiales > Methylobacteriaceae > Methylobacterium > Methylobacterium sp. P1-11. The sequence continues at coordinate 147,779 of NZ_NPKS01000015.1, forward strand.
CAGCACGGCGAGTTCCTAGCCGTGGTCGGGATGGCCAACCAGACCAATGCGCTGGTCAACGGCATGCAGATCCCAGTCGATCCCGCCTTCAGAGTGGAGGAAGGTTCATGAGTGCCGGATCCGATACGGAGACACAGGGGTTCCGGGTGGTGCACGAGAGTGCACCGTTCCGGGGCAAGCAGGGGCACATCTATCGGCCGGCTGTCTCTGCCGAAGCTGTGGGCGCGAAGGCGCTGCACATGCAGCTCCTGGAGATCCCGCCCGGCGAGCGTGCCCACGCCCACAAGCACGAATCGCACGAGACGGCGATCTACGTGCTGTCCGGCGTGTCGGGCTGCTTCTGGGGTGAGCGTCTGGAGAACCACGCGATCGCGGGGGCCGGCGAGTTCGTCTACATCGCCGCCGACGTGCCGCATCTGCCCTACAATCGCAGCCAGACCGAGCCCGTCACGGCCGTGATCGCCCGGACAGACCCGAACGAGCAGGAGAGCGTCGTCCTGCTGCCGCACCTCGAGGCCGGCGTCGACTGGTCGAAGGCCGAGGGATAGCGACTCAGCGCTGCTCGATCCGCTCGTTGGCAAGACGCTCGGCGCGTGTGCGCTCGTCGGCAGAGAGGCTGGACAGAGTCTGGTCCAGCCAAGCGTCGGACAAGCCCTGTCCGGCCGCGGCGAGATTCCAGGCCGCGGCCTCCACGGGGTTCTTGGCTACGCCGCGGCCGACCGCGTAGAGCCGCGCGACGCGGTTCTGCGCGATGGCGTTGCCGCGCGATGCTGCGTGCAGAAAGTAGCGGGCGGCCGCGCGCTCGTCCTTCGTAACGCCGGTGCCATTGAACAGCAGGATCGCGTATTCCACCTCGCTGGCGAGATCGCCGTTATCGGCTCCGCGCCGGAACCAGGCCGCAGCCTTGGACGGATCCTTCGGCACGCCGCGGCCCTGCAGGTAGAGCACGCCCAGATCGTGCTGAGCGGGGCCGATCTCGGCCTCGGCCGCCTTGCGGAACTGCGTGGCGGCCGCTGCCTCGTCGGCGGTGGCTCCGGTGCCGATCAGGATCAGGCCGAGATTGTAGGCGGCGGTCGGCGAGCCGTGGGAAGTCGCCTGTTCCAGCCAGCGACGCCCGGCCTTCGGATCCTTCGGCATGCCGCGGCCGTCGAGGGCCATCAGCCCGAGGGACGCCATGGCCGACGCGTCGTTCTGCGCTGCGGCCAAGCGGTACCAGTCGGCCGCCTTCACCGGATCCTGCTTCACGCCGAGGCCCTGATTGTACAATTCCCCGAGCAGCGTCATGGCGGCGGCATCCTTCGGATTCGCCTCGATGCGCTTGGTCGCCTCCCGGAAGGCGGTGACGTACTGGCCCCGTTGATAGGCTCCGTAGGCGAGGTCCGGCGGCTGGCTGCCCGGCGGCGGGACGGCGCCCCGCGTGTAGTTCGGCGTGTAGGGGCTCGGCAGTTCCGGCATCGGCTTCTTGCCGGTCTGCGCCGTCGAGCCGATCGACCCGGGGGGGGGGGGTCCGGCCGGGTCGGCCGGCCCAGAGGCAGCCCAGGCTGGCAGGGCCAACACGGTGGCCCCGACGAAAGCCACAACGTGATGCGCGATACGGCGCCTCACGCGGCCGCCTCCCGAACAGCCTGCTGAGCCCTCGCGACGGCGACCGGATCCGGCAGCCACAAGCCGCTCTCCAATCCGACGAACTCCGCACCGGTTGCGCCGAGCGGCGCAATCTCCTCTGCGGCGGCAGCGACGGCAACGCAGGGCGTCTCGAAGATTTCGGCCCACCAGGAGGCACGGGCGCGCACGGTCTCCGCGTCGGGCGCTACGCCGTCCGGGTAGAGGCCGCCGAACATCAGATAATCGACCCCGGCCTCTCCGGCCTCCATGGCCGCGTGCTTGGTCTCCAGGCCTCCGGCGCCGAGAATACGCCCATCCCGCAACTGGCCGCGCAGGTTCTTCAGATCGCGCGGCTTGTCGACGTGGATGCCGTCGGCACCGCCGCGGACCGCCACGGCCGCGAGGTCGCCCAAGAAGCCCGGGCAAGCCACGACCAGGGCTGCGCCCTGTTCCTGCGCGACCGGGGCTACCAACTTGACGCGCGCCGTTAGCGCGCGCTCGTCAGTGGCCGCGAGGCGCAGGATCACGGCGGCGACTTCGCCGGCTTCGCAGGCGGCCTTCAAGGCTGCCACGAAATCCGCGATGCCATCCGCCTCGAGGCCGTGTGGCCCGAGCAGGGCGAGACGGGCGCTATTGCTCATCGAAGCTGACAATCTGCGTTCTACCGCGCGCCGATCTTCGGATCGAGAGAGCCGCTGGCGTAGCGCTTGGCCATCTCGGCGACGGAGATCGGCCGGATCTTCGAGCCCTTGCCGGCGGTGTCGAACTCCTCAAAGCGCTGCTTGCACAGCTTCGTCATGGCTTCCATGGCGGGCTTCAGATACTTACGCGGGTCGAATTCCGAAGGGTTCTCGGTGAGCACCTTCCGAATCTGGCCGGTCATCGCCATGCGGTTGTCGGTGTCGATGTTGATCTTGCGCACGCCATGCTTGATTCCGCGCTGGATCTCCTCGACCGGGACGCCCCAGGTCGGCTTCATCTGACCGCCGTATTGGTTGATGATGTCCTGCAGGTCCTGGGGCACCGACGAGGAGCCGTGCATGACGAGGTGGGTCGTCGGCAGGCGGCGGTGGATCTCCTCGATCACGTTCATCGCCAGCACCTCGCCGTCGGGCTTGCGAGTGAACTTGTAGGCGCCGTGGCTGGTACCCATGGCCACCGCCAGCGCGTCGACCTTCGTGGCCTCGACGAACTTCACCGCCTCGTCCGGGTCGGTGAGGAGCTGGTCGTGGCTCAGCGTGCCCTCGGCGCCGTGGCCGTCCTCGGCCTCGCCCTGGCCGCTCTCGAGCGAGCCGAGCACGCCCAACTCGCCCTCGACCGAGACACCAGCCCAATGGGCCATCTTGGTGACGTTGCGGGTGATCTCGACATTGTAGTTGTAGTCGGCGGGGGTCTTGCCGTCGGCCTTCAGCGAGCCGTCCATCATCACCGATGTGAAGCCATACTGGATCGCTGTGGCGCAGGTGGCTTCGTTGTTGCCGTGGTCGAGATGCATGCAGACCGGGATGTGCGGGTAGATCTCGACAAGACCGTCGATCAGCTTGGCCAGCACGACGTCGTTCGCGTAGGCGCGGGCGCCGCGACTCGCCTGGAGGATCACCGGCGCGTCGGCGGCGTCGGCCGCCGCCATGATAGCGAGCCCCTGCTCCATGTTGTTCAGGTTGAAGGCGGGCACGCCGTACTCGTATTCAGCGGCGTGATCGAGGAGCTGCCGGAGGGTGATGCGTGCCATCGTGCGTGTCTTCCCGTTTCCCGTTTGGTCGTCCGCCCGATCGCCGGAGGCGCCGTCAGGCCCTCAGCTGAGCTGTATCGTGTCGCTCTGCCGAGTGCCTTGCTTTCGGTCAATCTCCCAGGCGGCGCAGGGCATTCTTTCGGCGGATGATCCTCAGCGGGTCCGGCCCACTGACCCGCGCGTCGAAGTCGCCCGCTCTGGCCCGCCTCATCACGAGCATCCCCGCCGCGTTCCCGCGATCGTTGCGCGTGTCGAGATTGGGGCGATCGGTCCATGCCTCAAGTCTATCGAAGCGCGCCACCGTCTCCGCCCTCGGATCTGCGAGGCTCGTCTGAATGCCCTTCAGGATCTCGAATCCCGCGTTCTCCACGTCGTCACCCATCGACCCGGCTCCCGGCTGAAGACGGCCGGCAATAGAGATAGGGCCGTGCCGCCGCGGGAGGAGAGCAAGGCGGGCCGTCTCAGCCCTTCGCCCGCAGCGCCTCGACGCCCGGGAGGGCCTTTCCCTCGAGCCACTCGAGGAAGGCGCCGCCGGCGGTCGAGACGTAGGTGAAGTCCTGCGCCACCCCGGCATGGTTGAGCGCGGCTACGGTGTCGCCACCGCCCGCTACCGAAACGAGCTGGCCGTCCTTTGTCCGCGCGGCCGCGTGCTTGGCGGCGGCCACGGTGGCGGCGTCGAACGGGGCGAGCTCGAAGGCGCCCAGCGGGCCGTTCCAAACGAGGGTTTTGGCCCCGTCGATGGCGGCGTTGATCTCGGCGACCGAGCGCGGTCCGGCATCGAGGATCATGCTCGCGTCCGGCACGGCATCCACCGGCACGGTCTTGTGGGGGGCCTGCGCCTTGAACTCGGTCGCGGCGACCGCGTCGACCGGTAGGATGATCCGGCAGCCGGCCTTCTCGGCCGCCGCCAGGATCCGCGTGGCGGTCTCGGCGAGATCCTTCTCGCAGAGGGACTTGCCGATCCCCTTGCCCTGCGCGTGCAGGAAGGTGTTGGCCATGCCGCCGCCGATGACCAGCATGTCGACCTTGGCGACGAGGTTCTCCAGGAGATCGATCTTGGACGAGACCTTGGCGCCGCCGACCAGCGCGATCACCGGGCGCTGCGGCGATTCCAGGCCCTTGGTCAGCGCGTCGAGTTCGGCCTGCATCTCGCGGCCGGCATAGGCCGGCAGCCGGTGCGCCAGACCCTCGGTGGACGCGTGGGCGCGGTGGGCCGCCGAGAAGGCCTCGTTGACGTAGACATCGCCGTTCGCCGCCAGGGCGTCCGCGAAGGCCGCATCGTTCTTCTCCTCGCCCGGATGGTAGCGGGTGTTCTCGAGGAGGAGGACGTCGCCGTCCTTCAGGGCCGCGACCGCCTCCGCGGCCGCGTCGCCGACGCAGTCCGCCGCGAAGGCGACGCCGCGCCCGAGGGCGGCGCTCAGCGCCGGAACCACCGGCTCAAGGGAATCCTTCGGCTCGCGCTTGCCCTTCGGCCGGCCGAAATGAGCGAGCAGGATCACCTTGGCGCCCTGGTCGGCGACCTCGCGGATCGTCGGCGCGACGCGCTCGATCCGGGTCGCGTCGGTCACCCGGCCGTTCTCCATTGGCACGTTCAGGTCGACGCGCATGAGGACGCGCTTTCCCGCGAGGGAGCCGGCATCGTCGAGGGTGCGGAAGGCGCTCATGCGGTCTGGTGCGGTCCTGTGCAAAGTGAGGGCGATTACTGCGCGGTGGAGCCGATTGTGGCCCGCTGCGGCAGCAGGCGGTCGAGATTGAGCCGCTGGACGGCGACCATCAGGACCACGGTCAGGATGGCAGTGATCACGGCCGTGAGGACGAGGGCACCGGTCCCGGGCAGGCGCCGGGTGCGCTCGGCGAGGCCGCGCATCTCCGTCCGGAGCGCCGCGACGTCGGACTGGCGCGCGGATTCATTCATCCGGTTCGCGGCGTTCTCGACCTTGTCCTCGACCCGGGACAGCAGCGCCTCGGAGCGGGCGTACTTGTCCTCGATGCGCGAGCACTTGTCCTCGATGCGCGCGAGCTGGTCGAAGAGCTGGTTGGCCGGGAGCGCGTGGGACGGGACCGCGGACGCGGCAGGTGCAGCGGTCGGTGAGGTGGGCGGCGGCGGAGCCGGCCTGGGGGTGGGCGGCGCGGCAGCCAGTCCGCTCGACGTGCCCTGCGAAGCGTCGGTCATCCCTGGAGAGTCCCTGGTTCGAAGATAGGCCGTCCGAAGAGTGGTGCGGCCGCCGATCTCTCAGAAGGCGGCGACCGCTGTAGTCCGGCTCAGATGAGCTTGGCCATCGCCACGGCGGTGTCGGCCATGCGGTTCGAGAAGCCCCACTCGTTGTCGTACCACGTCAGGATGCGCACCAGCACGCCGTCCATGACCTTGGTCTGGTCGAGGTGGAAGGTCGAGGAATGCGGATCGTGGTTGAAGTCGATCGAGACGTTCGGCCGGTCGGTGACGCCCAGGACCCCCTTGAGCGGGCCGGCCGCCGCGGCCTTGATGGCGTCGTTGATTTCCTGGACCGTGGTCGCCCGCTTGGCCGTGAAGACGAGGTCCACTGCCGAGACGTTCGGGGTCGGCACGCGGATCGCGGTGCCGTCGAGCTTGCCCTTGAGCTCCGGCAGCACGAGGCCGACCGCCTTAGCGGCGCCGGTCGAGGTCGGGATCATCGAGAGCGCCGCGGCGCGGGCCCGGTAGAGATCCTTGTGCATCTGATCCAGCGACGGCTGGTCGTTGGTGTAGGAGTGGATCGTGGTCATGAAGCCGCGCTCGATGCCGACGGCCTCGTCCAGCACCTTCGCCACCGGGGCGAGGCAGTTCGTGGTGCAGGAAGCGTTCGAGACCACAAGGTGCTCGCTCGACAGCTTGTCGTGATTCACGCCGTAGACCACCGTCAGGTCGGCGCCGTCGGCCGGGGCCGAGACGAGGACGCGCTTGGCGCCGGCGTCGAGATGGGCCTTCGCCTTGTCCTTCGAGGCGAAGATGCCGGTGCATTCGAGCGCGATATCGACGCCGAGGTCGCGATGGGGCAGCTCCGCCGGGTTGCGCACGGCCGTGACCTTGATGCGCTTGCCGTTTACCACCAGAAACTCGCCGTCGACGGCGACCTCGCCGGGGAAGCGACCGTGCACGGAGTCGAAGCGGAGCAGGTGGGCGTTGGTCTCCACCGGGCCGAGATCGTTGATCGCCACGACCTCGATGTCGTTGCGGCCCGCCTCGGCGATCGCGCGCAGGACGTTGCGGCCGATGCGTCCGAACCCGTTGATGGCAACCTTCGTCACGGCGTGACTCCTTCCTGATGCGGCTCGCCGCGCGCCGGACCTGGGATCGGTCCGCGGAGCGGTCTCGGCGGCCCGTCATACCGTCCAGGCCGGGCCGGGCGGATCTGGGCGGGCGGATTTGAACCTGCGATGAACCGGACCGGGAGAGGCCGGGCTTCGACGCCCGTGACCGTCGGATCGGACGGTGCCGGCTGAGGCCTCGGAACTGTCGCGGACCGGCCCTCCGGCATGTCTCGCGCGGTCCCTCTTCGGGATCGCGCGGCTGTCTAGCATGGCGCCTCGACCTGTCAAACGCATCGCCATGACAAAGACCTTCGTTCCACCGACCAATAAGCAAGGATCGCGACGATCCATTCGGTGAACGGCCGGATCGGGGATCGTTCGCGATTTCGCGCTGGAATTTCGCCTGCATTCGACGGAAAGCTTCAGGTCGAGGTAGACGAAGACCCATGGCCGACAAGACCGAGACCCGTTCCATCGACGACGCGCTCAGCCGGCTCGAAGCGGCGATCAACCGCCTCGATGCCGTCGTCCAGCATCGCCTCGACGCCGACGCCGAGCCCGACGATCGGGATGCGGAACTCGCCCTCATGGATGAGGATCGGGCGCGCCTCGCCGCAGCCCTCGATGCGGCGAGCGCCCGGCTCGCGACGGTCACGACGGCCACCGGGGAGGTCGGCCACCGGCTCGACCGTGCGATCGAGTCCGTCCAGGATGTCCTCGGACGCGTCTGAGCCCAGCGGAGCCACCCTTGCCGCAGATCAACGTGACCATCGACGGCCGCAGCTACCGTATGGCGTGCGGCGAGGGCGAGGAGGCGCATCTCACGGGTCTCGCCGCAACCCTCGACGGGCGTATCGGCGAGATGCGCAAGAGCTTCGGCGAGATCGGCGACATGCGCCTTCAGGTCATGGCGGCGCTGACCATCGTCGACGAACTCGCGGAATTGCGCGCGCGTATCGCGACCCTGGAGACCGACGTCACGAAGCTGCGCGCTACTGCCGAAGCCGCCGACCGCGCGCGGGCGCAGGACGCCGAGAGGGCGGCGTTCGGGATCGAGCGGGCCGCAGAGCATATCGGGAAGCTCGCCGACGCCCTGAGCGCATCGGGGCCACGCGCCTGATGCTTCAGTCTGCAGCTAGAGGCTGGGCGCTGAGCCAATTCAAGGGACTGTTCGGAGGCGTGTCTCGATCGCCCGGTATGGACGGATCGCAGCCACGCCGACCCGTCATCCCGGGGCTGCAAAGCGGAGCCCGGAATTCAGCCGCGCCGACGCGGCAAGGCTTGGCATGGAATGAGGTTCTGGGTTTTTGGGTTCGCCTCCGGCGTCGCAGAACAACGGTGCAGATCGACGGCAAGAGATGTCACGGTGCATCCGCATATTGCTCTCCGTGACCTCCTGACGAAGTCGGGATTTTCCGCGGACGACCGCTCCTAGGCAGATGCCGCATCGAACCGCGACTGGGCCGCCTGGATGGCGCCATGGCTCTGTTCAGCCCATCGGACGAGGAGGGAGAGCGGGTCAATCGGTCCGCCCCCGCGAGATCCGTGAGCTGGTATTCCACGCACGGTGGCTTGATCGGGAACACCGTCCGCGCGACGAAGCCGTCCCGCTCCAGATCCCGCAACCTCTGGGTCAGCATCCGTTTTGAGATGTCGGGCAGCGTGCGCAGGAGCGCGCAGGATCGAGGGTCGCGGTCTGCCGGGAGGCGTACTCCTCCGCCAAGTCGGTGCGGCCGGTCAGCACGAGGGTTCGGTCGCGGTTACCTGATCCCAAAATCCTGCCTCCTTCACCGGCCGGACGGTCTCATCAAGGGGCCTTGTTCCGATAAGGCCCCTCCGGGCACAGCATGATGGCCCCCGATCGACCCGCTCTGTTCGTTACCGGCGCCACCGGTCAGCTCGGCTGTCAGGTCGTCGCGACGTTGCTGGCGGGTGCCCGCCAGCGCAATCGGGGCCGTTGCCCGCAGCATCGAGAGCGCGCTCGCCCGAACCTGCAGGATCGCGGTGTTGCGGTCCATGAGGCTGAATATGCGAGTCCGTCGACGCTCGATGCCGCGTTTCAGGGTGTCGAGTGCCTGCTGCTCATCGCTTCCAGCGAAATCGGACGATGCGTCGCGCAACATCGCAACGTCATCGACAGCGCGAAGCGAGCGGGCGTGGCGCTGATCGCCTCTACCAGCCTCCTGCATGCCGACATGTCGCCGCTCGCCCTCGCCGAGGAGCATCGACAGACCGAGCGACTGCTCGAAGCCTCCGGTATCCCGTTCGTCCTGCTGCAGAGGGGCTGGTACACGGAGAATTATGCCGCCGCGATTGCGCCTTCGCTTGCCCATGACGCTCTTCTGGGCTGTGCGGGCGACGGCCGGATCGCCTCGGCGGCACGGGCGGATTGTGCGGCCGCCGCGGCACTCACCGCCTAGAACCAGGGCAGCCGCGTCTACGAGTTGGCAGGCGACGAGGCTTATACGCTGACAGAGTTTGCCGCGGCGATCGGCGCCGCCGCCAAGAAATCGATCGCATACCACGATCTGCCGCAGGCGGAGTATCGCGCGGCTCTGGCTGCAGCGGGTCTGCAGGAGGAGGTCGCCGCGTTGCTGGCCGATGCGGATGCGGCCGCAGTGCGGGGCGCCTTGAACGACGGCAGCCGCCAGCTGAGCGCGCTGATCGGCCGGCCGACCGCGCCATACCGGTCGACGACCGATGCGGAGGTCGCGCAACTCTGAGGCCCGGGGGCGGGTCGCACGCCGGCGCTTTCGCCCCGTCCTGACTCAGAGTTTCATTCTGTCCCGGCGATGTAGCGCCCCAGCGCCGCGGCTGCCCGGAGCATGTGGGCGCGCATGCGCCGGGCGGCCGTTTCGCCATCGCCTTCCGCGATCGCCGACAGGATTTCACCGTGCTCCTCCCGGGAGCGGCGGATCCGGTCGGCGTGGCGCAGCTGGGTGCGCCGGAAGGCGGCGAGACGCTCGCGGATCGCAAGCGCCTGCTCCGCCATGAAGCCGTTATGGGTCGCGGTGTAGAGTGCCTCGTGGAAGACGCGGTTGAACCGGTCGTAGGTGTCGACATCGCCCGCCTCGACCGCCGCGGCGGATGCCTCGTGGAGTTCCATGAGCTGTCCCCGTTCCAAGGGCGTCATCCGGTAGGTGGCGAGCCGGGCGCACATCGCCTCTATCTCGGCGGTGGTCTCGAACATGTCGGCGATCCGCTGCGGCGTCAGGCGCGCCACCACCACGCCCCGTCGGGGCCGCATCTCCACGAGCCCCGAGGCTGCGAGCTGACGCAGCGCCTCCCGGACGGGCGTGCGCGACGCGCCGTAGCGATCGGCCAGGTTCTGCTCGTCGAGTGCCGTGCCGGCCGCGATCGTCCCCGACGCGATGGCGTCGGTGAGCGCGTCGCGGATCCGGTCCGAGAGCAGCCCGCTGTCGATCTTCTGAAAGTCCCCCTGCATCCGCCGTTCCTCAATCATCCCGTGAGCGGCGCCTGCCAGTCCTCGGGAAGACGAGGCGCAACCATACCCTAATCGGCGGGCACGGATCGGCATTTCGACCGGCGCGCCGGAATGCTGCCGCGTCTGCCGATCAGGAACCGCGCCGTCAGGAACTGGATCAAGCGTCCGACGAGGCAGCTGATACCGGTTTGGAACGTCACCGTCAGCGCGCCGTAGGGGACGAGCTTCGGATCGGTCGCCGCGAGGCCGCCCGCAGCCCCGCTGACCGTGCCCATTCGACGAGGGCCTTCTTCCCGTCGTGTAAGGCCCGGCGACATAGACGAGCACCAGCCCCAGCACGATCAGGATGGTGGAGCCGTGGACGCGGCCGTTGGTGAGATGCTTGGCGGCGAAGTTTGAGACGAGGATCAGCGCACCGACAACCGCGAAGGCGGCCGTGAGACTTTGCTCAACGAAGACGTGCTCGATACCGTGCCAGATGTCGTGTCCCAGGTCGGTCAGCCCGTCCTTTCAGCGGGCTCGGCGTCGCCGCCGATCACGCGGAGCCGCCGTGCTCCACGGCGCCGCTGCCTGGATCGCACCGGCCAGTCCGGCTGACCAGGGCGACGGCACCGAAGCACGGGACCAGGGAGCCGGCCGCGGAATTGAGCAGGATCATGGCGATGGCGACGCCGCCGACATTGGCGTTCACGCGCAGAGCGAGGCCGAGGGGATCACCGAGATAGTAGAGGCCCGTCCGCGTGCAGCCGGCGAGCAGGGCGACACTAGGGGCGATCGTCGGCGTTGCCCCTTCATGGGGCGTCTTCTCCGACCCCATTCAGCGGCCGTGCGTTCGCATGCAGGATGGAGGCCTCCTTTCCGGAGTGGCCTGCTGAAATCAGCCTTAAGTATGCAAGACGTTGACTGGGCGGCGATCACGTATGCGATTTGGCGAGCGGAGCTGGTTTAAAAATACCAGCGCGGCCGCTATGTATCGTTCGGTACACCGATGGGAGCACGCGGATGGGCGAGTGGCGCGGTGAGGGGAAGGCGCGCGACGCGCGCATCGCGGCGGGGCGCGCCCATGCGAACGGCAAGGTCGTGCCGGCTGCGGCCGTCGTAGATCTGCTGGAAGCCATCCTGCGGCCCGGTGATCGTGTCTGCCTCGAGGGTGACAACCAGAAGCAGGCCGACTGCCTTGCCCGCGGCCTGAGCGCCTGCGACCCCGCCAAGATCCACGACCTGCACATGGTCCAGTCGGGGATCGTGCTGCCCGAGCATCTCGACGTGTTCGAGACAGGGATCGCGAAGCGGCTCGACTACTCGTATTCCGGTCCGCAGGGTGCCCGCATAGCCAAGATGCTCTACGGCGGCCAAATCGAGCTCGGGGCCGTCCATACCTACCTGGAGCTGTTCGCCCGCTACTTCGTCGACCTGACGCCCAACGTGGCTCTGATCGCGGGCGTCTCCGCCGACCGCGACGGCAACTTGTATACGGGTCCGAATACCGAGGACACGCCGACCGTCGTGGAGGCGACCGCCTTCAAGAACGGCGTCGTGGTCGCGCAGGTCAACGCGGTCGTCGATACGGTCCCGCGGGTCGACATCCCGGGCGACCGAATCGACTTCGTGGTCAAGGCCGACAAGCCGTTCTACGTGGAGCCGCTCTTCACCCGCGACCCGGCTGCGATGACCGAGACGCAGATCCTGATCGCCATGATGGCGATCAAGGGGATCTACGCCGAGTACGGCATCAAGCGGCTTAACCACGGCATCGGGTTCGGGACGGCGGCGATCGAGCTGCTGCTGCCGACCTACGGCGAGAAACTCGGCCTCAAGGGGAAAATCGCCACCCACTGGGCGCTCAACCCGCACCCGACCCTGATCCCGGCGATTGAATCCGGCTGGGTCAAGCAGATCCACTGCTTCGGCTCGGAAGTCGGGATGGACCGCTACATTCGCGAGCGGACCGACATCTTCTTCACCGGCGCCGACGGGAGCCTGCGCTCGAACCGGGCCTTCTGCCAGACCGCCGGCCTCTACGCCTGCGACATGTTCATCGGCGCGACGCTTCAGATCGACCTGATGGGCCATTCCTCGACCATAACCCAGTCGCGCGTGGCGGGGTTCGGCGGGGCGCCCAACATGGGCTCGGACCCTCACGGCCGCCGCCATCCTTCCGATGCCTGGATGAAGGCCGGCCGCGAGGGCCAGATCGTCGGCGATCCCGCGCTGATGCGCGGGCGCAAGCTCGTGGTGCAGCTGGTCGAAACCTTCGGCGAGAAGCTGGTTCCCACTTTCGTTGAGAAGCTCGACGCTCTTGAGCTGGCGAAGTCCATCGGTCTCGAGCTGGCGCCGGTCATGATCTACGCTGACGACGTGACCCACATCGTCACCGAGGAGGGCATCGCGAATCTGCTCCTCTGCCGGGACGCCGACGAGCGCGAGCAGGCGATTCGGGGCGTGGCTGGCTACACCGACGTCGGTCGCGGCCGCGACCGGGCAAAAGTCGAGGAGCTGCGCGCCCGGGGCGTCATCCGCCGCCCAGAGGATCTTGGCATCGAGCCTCTGGACGCCGACCGTGCGCTGCTCGCGGCGAAGTCGATCAAGGATCTCGTGCATTGGTCCGGCGGGCTCTACGAGCCGCCGGCCCGGTTCCGGAACTGGTGAGCGGCGCGCGATGAAGGGTCCTCTCTCAAGGAGCCGGCGATGGAAACCCTGACCTTCCGCCACACCACCAAGAAGCCGCTGGCCGGCTCGGTGCCGAACGCGATCACCGGTGTCGTGGCGTCCGGCAACCTCGAGATCTTGCTCGAGCGGGTTCTGCCGCCGGATGCCTGCGAGGTGGCCATTGAGACCCCGATCGCCGGCTACGGAGACGTCTGGGAGGCGGTGGTGGCCGATTTCGTCGCCCGGGCGCAGCCGGGGGGGCTTCGCATCAGCATCAATGACGGCGGCGCCCGCCCCGACACCGTGTCGCTGCGCCTGCTCCAGGGCGCGCGGCTGATGGAGGTCTGACCATGGCTGGCAACCGCGCCGCGAGCATCGATCCGGACACCCTGAGCTGGTACGAGGCAACCGCCCGCCAGCGCGTTGCGGCGCTCACCGATCTCGGAAGCTTCCGCGAGTTCCTGCCGCCGACCGAGCGGCGCATGAGCCCGCACCTCCCGCTCTTCGATCTGCCGCGCGCCTTCGACGACGGCATCGTAGTCGGTCGCGCGCGTCTCGACGGTGCCCCGATCCTGATCGCCGCACAGGAGGGCCGGTTCATGGGCGGGGCCTTCGGTGAGGTGCACGGGGGCAAGCTTGTCGGCCTGCTCCGGGCGGCCCTGGAACTGAAGCCCAAGGCCGTGCTGATTCTGTTCGACACCGGCGGCGTCCGACTTCAGGAGGCCAATGCCGGCGAGACGGCGATTGCAGAGACCATGCGCGCCATCGTCGACGCCCGCGCTGCCGGCATCCCGGTCATCGGGCTGATCGGCGGCCGGGCCGGCTGCTACGGAGGCGGCGGCCTGATCGCCGGTACCTGCTCGCGGCTCGCCGTGTCGGAGGGCGGCCGCATCTCGGTGTCCGGGCCTGAAGTGATTGAGACCAACAAGGGCGCCGAGGAGTTCGATTCCCGCGACCGGGCGCTGGTCTGGCGGACCATGGGCGGCAAGCACCGCCGCCTCACTGGGGGCGCCGACGCCTTCTGCGCCGACACGGTCTCAGCCTTCCGCAAGGCCGCCCTCGCTCTCGTCGGGCGCGCGCCGGCCTTCGACCTGCAGACTCTGGAGGCCGAGCAGGCGCGCCTGGAAGCCCGGATCGACCAGTTCGGAGACTGCCGCGACGCCGCCGATGTCTGGGCGCGCCTCGGCGTGAACGATCCTGAATCCGTGCCGGCGATGGACACGGCGGCCTTCGACGAGACCGTGGCCCGCAGCCCGGAGGCCGATCATGACGCTCGCTGAGATCCTCGCCTCCCTGTTCCCGCAGGGCCACGCGGTCGCGGTGCGCGACGGCCTCGTGACCGGCACCGGTCCCTTCGCGGGCAGCCAGATGCACGTGGTGGGCGTCGATGGCGACACACCCCTCGGCGTCGACGGGGCGCTCATCCTTTCGCGCGTCGTGCTCGACGCCGTGCGGGCTGGCGACCGTGCGCCGATCCTCGTGGCGGTGGATTCCGACAGCCAGCGCATGAGCCGCCGCGACGAGCTGCTGGGCCTCAACGAATGCCTCGCGCATCTCGCCAAGGCGATCCTCCTGGCCGACCGGTCCGGCCACCCGACGATCGGGCTGATCTACGGTCATTCGGCCGCGGGCGCCTTCATCGCCACGGCGCTCGCCACGCGAGTCCTGGCGGCTTTGCCCGGGGCGAATCCGAGCGTGATGGATCTTCCGTCCGTCGCCCGTGTGACCAAGCTGCCCCTCGACAAGCTGAAGGACATGGCGAAGTCGACGCCCGTCTTCGCGCCAGGACTCGACAACATGGTGGCGACCGGCGCGGTCCACGTCGTTCTGGAGCCAAACCTCTCCCTGGAAGGGCAGATCCGCGCGCTGATCGACGGGATGCGTGCGGGTGATGTTCGGGACCGGCTCGGCGAGGAGCGGGGCGGCCGCCCGGTGGCGCGCGCCATCGCGGCCGCGATCGCCGATCAGGCCCGCCTTGGCTGAGGCCTTTCAGCGCCACGACCTCGTTCACGTCGACCCGGTGGCATGGACGGCCTGCCTGGCGAACCGGTCCGATCTTCGCGATGTCCCGCACCTGAAGGGATGGGCCGAGGCCGGCCGACCGGTGATCGTTCGCCGCCGGGCCCCGGGGGAGGGGGACGACGCGGTTCCGCTCGGCCTGCCGCTGCCACCCGCGGACGGCAAGCGACGGATTGGCCTCTCGTTGCCCCCGACTGCGCTATCTCGCGCGCCCATGGTCAGCCTCGCCGACGCTGCCGCTCAGGCACCGACTCCTTGGGGGTCGACCATTGCGACGCTGACGGCGCTCGGCCGCCGGCACGAGATCGTGCCGCGGCCCTTCGGCAGCCTCCTCTGGCAGGCCGTCACGGGCCTGACCTACCTGAGCGCAACCTCCGACCTCGATGTGCTCTGGCGCTGCCGACTGCCGGTGCCTCTGAGCCTGCTCGACGGCATCGCCGCCGCGGCGGAGACGGCGCCGATGGGCATCGACGGGGAGATCCTGGTGCCGGACGGCGCCGGTCTGCACTGGCGCGAGCTGCGCGACGCACCGGTGGATGGATCGGTGCTCGCCAAGAGCCTTGATCGGCTGGCCCTGCGACCCGTCGCCGGACTGCGCGCCCGCAGGCCCGCATGACCCTGGCGCTCCTCCTCTCCGGCCAAGGCGGCCAGCACCCCGCGATGTTCGACCTCACGGCCGATCACCCGGCAGCCCAGGACGTATTCGCCGCCGCCAGGCCGCTTCTCGACGGTGCTGACCCGCGCGATCTGGCCCGAAAGGGCGGCCGCGACCTCCATGCAAATCGCACGGGCCAGATCCTGTGCTGCGTCTCCGCCCTGACGGCGTGGCGCGCGCTCGGTGGAGCGCCATCCGACCGCATGATCGTGGCCGGCTACAGCATCGGCGATCTCGCGGCGTGGGGCGTTGCTGGACGCCTCGACTTCGCAGACGTGCTTGCCCTGGCCGCCCGACGCGCGGAGGCCATGGATGCCGCCTCCGGCGCGGGGTTCGGGCTCGCGGGCGTGCGGGGCCTGAGGCTCGACGCGCTCGAAGGTCTCGCCGCCCGGCACAATTGCCATCTCGCCATCCGCAACGCGGCCGATAGCGGCGTTGTCGGCGGCCGGCTTGAATCCCTCGAGGCGCTGTGCCGGGAGGCAGCCGGCTCGGGCGCGCAGCGAGCCGTGATCCTTACCGTCCGCACGCCTTCACACACGCCCCTGCTGAACGCCGCGACGGCGGCTTTTCGGGAGGCGCTCGCCGCCGCGCCGCCGCGCCGCCCGCCGCCAAGCGCGCCGCGGCTCCTCAGCGGCCTGGACGGTGCCGCGGTGTTCCGCGACGTGGAAGGACGGGAGAAGCTGGCTCTGCAGATCTCGCGCACGATCGACTGGGCAGCCTGCCTGGAGGCCTGCCGGGAATTCGGAGCCGATCGCGTGCTTGAACTCGGGCCCGGCCACGCCCTTGCCACCATGGCGCGGGCGGCGCTGCCGGAGGCGCGCGTCCATGCCATGGACGAATTCCGCTCAGTCATGGGCGTGACAGACTGGCTCGCGCGACCTTAGCCGTGCGGCGCTTCTTCTGCGGAGGCTCGTGCCGCCGCAGGGCTAGTCTGGTGATGTAGGAATCAGGCCTCAGTCCCTTGCGACAATACTGATGTCGAGACCTCGCCTTGACGCGTAGGCCGTCACGGTCGTAGCAGCCGGGCATCTTCGGAACGGGACGGGTTCATGACGGCCAAGCGAGCGCTGATCACAGGTGTGACGGGCCAGGACGGTGCGTATCTGGCGCAGCTGCTCCTGCAGAAGGGCTACGCCGTCACCGGCATCGTGCGCCGCTCCAGCCATGCCGGCGTGTTCGATCACCGGTTGAAGTGGCTCGGCATCCTCGACGGTGTCGAGTTGGTCGACGGCAACCTGCTCGACCAATCCGCCCTGCTGCGCATCGTCCAAGCCGCCAAGCCGGACGAGATCTACAACCTGGCCGCCCAGTCCTTCGTCA
>NZ_NPKS01000016.1:0-159406 GCF_008329595.1 Methylobacterium sp. P1-11
GCCAACTCGCAGGCGCTGTCGACGCGTCAGTCGATGGGCATCTCGGCCCTGTCCCTGGCCAACTCCGCACAGCAGGGCGTTCTCCAGCTCCTGCGGTAAATACCTCTCTCGTCATCGACGCAACGGCCGGAGCACAGCTCCGGCCGTTTGCATTGAGGGTGCGCGCCTCTGGATACCGCCGAATACCCGGCTCGACTCGACGGCACGCGAACCGGTCGGGATCCGAAGCGCCTCCTCGCATCCAGGTGCCGGCAGGTGTTAGCCCGGGCGCGCTCCGGCTGAGCACCAGGGTCATGGGCATGGAGGATCTTCGCGGGAGGTCGAGCGGCCGCGCCGGCAAGAGCGGGTGCTGGTCAAGGAGAAATCATGCCTGCGCGCGGCGACTGGCGTCGGAACCGCTTGGTTCCAACAACGCCACCTGAGGACCGGGCGCCGATGCTGTGGCCCTGATCGGTCCGCTTGCCGAAGGATAGGGCCGGGGACGGTTCGCTTCCGGTCATCGTGCCCGAAAAGCGGAAGACCCGGTCAGTCGAAAAGGGCTTGTGCCGGTGCGCCCATCCCGGGATGCGCACCGGAGACTGACCGAACGACCGACGGCGCAAGGTTCTTATTGTCGCGCTGCCGGTAAGACCGGGCCCCGCCACGCCGAGAAGCCGGAGGACGTGCCGCCCTGCTGCCGCCGACATTGCCGCATCATGGGCCATCGCCTGAACCCTGTCGCCCAGCGCTGGATCTTGGCAGGCCCCAATGTCTTACGTGCAATCCCGCCGAATTCATTTCTCTATCTCTACGGCGCGATCCAGATATGGACGCTCAACCGAAACGAACCGTTGGCCCGCCAGCAAGAGGGGCCTCGGTATTCACCGGATCCGGCCCGAACCTGTTCGGGCCGGCAGTTCCGCGGATCACCGAGAAGATGAAGAGCGGAATAAGCCCCACGATCGTAACAGCCGCGAAATACCACCAACCGGACCGGTCGGTATCGTGGAGCCTGCGAACAAATATGGAGAGAGAAGGAACGGAGTGCACGAGATGAACGATCGCAGACAATATATTTGGGTTCTCATGTGTCCTGAAAATTCAGGTATAAATCCATCACCGAAGCCGGCCAGGAAGCAAATTACAACGCAAATAAGAACACAATACCGGTAATCAGATCGCGACGCTCGACCTGAAAAACTGGCATAGTTTCTCATCGCATTCGCGTAATAATGCATCTCTATCTCCGACGCGATGGCCGAGATAGTTCGGCATCCGTGCCGGGCATGTCTACCTGGAATAGTTTTTACGAAATAACGACCGGCAATCAATCGGATTGCGCGCAGATTTTCGTGGCTCTTTAGGGCACCCTTGGTATTACGAGATGTTGGTGGTGGCGTTCAGGGCGTCGACCTGTCCATCCGTCTACATTGCCAACACCGTTCCGGCCGGATTTCAGTGCAGCGGATAGCGGCTGAGAAGGTCGGCGGTTCTCTGCACCGTCTTGTCGTAGCGGCACGCGGGGACAGCCGGGTTCGCTCCGCTCCCGTTGGACCACTCACTGTAGGTCAGGTCGCCGCAATCGGCGTCCCGGAAGGCAATCCAGGCCCGCTGCGCCTTCTCCAGTTGAGTCTTCCAGACGGCCTTGGCGCTCGGGTCCTGCGTGCGATCATCGTGGTCGATCACGGACATCGCCTTCTTGTAGACCGCGTTGAGCTTCGCATCGGCCTCCTGAAGCGCGCGCGACATGCAATCCGTGGTGCCAGGCGTCGAGGTTTCGTTCAGGCACAGTTTCGCCGAGGGCTGATCGGCGCGCGCCGTTGCCGCCATGACCCCACAGGCGAGCAGCCCGACGAGGGTGGGAACTGCGGCGTTCAGCAGCCGAAAGGGCTTATGGTGAGTGTGGGACATGGTTGTCGAGCCTGATTCATGCGCTCCGCGTCAACCGGATGCGACCGGAAAGCGCGGGCAACAGAGGGTTAAGACAGTCTGTTGGGGACCTTACCGCGGCCAGACCGAGCGGCATGGCCCCGGAGCGAGGTTGCTCGTTCAGTCTGGGCCTGAGCTCGTGACGTGCGACTTAACGAGTCTCGACGATCACAGCCGTGCCGTAGGCGACGACGCCCATCATGGACTGGTCGGTGTCGGCCGTATCGAAGCGCATCATGACGATGGCATTGGCGCCGAGTTGCGCCGCGTTCTGTGCCATGCGGTCGATGGCCTGAGACCGGGCCTGCTCGATCAACTGGCTGTATTCGTTGATTTCACCACCCATCAGGCTGCGCAGCCCCGCGGTGAAATTGCCCACTGCGCCGCGGCTGTGCACCACGGCGCCGAAGCACGGGCCCCGCACCTCACGCACATGGTAGTTCGGAATATTCTCGGTCGTAACGATAATCATGAGATGCCACGTCTGAGCAGGGGGTTGGTGGGACGGGGTGACGTGCCGGTCACGGCGGGCAGGAGAGATCGCCACCCGGGCATTTGATCTGCGCCGCCAGGTCCTGGATGCGCTGGCGCGTCAGTGTGATCTTGCATTCGCCCAGGAGCATCGGCGAGAGACTTCCATTGTCGTCGGGCTTCGACGTGTTGTATCCGGTCCGCAGGTTGCACTCGAGGTCCCGGAACGTGATCCACGCCCGCTCGGCGGCAACCAGATTGCGCCGGCCAATGTCGTCGAGTTTGCTACTCAAGGTCGTGTAGCTTCGGTTCAGTTCTGCATCGACCCGATCGAATGCCTGCCCCGTGCAGAAACCCGCCTCCATCTGGTTTGCGGGCTGGTTGCAATCCGCTTGCGCTCCGAACCCGGCTGTGGGGACGAGAAGCAGGATGCCGACAAGGGCTTTGCGTAACATGGAAGACTCGGGCATCGAACTGCAGATTGGATGGGTGGCCAGCCTGCCGGTCATCGATCGTCGGCCGCCGAAAGCGTGCTGCGAGGGCGGAACCCGTAATATCCGCGGTCGGCGTCGTAGAGGACGTCGAAGCCATTGAGGACGTGCAGACCCGTGTTGACGAAGGGCTGCGGGCGGGTCGTATTGAGGACGATGCGCTCGGGCGCGAGCGGCGAGGCGTGATCGCCGACAATGATCGCGTAGCCGGCCGAGTCGCCGAAGCGGAAGTTCAGGCGCGTTCCGGATCGGAGTACGTCGTGACCAGCTGCATCGGTCCGGACGCTGTCCGCGACCTGTGCGGGCGGCAGCGTCAGGAACATGCCGGTGACGCCGGTATCGAGAAGCGCGCGCCCGCAGACGCCCGGCTCCCGCCCGTCGACGGTGATGCAAGCGGGGACGCCAAGCCAGTCCCCCTGTGCGCGCGGGTGCGGATCGAGCTTCACGAAGCGGTAGCGGCCGCGCGTATTGGCGCGCGTCAGGCCGACATGCACGCCCCGCCGAGTCAGCACGTAGCCGCGACGCAATGCGCCGGGACCGGGCGGTTCCGCATTGAGCAGGGGGTTGGTGTCCGGCGTGCTCTGGGTCTGGCTGTCGTCTTCGCGGCCGAATCCGATGCCCATCATCGCCACGTGGCTGGGCGCCTCTTCGGGCGTGCAGTTGCGGGCGCGTTCGGCGCAGTCGATACGGTCGACCGCGAGAACCCGGATGGGCTGCGTGGCCACGCTCTGGCCATCGCGGCCCCACAGGGTGACCGGCACACGGATCCAGCGTCCGATCATGATCCGGCCGGAACTCGAATAGGTCAGGCGCCCCGGCTCGCTGGGCAGCGTTTCATTGGCGGGAATGCGGCCAGCCGAGACCACGATGCCGGTGGAGCCGGTGTCCACTAAAACGGGTCGCACCGCGCCGCCGAAGGAAAGGCCGAGACGAGGCGACTTGGTGATCACGTCACCGGCTTCCGGGGCGTTCAGAAACGGCAGGAAGATGCCGCGTTGATCGTCCGCGTAGCTCGGCCCCTCCTGGGCTTTGGCCGATTTTGTCGGTTCCAACAGCCCTGCCCCAACAAGGCCCAGGCTCAGGAGAGCGAAAAACAGCTGCATGTGCCGGAAGCGCGATCGAACGGGTGGGCAGGCGCCCACCACAGTACTTTGCAATGCCTGGCGCATCCGGTCCCCCGGGAAGAGATCATTGCCTCGGCGACGCCGCGCCAAGAAGCGTCGGCGCTGTGAACGGCTTCGTGCAACCAGCTCGCGACCGCGCTGGCGCGGCGAGCCATCGCAGGGCGATCGCCGCGCGAGACTCCTCAGCGGGTCCGGCGATAGATTTCGCGATTACGGTCGGCCGCGAGAACATCGCGGTCGGCCCGGTCGCGCTCGACCGCACCGCGCTCCTGGGCGATAGCGGCACCCACATAATTTCCTTCGGCTGCGCGCTCACGGGCGACGCCGAAATCCTCGCGCGCTCGGTCCGTAGCGGTGTAGGCCGCGCCGCGGTCGCGCAGATCGCGCCCGAGGAACTCGGTTGCCGGTTGCGCCGAGGCGGCGGTGCTCAACAGCGCACCGAAACCCGCAATGATAATTGTCTTCATCGCCACGACTTTCTCTATACCTGTAATAATTAACGAAACCTGTGCTCCTACCGAACGATATCTAACCGGTCGGGCGATTATTTGATGGCGCCTGTCGGCCGACAGGTCAACGAATCGTCGGGAACATTGTTACCGGTTCGGTCAGTGGTCCCGCATTGCATGTCGCGCGCCACTCGTTTGCATCGAATTATCGATTGCCGAGCTACTCTGATGGATTCGTTTCAGGCGAGCCGGATAGGCCGGGTTCGGGAGAGGCCATCTCAGCGAAGCGAATCCGGATCGCGGCGCCGGGCGTCTCGCATCCTACGCCGTCGTCAGAGACAGGCCGAAGACTGTGGCAGCGGGCGCGGTTCATCAGTCTCATCGTCGTCGCGCGACGAAATGCGCTGCCGCGCGGTCCGTGCCCATATCCCTGTCGAGACGGACACGCGATCACGCAAGTTCGGCGATGCAACGTAACCCACAGGGCGATTCTCGTACTCACCAGTGCCGCTCTTCGCGCCGCCGCCGCCTAGCTCACGCCCAGGCGAGCGCTCGACCGTGCATCGATCAGGAGTCTCTCGGTGTCCACCTCGACAAGGGCGCCATCTACGGCAACCTCCAGAACGCCACCCGGTACCGTGTCGTCCGCACCCTCGGCCTCTTCGATCACTGTTGTGACGGCGTCAACGTCCCCTGCCGCGGCATCAATCGCCGCCACCCGTGAACGGGGTGGTGATCCTGAGGCCCTATCGCCCGAAGCACCCGGCGTGCCGGACGCGCACGCCCCACTGATCCGCACCGGTCTGGAGGTGACCGACCGTTGAGTGGCCGCGATCCAGTGCGACCGAGCCCGTCCCGTCGACGCCTGCGCGTCATCCTCATCCTGCTGCTGATCACGTGGTTGCCGACAGCGTCCTTCGCCACTGGCCTCGCGCTGACGAGCGTCACCGGGTGCCGAATCAACGAGGCGCATACGTATGCCTGCCTGGTCGCCGGTCACGACATCGGCAACCTGCTCCACATGGTGACCATGACTGGCTGGGTGCTGATCGCGTTCCTGGCCATCTAGGCCCTGACGCTGCTGCTCGCTGTCGTGCAAAGCCTGCTGTTGCTCCTCGAAGCCTGGCATCGATGAGAGGGCAAGCAGTTGAGCACGCTCTGAGGTCCCGTTTTTTAACGGCAACGGATCAAACCCAGCTGCGGATCGTCTGTCTGGCGGATTGATCGCGGATGAGGGGAGACGTGTGAGCGTCGGACTGATTGCCTTACTGGACGATGTCGCCTTCATGGTCAGGGCTGCGGCGGCCTCCCTCGATGACGTCGCAGCGCAGGCGGCAAAGGCGGGTACGAAGGCCGCTGGCGTCGTCATCGACGATGCGGCGGTTACACCGCGCTACGTCGTCGGTTTCGCGGCGGAACGCGAGTTGCCGATCGTCGGCAAAATCGCGGTCGGTTCGCTCCGCAATAAACTTCTATTCCTGCTCCCAGGCGCCCTCGCTCTCAGCGCCTTTGCACCCTGGGCGATCACGCCACTCCTGATGCTGGGTGGCGCCTACCTTTGCTATGAAGGCGCCGAGAAGGTCTACGAGACCCTTGTCCCGCATCGCGCACACGGCGATCAAGATGACCGTGAGGGATGCGCCGAAGGCGATCGGTCGCGCGAAGACCGCCGCGTGGCGAGCGCGATCAAGACCGACTTCATCCTCTCGGCCGAGATCATGGCCATCACACTCGCGGCCCTTCCGGAGGGCAGCTTCTGGATGCGCGCGGGCATTCTGGCCGTCGTCGCCGTAGGCATCACCGCCGGCGTCTACGGTGTGGTCGCGCTGATCGTGAAGGCCGACGACGTCGGTCTCGCCCTCGCACGCAGCACCGCAACACCGCCACTCGGAAGCCTCATCCGCGGTCTCGGGCGCGGCGTGGTCCGCAGCATGCCGATCCTACTCAAGATCCTGGCTATCATCGGTACGGCGGCAATGATTTGGGTCGGTGGCGGGATCCTGATGCATGGGCTGGAGACCTACGGCCTGTCTGCACCTGCACATGCCGCCCATGAGGCCGCGGCAGCCGTCGTATCACGCGTGCCGTTCGCCACGGGCTTCGTCGAATGGCTGGTCACCGCGATCGCGTCGGGCCTGATAGGGTTAGCGGTCGGCGGCCTGCTGATCCCGCTGACGCGCTTCGCGCTGGCCCCAGCATGGCAGCCCCTGGCAGCGCTATGGAAACGGGATGCGTGACGCGACGCCCGGTGCGGTGGGCCGAAAACCTCACGCGTCGACCGACCGACGTATCACGCACCAGCCGGCGCAACTGCCAGTAATGATCGCCCGCATCCAGTAGGATTACCCGGCAGCACGCCGAAGGATCTCCGCCTTCAACCCGAACCGCTCTCCGCCCGCCGAGCCGCACCGCCCGATCCGGAAATCTACGCTGGTTAAGGGGAGACCGATCGATCGGAACAACGACGGTCCAGCCTGCTTCAGGGACGAAGCGGCCGGCCATCGAAAATGATTTCGAAGTCGATTAAGAACGACTAAGGCTGCAGGGCTGCGGCCTTGTAAGTCGTTCGTCTGGTTGGGAAAACTGGAGCGGGCGAAGGGATTCGAACCCTCGACCCCAACCTTGGCAAGGTTGTGCTCTACCCCTGAGCTACACCCGCTCACTGTGCCGCGCCGCCTGGACTTCCGTGCCGGCGGCCCCCGGCGCGGCTCTCTAAACACCATTCCGCCGGGCGACGCAAGCGCCCTTTTCGCGAACCGTGCCGATTTACCAATTCGGCTCCGGCGGGAGGCCGTCGCGGATCTCCCGGAGCCGGGCGCGGGTCCCCCGCGTCGTCCCTTCGGGCAACGCGTCCACTGGGAAGAAGGCGCACTCGGCGACCTCCCGGTCCGGCGCCTTGGGGCGCAGGACCGTGAAGGCCGGAAGGACGAACAGGACGACGTGGTCTCGGGGCGCGGCGACCACGTTCTGATAGAGACCGTGCAGGCGCGGCTCTCCCTCAGGGACGATCTCCGCCTCCTCGCGGAACTCCCGCAGCATCGCGTCGCGCGCGGTCTCGCCACGCTCGACGCCGCCGCCCGGGAGATGCCAGCCACTCACGTAGGTGTGACGCACCAGGGCCACGCGCCCGGCGCCGTCGAGGGCGACGCCGCGCACGCCGAGGGTCATGCCGCGGGACGCGAGCGCCCCGAGATGGAACAAGCGCCGCAGCAGCGGCCGATCGAGGAGCATGCGGGTGCGCTGCTCAGACGACGTCGAGGGTGATCGCGCCGAGGCCGGCGATCGCCGCGACCATGCGCTGGCCGCGTAGGACCGGACCGACGCCGGAGGGCGTGCCGGTGAAGATCAAGTCGCCCGGCTGCAGGGCGAAGTAGCCCGACAGGTAGGCGATCTGCTCGGCGACCGACCAAATCATGTCGGCGAGGTCGCCCTTCTGGCGGGTCTCGCCGTCGACCGACAGGGTGATAGCGCCCTTCTCCAGGTGGCCGATGACGGAGACAGGGTGGAGCGCACCGATCGGCCCCGACCCGTCGGCGGCCTTGGCGGTGTCCCAGGGCCGCGACATCTTCTTAGCCTCGTCCTGGACGTCGCGCCGGGTCATGTCGAGGCCGATGGCGTAGCCGTAGACGTGCTCCAGGGCGGTCTCAGCTGGGATGTCGCTGCCACCGCTGGCGAGGGCGGCCACCATCTCAACCTCGAAATGGTAGTTGGCGGTCTTCGGGGGGTAGGCGTGGGCCGTAGGCTCCGAACCGACGATCTGCAGGGCGTCGGCGGGCTTCATGAAGAAGAAGGGCGGCTCCCGGTCCGGGTCGGCACCCATCTCGCGGGCATGGGCGGCGTAGTTGCGGCCGACGCAGTAGACGCGGCGCACGGGGAAGAAGTCGCTGCTGCCGATGATCGGGAGCGCGATGCGGGGCGGGTTCTGGATGACGGAGAGCATCTCTGCCTCTGCGGTGGATTGTCCGGTTGGCCCGGCGCGACGACGCCCGTGCCCTACATCATCGTTGTAAGGTCCGCATCGGCGTGCGCCATACCGGCGCTTGCGTCCGGCCTCCTCTGGCCTACACAATTGTCGCGATGACGCCGACAGCCGACCTCGACACCCTGCTGACCGCGCTCCGGGACGGGCTCGGCGCGCGGCACGTGCTGACGGATCCGGACGCGCTGGCACCCTACCTGACCGAGAGCCGCCGCCTGTTCACTGGGTCGGCGCTGGCCGTGCTGAGGCCGGAGAGCACCGAGGAGGTCGCCTTCGCGGTCCGCGCCTGCACGCAGGCCGGCGTCGCGGTGGTGCCGCTCGGCGGCAATACCGGCCTCACCGGCGCCGGCGTGCCGCAAGGCGGGGTCGTCCTGTCCCTGGAGCGCATGAACCGCCTGCGCGCGGTCGATCCGGTGGGCGCCACCATCACGGTGGAAGCCGGGATGATCCTGCAGGATGTGCAGGAGGCGGCCGAGGCCGCCGGCATGCTGTTCCCGCTTTCCTACGCGTCGCGGGGCTCCGCACGGATCGGCGGCGGTGTCAGCACCAATGCCGGCGGGATCGCGGTGCTCGCCTACGGCAACGCCCGCGACCTCGTGCTCGGGCTCGAGGTCGTGCTCGCCGACGGGCGCGTCTGGAATGGGCTCAGGGCCTTGCGCAAGGACAATGCCGGATACGACCTGAAACAGCTCTTCATAGGCTCTGAGGGCACCCTGGGCATCGTCACCGCGGCGGTGTTGAAGCTGTTCCCGCGGCCGCGCTCGACGAGCGTCGCCTTCGTGGGGCTCGACTCGGCCAGGGCAGCCCTGGACCTGTTCGTTTTCCTGCGCACCCGGATGGACCGCGACCTCACGGCGTTCGAGTACCTGCCGCCCTTCGCGCTGGAGATCGTGCTGCGCCACGTCCAGGGGACGGTTCGTCCGTTGGAGGGCGCGCACGGCGCCTACGCGCTGATCGAGGTCGCATCCGCGCGCCCGGACGCCGACACGGGGGCCGAGCTGGAATCGGCCCTTGGGCAAGCCCTTGAGGACGGACTGATCGCCGACGCCACGATCGGGACCAGCGGGGCCCGGAACGCCGCACTCTGGCGCCTGCGCGAAGGCGTTCCCGAAGCGCAGACCCGCGAGGGTGCGTCGATCAAGCACGACGTGTCGGTGCCGCTCTCCCGCCTCCCCGAGTTCCTTGAGCGGGCAGGCGCGGCCTGCCTTGCCGAGATGCCGGGTCTGAGGCCTTGCGGCTTCGGCCATTTCGGCGACGGCAACATCCATTTCAATCTGTCACAGCCGCCCGGTACGCCGCCCGCGGAGTTCCTGGCCGAATGGGGCCGGTTCAACCGGATCGTTCACGACCTCGTGCACGCGCTGGGCGGCTCCATCGCGGCTGAGCACGGGGTCGGTCTGATAAAGCGCGAGGAACTCGCGCGCTACGGCGATCCGGTCGGGCTCGACCTAATGCGGCGCCTCAAGGCCGCCCTCGATCCAGAGGACCTGCTCAACCCCGGAAAGGTCATCGTCCGGACCGACCGCGCCGCGCCGCCAGCCTGAGGAAGTTTGTGCATCGCGCCATAATTCGGCGCGGAGACGGGTGCAGGACAGCAACGCCGCGCCGCCAAGCGCTGCGGTGGCCCGTCGCGTTAAGCCGCTGCTAACGCTTCGGACAGACCTTCAACACAGGCGGCGAAGACGGATCCGTCGGCGCCGGGCATGGCAATTGCTCAGAGGCCACCCTATCTCGCACCTGCGAGATCGAGCGACGAACCGTCACCGACAGGCTGTTTTCACATCCATCTGGAGACCGACGGAATGCCCACCTCTCAGGCCCGCGTGCAGACCACCGAGGCGAGCCGCTACCTGCAGCAGCTCTGCCGGCACTGGAGCCACAAGTTCAAGGTCGAGGCGACCCCCGATCACGGCACCGTGCCTTTTGGCGAGGACCGCGTCTGTACCTTCGATGCTGAGCCCGACGCCCTGGTGATGCGCATCGACAGCTCCGACCCCGTCAATCTGACCCGGCTGGAGAACGTCGTGGCCGATCACCTCGCGCGCTTCGCCTTCCGCGAGAGCCTCGGCGACATCCGCTGGTCGCGCGCCGCCTGAGGGCCCGCGTAGGGCGATCACGACCGACCCGTCCGGCCCCTGGACCGGGCGGGTTTTCGTATCCCGATCGAAGCGCGGCAGTGGCGCACCACTTGCAAGCGTACCCGGCTTGCGGCCGGATCGCACGCCGTCGTGACCGGGATCGATTCATGAAGCGACGCACCCTGCTGACAGGCGCCGGAGCCCTGATGGCCGGGGCCTTCGCGCGGCCAGCCCTGGTCCGGGCGGCCTCGGCAACGACGCTACGGTTCGTGCCCTACGCGGATCTCGCGCTCCTCGATCCGATCGTCACCACAAACTACGTCACGCGCACACACGCGCTGATGGTGTTCGACACGCTCTACAGCCTCGACACCGCCTACCGCGCGCAGCCGCAGATGGTGGCGGGCCACGAGGTTGCGTCTGACGGCCTCACGTGGCGCCTGACCCTGCGGGACGGGCTGCGGTTCCACGACGGGACGCCGGTCCGCGGCGGCGACGTGGTGGCGAGCCTGAAGCGCTGGGCGCAGCGCGATGCCTACGGCGGCGCCCTGTTCGCGACGGTGGACGAACTCACGGCGCCCTCCGACACGGTGGTGCAGTTCCGCCTCAAGCGCCCCTTCCCGCTCCTGCCGGACGCCCTGGCGAAGCCGACCTCCTACGTCCCAGTGATCATGCCGGAGCGCCTGAGCGCGACGCCCGCGACGCAGCCGGTACCGGAGATCGTCGGCAGCGGCCCGTTCCGCTTCGTCGCCGACGAGCGGGTCCCCGGCTCGCTCAACGTCTACCGCCGGTTCGAGGCCTATCGACCGCGCACCGAGGGCACGCCGAGCTTCACGGCCGGACCGCGGATCGCGCATTTCGACCGCGTGGAGTGGCGCACGATCCCCGACGGCGCGACCGCGGCCGGCGCCCTGCGCTCGGGCGAGATCGACTGGTGGGAGCAGCCCCTCGTCGATCTCGTGCCGGACCTGAACCGCCAGCCCGCCTTGCGCGTGGATCTGGTTGAGACCGCCGGGCTGATCGGCCAGATCCGCCTCAACCACACCCTGCCGCCCTTCGACAATCCCGCGATCAGCCGGGCGCTGCTCGCAGCCGTCGACCAGACCGAGATGATGGACGCCGTGGCCGGCAGCGACCCGACGATCCGGCGCGGTCCCGTCGGCATCTTCACGTCCGGCGGACCGATGGCATCCTCCGCGGGAATGGAGGCGCTCACCGGCCCCCGCGACCTCGCCGCCGCGAAGCGGGCGTTGGCGGCGGCGGGCTACAAGGGCGAGCGCGTCGTGCTGCTCTCCGGGACCGACGTGCCACGGATCAACGCGATCTGCGAGGTGATGGCCGATGCCTGCCGCAAGATCGGGATGAACCTCGACGTCGTCGCCACCGACTGGGGGACGGTCAACCAGCGGATCCTGAACGCCAAGCCCCTGGACCAGGGCGGCTGGTCGATGTTCGGCATCTTCTCCGGCGGGCTCGACCACCTCTCGCCGGCCTACCATCTGGCCGCCCGCGGGAACGGCCGGGCCGGCGTGCCGAGCTGGCTGACGGACGCGCCCCTTGAGGAGCTGCGCGGCGCGTGGTTCGACGCGCCGGACCTCGACGCCCAGAAGGCCCTGGCGGCGCGGATCCAGGCGCGGGCGCTGGAGGTCGGCGCCTACTTGCCCTGCGGCCAGTATTTCCAGCCGACCGCCTATCGGCGCGACCTCGACGGCATGCTGACCGGGCTTCCCCTGTTCTGGAACCTGCGCCGTTCGTCCTGACCGCGGGCTGCTGGCTCACCCGACGCTCATCAGGCTGGCATTGCCGCCGGCCGCCGCGGTGTTGATCGCGGTGGAGATCTCCTCCACGAGGCCGGCCGGATCGTAGAGGTCGCCGGCGGCCAGCGCGTCCGTGCTGCGCGTCTGGATCGGCAGGATCGCCCCGTCGCGGCCCGCGACGACCCTGTTCAGGGCCCGCAGGTCGGCAGACTCGCCCGCGAACAGGATGCCGTCGATATCGCCTGCGCGGTCGAGATCCGGAGCCCGAGCGACCCGCGCCGCGAACGTCGCCGGCAGATCGTCCAGGACCGGACCCCAGCCGTCCGGCCCGATGACGACCGCCGCGTTGCCGGTGCCGAAGATCGCGCCGATCTGGAGCAGCAGCCCCGTCTCGGTCGCCGCGACGGCCGCGAACCGCCCGCGGGGACGCAGCGCGTACAGGTTGCGCTCGCCCACGGGACCGGCCAGCGCGATCGCGTCGCGGCCGGGATAGTGGACAGCCTCGATCCTATCCGCGAGGTCGTGGCGGTGCCGTGACCGCAACCACGCCGTGTAGGGACGCAGCGCCGCATCGTCGGCGGGCAGCCCGTCGCTGGCGGCGGCGGGCGATCGCCGCAGCAGGCGGCCGAGGGCCAGCGGACCGCCGGCCTTCGGGCCCGTTCCTGACAGCCCGGAGCCGCCGAAGGGCTGCACGCCGACCACCGCGCCGATGATGTTGCGGTTCACGTAGCGGTTGCCGGCCCGCACGTCGTCGAGGACGTGGTCGATGGTCTCGTCGATGCGGCTGTGCAGCCCGAAGGTTAGGCCGTAGCCGGTGGCATCGATCGCCGCGAGGAGCGCGTCGAGGCCGTCGCGGCGGTAGCGCAGCACGTGCAGCACCGGCCCGAACACCTCCTGCTCGACATCGGCGACGGCCCCGATCTCGATCAGGGTCGGCGGCACGAAGGTCCCGGCGCCGGCCTCCGGCGGCAGGTGGTACTGCTCTACGGGGAAGCCCCGCGCGCGCATCCTCGCCACGTGCCCGGAGATCCGGTCGGCGGCCTCGGCGGTGATGACCGGCCCGACATCGACGGCGAGGCGCCGCGGATCGCCCACCCGCAGTTCCCGCAGGGCTCCCTTCAGCATGCGCAGCGTGCGGTCAGCGATCTCCTCCTGCAGGCAGAGGATCCGGAGCGCCGAGCAGCGCTGTCCAGCGGAGTCGAAGGCGGAGGCGATCACGTCGGCCACCACCTGCTCGGTGAGCGCCGAGGAGTCGACCACGAGGGCATTCTGGCCGCCGGTCTCGGCCACGAACGTCACCGGCTCGCCGAAGCGGTTCAGCCGTCTCGCCAGCGCGCGCTGGATGTCCTTGGCCACCGCCGTCGAGCCAGTGAACATGACGCCCTGCACGCGCGGATCCTCGACCAGGGCAGCGCCGACACGGCCGTCACCCGGCAGGAGATGCAGCACCTCTTCCGGGATTCCGGCGGCGTGGAGCAACCGGATCGCCGCGGCGGCAATCAAGGGTGTCTCCTCCGCGGGCTTGGCTAGGACCGTGTTTCCCGCCGCCAGGGCGACGGCGGCCTGCCCGACGAAGATCGCCAGCGGGAAATTCCACGGTGCGATGCAGGCGATCGGCCCGAGGGGTTCGTGTACTCCGCTCAGGATCCGCTCGGCCTCGGCGGCGTCGTAGCGGAGGAAATCGACAGCCTCCCGGATCTCCGCGACGGCGCTCCCGTAGGTCTTGCCGGCTTCCCGCACGATGAGCCCGACCAGACACGGCATCTGCGCCTCGAAGGCATCGGCGGCCCGCCGCAGGCAGGCGGCGCGCGCCTCCGCCGGCGTCGCCGCCCAGCGGACGGCGCCCGATTCCGCCTGCGCCACGGCGCGTGACACCGCCGCGGGTGTCGCCGGTCGGCAGTACCCGACGATGTCCCGGTGGTCGGCGGGATTGCGGATCGGTTCGCCGGCCGCTGCATCCTCCTCCCCTGACGGCACGGCCCGGCAGACGATGCGGCCGCTCGCCAGCAACCCCTCCGACAGACGGGCGAGCGCCGCCTCGTCGGCGAGGTCGAGACCGGCGGCGTTGGCGCGCGCCGGGCCGTAGAGGTCCCGGGGCGCCACGATCCGGGGGTGCGGCGTTCCGGGGAGCGGCATGGCCTCGACGGCGGCGACGGGGTCGGCAATCAGGGCCGCGACCGATACCGAATCGTCGGCGACCCGGTTGACGAAGGAGGTGTTGGCGCCGTTCTCCAGAAGCCGCCGGACCAAGTAGGCCAGCAGGGTTTCGTGCGTGCCCACCGGCGCGTAGATGCGGCAGGGGCGCCGTGCGAGCTCTCCGGCGATCACCGCCTCGTAGAGCGGTTCGCCCATGCCGTGCAGGCACTGGAACTCGTACTGGCCGAGCCGGAAATCCGGGCCGGCCATCTCGACGATGCTCGCCAGGGTCTGGGCGTTGTGCGTGGCGAATTGCGGGAAGACCGCGTCGGGCGCCGCGAGCAGCCGGCGCGCGCAGGCGAGATACGCGACGTCGGTGTGAACCTTCCGGGTGAAGACCGGGAAGTCCGCCGCTCCGTCGACCTGTGCCCGCTTGATCTCGCTGTCCCAGTAAGCCCCCTTGACCAGGCGCACCATGAGCCGCCGCCGGCTGCGGCGGGCCAGATCGATCAGCACGTCGATGACGAAGGGGCAGCGCTTGCCGTAGGCCTGGACCACGAAGCCGAGTCCGTCCCAGCCAGACAGATCCGGATCGAGGGCGAGCCGCTCCAGGATGTCCAGCGACAGGTCGAGACGGTCGGCCTCCTCGGCATCGATGTTGAGGCCGATCCGGTCGGCCCGGGCGAGCCGGGCGAGATCGAGCACGCGGGGATAGAGTTCCGCCAGAACCCGGTCGCGCTGCGACCGGACATAGCGCGGATGGAGCGCCGACAGCTTGATCGAGATGCCGGGTCCGAGGAGCACGCCGCGCCCGGCCGACGCCGCCCCGATCGCCCGGATCGCATCCGCGTAGGCGCGCCGGTAGCACTCGGCGTCCTCCGCGGTCACCGCGGCCTCGCCGAGCATGTCGTACGAGTAGGTGAAGCCCTTCGCTTCGAGCGACGCCGCGTGCCGCAGCGCCTCGGCGATCGTCCGCCCCGCCACGAATTGCTCGCCCATCATGCGCATGGCCAGATCGACACCGGTGCGGATCAGCGGCTCACCGCCGCGGGCGATCAGCCGGGAGAGCGCGGCCGACAGCCCCGCCTCGTCTCGGGTCGCGGCCAGCTTCCCGGTCACGAGCAGGCCCCAGGTGGCCGCGTTGACGAAGGGCGACGGGCTGTGCCCGAGATGGGCCGCCCAGTCGCCGCCCGCGATCTTGTCGCGGATCAGCGCATCCCGCGTCGCCGTGTCGGGGATGCGCAGCAGCGCCTCGGCGAGGCACATCAGGGCCACGCCCTCCTGGCTCGACAGCGCGTATTCGTGAATCAAACCCTCGACGCCACCGCGGCGGCCCCGGCGACGGAGGGTTTCGACGAGGCGCCGTGCGTGTTCGCCGACGCGCCGGGCGGCCTCGGGCGACAGGCGCGCCTGTTCGAGGAGCGGCGCCACGCAATCGGGTTCGGGCCGCCGGCAGGCCGCGACCACGGCCTGCCGCAGGGCCGACCGATCAGGCAGGTCTGCCGCGAAGGCACGGAACGGACCGTCTGCCCCCATCGCCGCAGCTTCGACAATGCCGGTTCCGGACATGGGCCGCCCTCCGACAGGGGACGGTGCCGCCGCGCCGTCACGGCATGAGGCTACACCCTCTGGGGTCCAGTTCGAAGCCCGAGGGCCGTCCGGGCGGCCCGGCCCGACCGACCTGTCATGGTCCGTGGCGACCGAGCGCGACCTTCCGTCACCGGGACGGCGCACCCGTCCGCGCAGAAGCGGATCCGGATTGATGAAGCGCACCCGCTGGTGAACTCGGTCCAACGATGCGCTTCCACCCGCGCAAATCGTCTCGCGACCGCCGCCAAGGGCCCGAAAGTCCTGGTGGCGCGCGCCGACAGACGGGATGCGCCACCCGGCCGCGAAGGAGGGCGCGGGACGACCACAGGCTGGACGCGCGATCCCGTCACTTCACGGCTTGCGCATGGGCGGCCTCCAGCGCGTCCGCCAGAAGGGGCCGGGCCCCTTCACGGCGCAGCGTGGCGACGGGGATCACCACCGTATCGGCGCAGGCCTGGACGGCATGCACCAGGTCGAACTGCACCGCGAGGCCCCCGGCCTTGGCGTCGAGCCACGCCATCATGGCCGGTGGCTGGCCATCATAGGTCTCGGTGACCGCTTCACGGCATTCCTTGTCCGCGTCGTCCGTCTTCGGACCGGCCGTCTTGGGGCGATAGCCCGCGAGGTAGAGGGCGTGCAGCGTCTTGGAGGCGAGCGTCACCATCCTGGTCCTGCCTGGGCCCTCGGCGAGGGCGAGCTTCCCGGTCAGGGAAGCCGGCAGCAGCGTGGTCCAATCCACCGGGGCGCCGGTGGTGAGGTCGTAGACGATCGACATCGTGTTGCTGTTCGGGTGCGGGCCGCCGCAGAGCCAGCTGTCGGTGATCACGTAGCTCAGGAAGCGCGGACCTCGCATCGGCGCATCGACGGCCCGCTCCCAGTAATCATACTGTCCACCCTCGGACTTGCATTCCCGCGCCGCCTCGAGGGCCTTCGCGTCGAGGCGCTTCACCGCCGCGTTGATCCGCCGCTCGGCATCGTCGGCCGGCGCAGCGATCTGCGGCATGGCCGCGATGCCGGCGGTCAGATCGGACGGCGCCTTCAAGATGGCGGGCCCATCACCCGCCCAGGTGGGCGTGGCCAGAGCCAGGAGAACAGCGCTCCAGCCGGCAGCCCTTCCGCCGGCCCGCCATGCACTCGGCCGGGTGTTTCGCTTGAACATGCTACCGCTGCTCCCGATGGCGGCGGGTCCGACGTCCCGGGTCGCCCGCCATGTCGCGCTCCGATGGGTGCATCCCTACCCTCGGCAGAGGCCGTATGCCGCGCGCTTTGACACACGCGGAAGCGGTGGCAGAAGCGCCCCATGAGCGAGATCCTGATCTACGGGGCCACCGGCTATACCGGGCAGCTCCTGGCCGCCCACGCCGTCGAGCAGGGCCTGAAACCGATCCTGGCAGGGCGCAATGCGGATACGCTGCGGCCGATCGCGGGCCGGCTGGGCCTGGAGATGCGGGTCGCAGGGCTCGACGAGTCCGAAGCCCTGCGCGCTGCGCTCGCCGGCGTGGCGGCGGTGATCCACGCGGCCGGCCCGTTCTCGAAGACGGCGCAACCGATGGCGGAAGCCTGTCTCGCCGCAGGCGCCCATTACATCGACATCACCGGCGAGATCGCGGTTCTGGAGGCCCTCGCGGCCCGGGATGCGGCGGCGAAGGCGGCCGGCATCGTCCTCCTGCCCGCTGCCGGCTTCGACGTGGTGCCGAGCGACTGCCTCGCCGCCCATGTGGCCGGGCGCCTGCCCGGCGCGACGCATCTGCGCATCTCCATCGGCGGATTCGGCGGCTTCAGCCGCGGCACGGCCCGCACCATGGTGGAGGGTATCGCCTGGGGGACGCGGGTGCGCCGCGATGGGCGCATCGTCGAATTGCCGAGCCCGCCCCGCGCCACCGCCGATTTCGGCTACGGCCCGCGCCGGACCGTGGGCCTCGGCTGGGGCGACGTGTCGAGCGCGTGGTACTCGACCCGGGTCCCGAACATCGACGTCTATTTCGAGGCCTTTCCGGCGATGGCGGCCGCGGCCGGCCTGCCCGCCGGCCTCCGGAAGATCATAGCCGGCGGCACCGCTCAGCGCCTGATCAACCGCGGCATCGACCGGCTGCCCGCCGGCCCGTCGGCGGCCGCGCGGCAGAGAGCCCGCAGCACCTTCCTGGCAGAAGCCTGGGATGGCGCCGGCCGCCGCGCGGCGAGCCGGATGGAGACCGCGGAGGGTTACACCCTGACGGTCTGGACGGCCGTGGAGGCCGCGCGTCGCGTCGCGGCGGGGCATGTCGCCCCGGGATTCCACACGCCGGTCACCGCCTTCGGCCCGGACTTCATCCTGGGCTTCCCGCACGTGGTGCGAACGGATCTGTAGGTCTCCCGACGGCCGCGAGAGGCGATGCCACGACGGTTCACACGGTCGCGCCGATCTGCCAGGGCGCGAATTCCGATGACCCGAAATCGAACTGCTCGCTCTTCGTCCGCTCGCCGCCGGCGACCCGCAGGATCAGGTCGAAGATCCGGCGCCCGGCCTGCTCGACGGTCTCCTCGCCGTCGAGGATCGTGCCGCAATTCACGTCCATGTCCTCTTCGAGCCGCCGATACATGGCGGAATTCGTGGCGATCTTGATCGACGGTGACGGCTTGCAGCCGAAGACGCTGCCGCGTCCGGTGGTGAAGCAGACGAGGTTCGCCCCGCCCGCCACCTGCCCGGTGGCCGAGACCGGATCGTAGCCGGGCGTGTCCATGAACACGAAGCCCTTGGCGGTGACCGGATCGGCGTAGCGCAGCACGTCGACGAGGTTGGTGCTGCCCGCCTTCGCCATGGCGCCGAGCGACTTCTCCAGGATCGTGGTCAGGCCGCCGGCCTTGTTGCCCGGCGACGGGTTGGCGTCGATCTCCGACCCCTCCTTGCGGGTGTATTCCTCCCACCAATGCATCAGGTCGACGAGCTTCTGGCCGACCTCCGGGCTGACGGCGCGGCGGGTGAACAGGTGCTCGGCCCCGTAGGTCTCGGTGGTCTCCGACAGGATCACCGTGCCGCCGTTCTGCACCACGAGGTCGCTGGCGATTCCCAGCGCCGGGTTGGCCGAGACGCCCGAATACCCGTCCGAGCCGCCGCATTGCAGGGCAACGATCAGCTCACTCGCGGGCACGGGCTCGCGCTGGACCACGTCCGCCTCGGCCAGGATGCCCCTCACGAAGTCGATCCCGGCCTCAACGGTCTTCCGGGTGCCGCCGAGACTCTGGATGTTCATGCTGCGGATCCGGTCGCCGAGCCCCTGCTCCTCCAGGAAGGCGCCGATCTGGTTCACCTCGCAGCCGAGTCCGATCATCACGATGTGCGAGAAGTTGACGTGCCGCGCGTAGCCCGCGAGCGTCCGGCGCAGGAGCCGCAGCGGCTCGCCCATCGCCATGCCGCAGCCGGTCTTGTGCGTCAGCGCCACCACGCCGTCGACGTTCGGGTAGGCGGCGAGCGGGTCGAGGCCCAGGATCGGGTGGCGCCGGAACGCGTCGGCGATCAGGTCGGCCACGTGGGCGCTGCAATTCACCGAGGTGAGGATGCCGACATAGTTTCGGGTGGCCACGCGCCCGTCGGGGCGGCGGATGCCCTGGAAGGTCGCCGGCGGCGCGACGAGCCGCGTCGGTGTGGCATCAACCCCGAACGCATAGTCCCGGGCGAACTCGCCCATCCCGAGATTGTGGCCATGGACGTGCTGGCCGGCCGCGATGTCGTCTTTCGCGAAGCCGATGATCTGGCCGTATTTGGTCACCGGCTCGCCGCTGCGGTGATCGCGGATTGCGACCTTGTGGCCGGCCGGGATCCGCTCCGCGGCCGTTACGCCGTCGGCGACCGGGGTGCCCGGCGCGATGGCGCCGCGCGCCACGGCCACGCCGTCGGCCGGCCGGAGGGTGATCACGGGGTAGCTGGACATCGAACTCTCCTGGGATGTGCTCGGGCCGCCCGCCATCAGCGCGCCGCCACGGGGCGCAGGGCCGGGGCGCGGGCCTTCGACGTCAAAGCCGGCCGGACTTGGCCGGCTCAGGCGCGGTAGGCATTGCCGTCTAGGCCGTGCGGCCGGCCGGCGGCGAGAAGGGTCTCCCAGACGGGTTCGGGCAGGGGCACGCCCTCGGCGAGGCGTTCGGCGCGCATCCGCCGCTCCGGCTCGCCCGGCAGCAGGACCTCGGCGCCGGGCATCGGCTTGGCGCTTTTGAAGAAGTCGAGATAGGCCCGGGTCTCGGTCGCGAGCGCATCCTCGGTGCCGAGGGCGGCGGGCGTGACGTAGATCGACAGCATGCCGTTGCAGATCCGGCGTTGCCCGGGCCCGGCGGTGCCGGAGCCGGTGAGCGCGCCGGCGAGCAGCTCGCACATGAGCGCGAGGCCCGACCCCTTGTGCTCGCCGAAGGCCCGGATCGCCCCGCGGCCGCGCTGGTTGTCGCGCTCAACGCCCTCCAGCGGTCCGAACAAGGTCGCCGGATCGGCGCTCAGGCGGCCGTCGGGCTCGATCAGCGCGCCCTCCGGCAGCGGCTTGCCGCCGCGGGAGGCGACGAGCACCTTGCCCTCGGCGACCAGGGAGGTGGCGAAGTCGAGGATGATCGGCTCGCCTCCCGGGACCGGAAAGCCGGCCGCGAAGGGTGCGGTGGAGAACCGGCGCTCCACCGAACCGAAGGGCGCCACGAGAAGGCTGCCCGCCACGTTGACGAAATGGACCGAGACCAGGCCGGCCGCCGCCGCCCGCTCGGCCCACTCGCCGATGCGGCCGAGATGCCCGGCATGCCGGAGGGCGACGATCGCGACCCCGTTCTCCCGCGCCTTGGCGATTCCGAGATCGGTGGCGTAGGGGCCGGCTGTCTGACCGAACCCGTAATGGGCGTCCAAGAGGGCGAAGCACGGGGCGTCCGTGACGATCTCGGGCGTGCGCCCGCCCTCGACCTCCCCGGCGCGCAGCCATTCGACGTAGCGGGTGACGCGGACGACGCCGTGGCTGTCGTGGCCGGTGAGGTTCGCCCCCACGAGGAACCGGCCGATCCGCTCGGCCTCGGGCTCGGCACAGCCCTCGCGCACGAAGATATCCCGCACATAGTCGGTCAGCCGGTCGGCCGAGATCCGCATTCCGTCTCTCCCTCGCCGCGCTTCACCGAGCGCGTGCGGGATGAGCCTAGCGTTCCCGGACGTGCAGGGCGAGCACCCGGAGGTGACGGCGGCCGCCACCTGTCGTCCCCGCGGGACCGGTCAGCGACCGGACGGGACCGGGCCGGCCGGATCGCCGTAGGGGTAGAAGTCGGCGGCCCGCATCGTCTCGTAGGCGAGGTGATCGAGCCGCACCGTGCCGATGAACGGCTCCGGGGGCTCAACCAGCAGGATCGTGCGGGCATAGCCGCTGTCGTCGAAGCCCCGCCGGAAATGGACCCGCGACTTGATCGCCACGACATCGAAATCGGCGGCCTCCAGGCCGAGGCGCCACAACTCGTCGGGCTCGACGACCTGCGCGAGTTGCGGGCTCAAGACGAGCACGTTGCCGCTCCCGAAGGCGACGCAGATCCAGCGCCCACCGCCACCGCCGCTCCCGGCAACGCCGGGCTCCGGCGCCGCGACGACGCGCAGCACGGTTCCGGTGATCCGCACCGGATCACCCGCAGAGGGATCGCCGCCGCCGCCGACCGATGCGTCGAACGGGTCGCCGGTGGCAACGCCGTCCATCGCCGCTAGGATCTCCGGCGACGCGACGGTGGCGATGAGCGCGCGCGGCAGGCCTTGCCGGAGGATCTCGCGCAGCAGCCAGGTCGCCCGGCCGGACCGGTCGCTATGGTCGGCGAGGACGACCGGCGCGGCGCCGTCGGCGACCGCCTCCCGGGCGAGGCGCACGCCCTCGGCTATTGGATGGATCCGTGTCGCCTCGAGCAGCGCGCGCCGATGCCGCCACGCGAAATCCGCGACGTCCCGGGCGACCCGGTCGGCGAGGCCCGGGTCGTCGTTGGTGATGACCTGGACGGTCATCCCGCCATCCGGCGCGTCACCCCACGGGAAGCCGAAGAAGACGTTGACGAACACGTCCGGCTCGCGCGCCTCCCAGACGAGGGCCCGCTGCACGAGATTGGACCAGGGCGGGGCGCCGGTCCATTGCACGGCGGTGGGCGAGAGGATCGGCACTTTCAGGGTGCGATGC
Organism: Methylobacterium sp. P1-11; assembly: GCF_008329595.1. Lineage (NCBI taxonomy): Bacteria > Pseudomonadati > Pseudomonadota > Alphaproteobacteria > Hyphomicrobiales > Methylobacteriaceae > Methylobacterium > Methylobacterium sp. P1-11. Next base: position 22,124 of record NZ_NPKS01000016.1, read on the forward strand.
GCCGGTCGGAAATCGCCGCGCACGGCGCGGACCATCATCCGGGCGGCGCGCTGGCCCTGGAGGTGACCGTCGTAATGCGGGAAGTACTTCACCGCGAAGGCCATGTCGGCATGGTCGAGGAAGGCCGCATCCTCGTTGCCGTGCAGGTCGAAGGTCCCGACCAGGATCGCCCGCTCGCCCACCGCCGCGCGGACCTGGCGGGCGATGTCGGCCTCCGGCCGGGAGACGCCGCGCACCGCCATCGCGCCGTGAAGCGCGAGATAGACGCCGTCGAAGGGCCCCTGCGCCCGCAATTCCGCGACCATGAGCCCGAGGAAATGCGCGTAGGCGTCCGCGGTGATCCAGCCGGAGGCCGTGCCGGTCCGCGGCCAGAGCGGCGAGGTGATGCCCACCAGCTCGACACCGTCATATTCCCGCGCCACCTGCACGAAGCCGCCCATGTAGCCCTTGGGATCGGTGGCGAGCAGTGCCGCCCCGGCGGCCGGCGAGCCGGGATAGAGGAAGTCGTCCCGGGTCGTGTCGTTCGGCAGGAACGTCACGGTCTCATGCGTGAACTGGAGAACGGCAAGGCGCATCGATGGTCGGCCCTCTGGAATCCGGGTGACGGTCAGGAGATCTCGCGCACCAGTTTGGCGATCAGCGAGCGGCCGAAGGCCGCGAAGCTCTCTGCGGTCATCACGAAGGCGCCCTCCCCGCCGATCACGACGCTCCGGTAATACGCCGCCAGACCGCCCGCCGGATTGGTGTGCTCCTTCAGGAAAGCCGGCATCCCCTCCGGTTCGGTGAGGATGACGATGCCGTTGACGGTGATGCCCGCCGCCACGGCGGCGTCGCGGGCCTCGGCGATGGAGCGTCCGGCATTGCCGGTGCCGTCCCCCGAGATGTCGATCACCCGCCTTTCGGCGCGGAACGGCGCGCGGGCCAGCAGGTCGGTGGCGAATCCGATCGCCGATCCGATCGCGGTACGGCCGTAGAACGGACGCGGCACGGCGAGCAGACGCGCGGCGAAATCCGCCGCATCCCGCGCCGAGCCGACCACCATCCAGTCGACCGCGACCTGCTGCTCGCCGGGGCCGGCCCAGGCGAACAGGGCGACGCCGATGCGCCCGGTCGGGCCATCGCCGATGGCGCGCAGCACGCGCGGATCACTGAAAGCCTCGGCATAGCCCCTGCGCTCGAGGTCGAAGCGCGCCTCGCTGATGCTGAGCGACACGTCCGCCGCCAGGACAAGGAGCAGGTCCACGCCCGAATCGGCCGCGCGGACACGGCGGCCGGCCAGCGACAGAACGGCGAACACCCCGGACAGCAGGCGGCGTCGCCGCATGGCCGACCCTCGATGAAGGGCGCCCGCGCGGAACGGCGGACGGCCACCCTGATGCAACGAGCCTGCCGACCGGCCGGTTCGCGCCGGCCCGCCGCCCTGCGCAGACGCGCGGCCCGTCGCCGAAAGTTTCCGCTCCACTGGTGCAGATCCGCGCCGCCTTCGGCCGCCTCGACGGGCGGCTGCGGCGCTCGTCCGCGAATCCCGGGCGCGCCGTCAGCGCGAAGGTCGCTGGAAGGTCGCGGGAAGATCGACCCGACCCCGCTGAAACAGCGTCGCGGGGAGGCTGCGCGCTACAATCCCGGCCCTTTCGCGGCCCCGAGGATGCGGCCCGGCTTGCCGTCGGCGGCGCCCTGCAGAAGGACGACCCAGCTATCCGCGTCGGCGACGCGGGCCTGGGTGTCGGGCACCTCGAACCGGGCCGGCTGGCCGGTCCAGGGTCCGAGGCGCTGCATGCCCCGCACAACGTTGACGTAGGTCGCGGTCCGGCCGCCATTCTCCCCGGCCGCAATGGCGATGGCACGGCTGCGCAGCACCGGCACGAGCCACACATCGCCGCGGATTTCGGTCTTGGCTTCCGGGGCAGCGCCGACCTCCACGAGGATCCGGTCGCCCTTCGTCTCCCCACGCACCGACACCGGCAGCCCGCCGCGCTGGCAGGCTTCGCGGACCAGCCGGTCGAGGGCCGGGCGGTCGGACCCGACGGCGAAGCTGTTGCCATCGACCACGACCTGGGGCGTGAAAACCTGTCGGGCACCGCGCCCCCGCGCGTAGGCGCGCTGGCGCTCGGTCAGCGGCCGCAGCGCCAGCGTGTCCTTCCAGCCGAGATAGTCCCAGTAGGTCACCGGCAAAGTCAGCGCGATGACTCCGGGCTTGTGGGCGAGGTCGCGCAGAACCGGATCGGCGGACCGGCAGGCCCCGCATCCCTGGCTGGTGAACATTTCCACCACGGCGCGAACCGGCTCGGCCCGCGCCGGTATCGCGGCCATCGTCGCGCAGGCAAGCAGCGCAGCGCGGAGCGCGCGGCGGTCGCGGGTCGGGGCGCGGTGCCGGGGCGTCATCGATCCATCAGACCGTCTGGGAGGCCGAAGGTGAAATCACGTTGGCTTGAGAGGCCTCTACCATCGGTTGAAGTGGCGCCGGCGCCACTTTCGGCTTGGGCAGCATGTCGGGCCGCCAGCGGCGATGCATCCAAAGCCACTGGCCGGGATTCTCCCGCACCCAGCCCTCGACAACGGATGTCATCGCCTGCATGGCGCCGGCGACGTCGACGGTCCCGTCGGCGGCCCTGGGCAGGTCGAGGGGCGGCGTCAGATCGAGGCGGAAGCGGCCTTCCGGGAGGCGGACGACGCGCACGCCGTGCACCGGGCAGTCGTAGTGGCGGGCGAGCTTGGCGAGCAGCGGGTTGGCGAGGCACGGCCGGCCCAGGAAGGTCACCACGACGCCGCGGGTGAAGTGCTGGTCGATCAGCTGGCCCAGATGGCCGCCATTCTCGACCACGTCGCGCATGGCGAAGACGGCGCCCGGCGTCGATGCGGCGAGCCCGCCCATCGTCCGCCGCCTGACCTCCTCGACTAGGCGCGCGGCCGCGGGATTGTTCGGCGGGCGGAACACGGCGGTCGCATTCAGGCCGAACCGAGCCGCGCAGATCGCCGGCAATTCCCAGTTCGCCAGATGCGCCGAGAAGATCAGACCCGGCCGGCCGTCGTCGCGCAGGGCGTAGAAGTGCTCGATCCCCGAGACCTCGGTCCGCATCGGCCCGGCGCCGGCAGGATCGTAATCGAACAGGGTGTCGAGATGGGCATATTCGGCCCCCGTCCGCCCGAGATTCTCCCAGGCCTCCAGGGCGATCCGCCTCCGCTCCGCATCCGTCATGTCGGGAAAGACCGCGCGCAGGTTCGCCATTGCGGTGCGGTGCGCCGGCAGCAACGGCCCGAGCGTGCGCAGCAACGCGGCGCCGAGCGCCGTGGAGCGCACCGGCCCGAGGCCCCGCGCCAGCAGGACCAGAGCCCGGATCACCGGGATCATGGCGAAGCCCGCGAGGCGCGGGTAAGACCGTTTCAGCAGGAGGGCGAGACGCAGCACAATCACTTCCAGGACTACGGTACGGGCGGCCCCCCAGCGACCCGTACGGCAACGTTTACGCCAAGTCTCTCGCAGCGCGAAATGAAGACCGACGCACTCGGAGACGTTGTGGTACCGAGCGGGCGCACCGTCGTCGACGCTACAGGCTCACGAGAATCTTGCCGAAGACCCGGCGCGATTCGAGGCGCTCCAGACCCTGCGCGAAATCCGCCAGCGGGTACACCGTATCCACCACCGGTCGAATGCCGGCATCCATCTTGGCGAGTGCCTGACCGATATTCGCCAGGGAGCAGCCGAACGAGCCGGTGATGCGATACTGCTGCTGGAACAGCTGCATCAGGTTCATGGTCGCCGAGACGCCCGAGGTCGACCCGCAGGTCACGAGTCGGCCGCCGCGCTTCAGGCAAAGCAGGGAGCCGTTCCAGGTATCGGCACCGACATGCTCAAATACCACGTCGACGCCCTTGCGCTTGGTCAGCCGGCGGACCTCGCCCTCGAAGCGCTCGGTGCGATAGTTGATGACGTGGTCGGCGCCGAGTTCGGCGGCCTTGCGCCCCTTCTCGTCGTCGCCGACGGTCGCGTAGACGGTGCAGCCGATCGCCTTGGCCATACGGATCGCCGCGGTGCCGATCCCCGAGCCGCCGGCATGGACCAGCACGCTCTCACCGGGTTCCAGGTGGGCATTGTCGAACAGCATGTGCTGCACCGTGCCGAAGGCGATGCCGGCGCAGGCGGCGTCGGTGTCGCTGACGCCGTCCGGCACCCTGACGACCAGGCGGGACGGCACGGTCACCAATTCCCGCGCGAAGCCGTCGAGATGGAAGCCCATCACCCCGGACACGTCCTCGCAGAGGTTGTCGCGGCCCTCGCGGCAGGCCCGGCACCGGCCGCAGGTCATGGCCCCGTAGGGAACGACCCGGTCGCCGACCGCGAGGCCGGTGACGCCCGCCCCGACCGATTCGACGATCCCGGCCGCTTCCGCGCCGACGATCAGCGGCATCTTCCGCTTGGCGAAGGCCATGCCGCGAAAGCCCCAGACGTCGATGAAGTTGAGGCCGACGGCGCGGATCCGGATCCGAACCTCGTCGGCGCCCGGTGCGGGCGGCGGCTCGATCTCGGTCAGGCGCAGGTCGCGGTCGCCGAACAGCTGGAGGGCTTGCATCGTCTCTCTCATCGCTCGGGCGCCAGGTATCGCCGCCGCGCCCAGCCCAGGACCCGTCCGGCCTTCACCCGGCACCACGTGGTACGGCTCGGCGTGTCGTTGGTGCAGCCGAAGACCAGGGCGCGGCTGCGGATCTCGCCGATCTGCTCGGCGGACGGGTCCGGCTCGGCGCGGATGCTCAGCGGCTCGCCCGGCGGCAGGCCCGAGATCCGGTAGGCCTCGGGCTCCGCCCGTGCGTGGCCCGGGGCCAGGAGAGCCGCGCAGCAGAGGGCGGCGGTGAGGGCGAGGCTGGCGCGCATCGGCAGAATCGTCCGGTTCGGCGGCACCACCGTCAGGACCGGTGGACACCCATCATGGCGGTCAGGCCACCATCGACGGGCAGCACGGCACCGGTGATGTAGGATCCGCCCGCGCCCATCAGGAAGGCGGCCAGCGCCGCCACGTCCTCGGGCCGCCCGAACCGGCCGGCGGGGATCTGACGCGCCATGCCGTCCCGGTAGGCGGCGTAGCGCTCCATCATGGCGGTGTCGACGAAGCCCGGCGCGATCACGTTGACGGTCACGCCGCGCTTGGCTGTCTCGATCGCCAGGGTACGGCAATAGGCGATGAGGGCGCCCTTGGTCGCCGCGTAGGCAGCATTTCCGGCATTCGCCCGCAGGGCGGCGACGGACCCGATCGCCACGATGCGGCCGGACCGCGCCCGGGTCATCTCCCGCACCAGGGATTTGGCGAGCCGGGTCAGCGAGAAGAAATTGACCTGCATGGCCGCCTCGGCCCGCTCCTGATCGAGCATCGCCGCGAGCGCGTCGCAGGACTGGCCGGCATTGTGGACGAGGCCGTAATAGCCCGCCGCCTCCGCGGTCTCGCAGAAGGATTCCAGCGCCGCCCGATCCGCGAGGTCGAGGGCATGGGCCGCGAAGGCCCGGTCCGGATGCGCCCCGCGCAGATCGGCGAGCAGCGCCTGCGCGGCCTCGGCGGAGGCGCGATAGGTGAAGTCGACGGCCAGTCCGGATTCCGCCAGGGCGCGGACGATCGCCGCGCCGATCCCGGACGCGCCGCCGGTCACCAGGACCCGGCGGGGTTCCATCCCGGCGCTCACGCGGGCTCCGCGCCGAGGACCAGGCAGGTATTCTGGCCGCCGAAGCCGAACGAGTTCGACAGCACGATCCGCACCGGCAGGTCGCGGGCGGCCTCGACGATGTCGAGGGCGATGCTCGGGTCCGGCACCCGGTGGTTGATGGTCGGCGGGATCCGGCCGTGGCGAATGGTCAGCAGCGAGATTGCGGCCTCGATCGCGCCGGCCGCCGTCAGGGTGTGGCCGATCATCGACTTGTTGGAGGTCACCGGCAGCGCGGCGGCGCGCTCGCCGAACACCGCTCCCAGACCCAGCGCTTCCATCTTGTCGTTCTCCGGCGTCGAGGTGCCGTGGGCGTTGACCGTGTCGATCGCCTCCGCGCCGACGCCGGCATCCTCCAGGCTCGCGCGAATCGCCGCGATGATCGGCGCGCCGTCGGGACTGGAGCGGGTGCGATGGAAGCCGTCGCCCTTCTCGCCGCAGCCGAGAACGTAGCCGAGGATCGTCGCGCCCCGGGCGACGGCGGCCTCGGCATCCTCCAGCACCAGCGCGGCCGCGCCCTCACCCATCACGAAGCCGTCCCGGTCCTTGGAGAACGGCTTCGAGGCCGCCTCCGGCTCGTCGTTGCGGGTCGAGAGCGCCGAGAGGAGCGAGAAGCGGATCAGCGATTCCGGGTTCACCGACCCATCGGTGCCAATACAGAGCGCTGCCGCAGTCTCGCCGCGCCGGATCGCCTCGACGCCGAGCTGGATCGCCGTGGCCCCCGACGAGCAGGCTGTCGAGAGGGAGATGGGCGAGCCCTTGGTGCCGAACCGGTCGGCGATGCGGTCGGCGACCGTGCCGAAGATGAACAGATCGTGCCACGGATCGAAGCGGCGCGTCGCCGCCGCCCGCAGGAGACCGGCATAATCGACCGGTCCGTCACCGCCGGCGGCCGCCGCCAGGGCCTGACGCTGCGGCCACTCCATCTCGACCGGCGGCACCGCGATGAACAGAGCGCCCGGAAAGTCGCCCCTGGCGCCGATTCCGGACTGCGCCACCGCCTCCTCGGCGGCGACCGCGGCGAAACGCTCCGACAGGAGCGGCGCGACGAGGGGCTCGGTGTCGAGGAAATCCACGGTTCCGGCGATGCGCGTGCGCAGACCGTCGGTGGGGAACCGCCCGATGGAATGGATGCCCGACCGGCCCTCGGTCATGGCCGCCCAGGTGTCGGCCTGGCCCTGACCGAGGGAGGAAACGACGCCGATGCCGGTGACCGCGACGAGCGGCCGGCCCTTGGCGTCGCGGTAGGATCGCGCGCTCATGGAGCGGTCCTTACGGGATTTTCCGCCGCGGTACACCTCCGCACAGGCTTGCCGGTCCACGCCGCCGTCCGTCAGGGGCACCGCAGGCGAGCCCGGAATCCGGAACCGCTCGGTGCCCGCCTCCGCTCCGTCGGCCAGTCCGGATCCCGGCGCCGCTGCGCGGCCCCGGGACGACGCGGTGCTGTCCCGGAAGGCGGCCCTAGGCGCGCGGGGCGTTGGCGAGGCGGAGCACCGTCTGCAGCAGCACGTCGGCGCCGGCCGCGCAGTCGGCCTGCGTGGCGGATTCCGCCTCGTTGTGGCTGATCCCGTCCTTGCACGGCACGAAGATCATCGCAGCCGGTACCTTCGCGGCGAGGTTGCAGGCATCGTGGCCGGCGCCCGAGATGATCCGGCGGCGCGCATGCCCCAGGCTCTCGGCGGACGCGTCGATCGCCGCCACGATGGCCGGATCGAACGGCACCGGCTCCTTCCGCCAGATCCGGGTCAGCGCGATGTCCAGGTGACGCCGCACGGCGATCTCGGCCGCCGCCTCGCTGAGCGCCGCCTCCATGGCGTCGAGCGTCGCGGCGCGCGGATCGCGCACATCCACCGTAAAGGCGACCCGGCCCGGCACGACGTTGCGCGAGGGCGCGAGGATCGCGGCCTCGCCGATCGTCGCCACCGCGGAGGGCGCGTGGCTCAGCGCGATCCTCTCGGCCGCCAGGGCGAATTCCGAGAGCGCGAGCAGCGCGTCGCGGCGGCGCGGCATCGGCGTGGTGCCGGCATGGCTCTCGAAGCCGGTGATCACGCCGTCGAACCACATGATGCCCTGGCCGCCCTCGACCACGCCGATGGTCTTGCCCTCGGCCTCCAGGATCGGCCCCTGCTCGATGTGCAGCTCGACGAAGGCGCCGATCTCCCGCGTGCCGACGGCCTCGACCCCGCGATAGCCGATCGCGTCGAGCGCCTCCGCCACCGTGGTGCCGGCGGCGTCGCGCTTGGCCAGGATCTCGTCGGTGGTGAAGTCGCCGGCATAGGCCGCCGAGGCCATCATGGCGGGGGCGAAGCGCGAGCCCTCCTCGTTGGTCCAGTTGACCACGAGGAGCGGCGCCTCGGTCTCGATCCCGGCATCGTTCAGGCTGCGCATCACCTCCAGGCCGGCCAGGACGCCGAGGACACCGTCGAACTTGCCGCCGGTGGGCTGTGTGTCGAGGTGCGAACCGAAGGCGATCGGCTTGCGGTTCATGTCCCGGCCCGGCCGCAGGGCGTATTGCGTGCCCAGGGCGTCGACCGAGACCGTCAGCCCGGCCGCCTCGCACGCCTCCCGGAACCAGTCGCGGACCTGGCCGTCTTCGGCCGAGAGCGTCAGGCGATTGATGCCGCCGGCGGGCGTGCCGCCGAATTCCGCGGTCTCCAGGATCGTCGCCCAGAGTCGCGCGCCGTTGGCGCGCAGGTTGTGGGTCTTGCTCAGGGTCATCTCGGCCATGCCGGTTCCTTTGACGGCGGGTCGCCGTGCGACGGGGTCTTTATAGGCGGGCGCGGCCGATCTGGCAGCGCTCCCATGGCGAGCAACCGCAATGCCAACCGGAATGGTCAGGCCGGCGGGCGCCGGACCGGATTCGCGCGGAGCAGCCTGATCGCGTCGACCCGGAGGGCCACAGCGATCTCGCCGAGGGCGCTCGCCTCGATATTGCTGATCCCGTCCTGATCGGCGACGTCCGCGGCGATCAGGAAGACGTTCTCGCGCTGGTTCGGGGGCCGGTCCGCGATGGCCGTGACGTGGCGCAGGTTCTCGGCCCGGCCGAGCCGGGTGCGCGCCCGGGCGATACCCGCGTAGAGCTCGGTCTCCAGCATCAGCGCGTCGTAACCCTTCATCAGGACCGGGTCGGCCTTCAAGCCGTGCAGCGCCGCGTCGAATTCCGGCCCGGCGACCTCGCCGTCGGCCACGATGACGTTAGCGGCGGCCGAGACCGCCGCGAGCATCAGCACCTTGTCGCCGGCATAGGCCGTCACGGTACGGCCGACATGGCCGAAGAGGTCGCGCAGGAGGCTCATTCCGGAGGATCGGCCGACGGTCGGGGGCTGCTTGAACGGGAGGGATAGCAGAGCGCGGCGCGGAGGGAACCCACCCGCACGGGACCGGCCATAATCGCACGCGACCGCGACGACCAGACATCCTTCGGCAACATGAGCATGCGACTCATTGGTTCGACCGCGTTCTCAAGCGCGGCCGACGGAACGCGGCCTCGGCGATCCCCCCTCAGCCGGGTCCGCGCTTATCGTCACGCCGCCGGAGCGATGTTCGGGTGCCCCCCAGGCCCGCACTTCGAGCCGGCGGCGGTCTCGGCCGCGAGCTGGTCCACCACGGCCGACAGCGCCGCGCGCGCCCGGGCGCCCGAGCGGCACGCCGCCGCGAACACCGCCATCTGCCGGTCGGCACTCGTTCCCTCCGAGACGATCCGGGTTGCCTGTTCGCAGGCCGGGCGGCAGCCCAGCGCGTCCGCATCCTCGGCGATGTCGGCGAGGAGGGTCTCGACCAGCTCGGAGACCGGCACGGCCCGAATCTGCACCTCGTCGATGAGCGTCGCGCGGACGCCGTCGCGGCCGGCTCGCCAGAGGTTCTCCATCACGAAGCCGCGGGACGCGGCGGTGAGGCCGGCATTGAGGCGCCGGTCCCGGACCACTCGGCGGACGAGGCAGCGGAACAGGGAGGCGATGCAGAGCGCGTCGTCGAGGCGCGTGCAGCTGTCGGCGACCCGCAGCTCAAGGGTCGGGTATTTCAGCGACGCGCGCAGGTGCCACCAGAGATAGCTGGCATCCGCGATGGCGCCGGTCCGGGTCATCACGTCGACGTAGCGTGCGTAGTCGGCGGGATCGGCAAACAGCTCAGGCACGCCGGTGCGCGGCAACTCCGCATAGGCGCGCATCCGGTAGCCGGCGAGACCCGTCTGCTGACCCTGCCAGAACGGCGATCCGGCCGAGAGCGCGAGGAGCACCGGGAGATACGGCAGCAGCCGGTTGATCAGCCCAATCCGCGCCTCCGGGTCCGGAACCTCCACATGCACGTGAAGGCCGCAGACGAGGTTGCGCCGGCCGAGCATCCGCAGGTCGGCCATGATGCCATGGTAGCGGGCCTTGTCGGTGGGCCGCTGGTCGTGCCACCGGGCGGTCGGATGCGTGCCGGCCGCGAAGATCAGGATGTTCCGCTCAGCGCCGATCTCGGCGAGGGCACTGCGGAGTTCCGCGAGATGCGCGTGGGCCTCAGCGAGATCGGCGGTCGGCGGCGAGGCCACCTCAACCTGGCACTGGAGCTGCTCGCGTTCGGCCGCGTCGAGACGGGCACGCACGGCAGCGTGGAAGGCCCGGAGTCCAGCGCGCGGCGTGCCGCGCGAGCGGGCATCAGCGAGAAAGAACTCCTCCTCGATGCCGAACCTGTAGGCGTGAGCCATTCGCGCTCCCTGCCCGCGCCCCGGGCGGATTGTCCGGCGAAGTCCGCCGCGCGGCCCCGAATCCGGGCCGCGCGACGGCACGAAGAGCGTCAGCGCCAGAAGGGCTTCACGTCGAGAAGTTCGGTCCGGGCCTCCGCGGCCGCATCCAGCAGTTTCTGTGCTCCGGGATCATCCGGACCCGGCATCGGCGGCCCGGACAGGCTCTCGGTCATGGCCCGGGCCGTCTCCAGATCGTTGAGGGCGCCGAGATGGTCCTGCAGGTCCGAGAGCGCGTCGCCGAACTTCGCCTGCCGGCGGAGCGCCTTCTTCTTCCGGTAGAGGCCGGCGAAGAATTCCGCGCCGTAGCGCAGCTTCTTGGCGGCGATCCGCGCCCGATGGCGGGTATGCGGGTCGAGGTGCCGGAGGCCCCGCCCGCGCTTCTTCAGCCGTGACCGCGCCGTGTCGAGTACCTGGGCCGCGAAGTGCCGTCCGTCGACGGCAGCGTCAGGCCCGGCGGCCCAGGAACCGGTCTCGACCCAGCCTGCGAAGTCGATGATGAGCGCCCGCCACTGGGGGCTTTCCAGGATCCCCATCACGGCGTCGTAGGCGACGGCGCGCTCCGCCTCGGCCCGCTCGCGCAACTCGTCGAGCCCCGGCTCGTCGGGACGCTGCTTGGCGAGATCCGGCAGCGTGTCGCTCAGGAATACGTCAAGGTTGCGGGCGTGACCGAACGGCTCGGTGACCCGCTTGATCTCGTCGTTGAAGTCCGCCGCCCGCGGATCGCTGCCCAGCATGGGCGCGAACAGCGACAGCGCCGAGCGCAGGCGGCGCAGGGAAACGCGGATCTGGTGCAGGGCCTCGGGCGGGCGCCCCGCCTCCAGAAAGGCAGTTTCGTTGAGCCGCATATGGCGCAGGCAGGCGCGTGCCACCTGGCGGAAGACTTCGCCGGCGCTCGCTCCCTCCGGCAGTTCCACCGGCTCGGCCTTCACCACCGCCGGGCCAGTGCCGTCGAGCAGCGCGTAACCGACGGCACTCTTGGCCTTCACGCCGAGGCGCAGCGGCACAGTCTCAGCGAGCGTTCGCGCCAGAGCGAACAGGTCCCCGGGCTCGCCGGCCTGAAGTTCCAGCTCGATCTCGCAGAGCGGCGCGTCGCCCTTCGCGGTCTCGACCCGGCCCTCGTCGAGGGTCACGAGCACGCGTGATGCGCCCTGCTCAACCGGGATCTCCCGGCGCATCACCACGGTGGCGAAGAGACGCTCCAGCGCGGCGTCGGCCTCGCGCAGGACCGGCTCGGCCGCGGTGTCGGCCCAGGCCGCGGGGTCCGGTGTCTCCCCGGCGATCTCGGTTTCCCACTCGGACCGATCGAACAGGCCGACGCCGCCGCTTCCGGCCTTCACGGTCTGGATATGCCGTCCGCCCTTGGCGCGGACACGCAGGGTCAGGCCGGCCTCGCGGAGCGCGCGGTCCGGCGTGTCGTAATAGGTCGAAACAAGGAGTTCGGGCTCGGTGGCCGCGGCGTCCTTGAGCCGGGGATGGGACGCGAGCGCCGTCAGGTTCGGCCCGGCGCAGTCGAGCTTCAGCTCGATCTCGCGGGGCTCCGCCGCGGCGTTGCTATCGGTGTCGCTCATACGCTCCTCTTCGTCACCCGCCTCGCTAACGAGGCAGGGATGCCCTCCGGTTGCAACGCGGCGGGCGAAACCGGCATCGGGGCGTGACCGTCCGACACATGCGCCCCAGCAAAGGCGGCAGCGCTACCGGCGTCAAGCGGAGAGGATGGCTCGCCGGTGCTGCGGATGCTTGCTGCGCTGCGTTAAAATCGCGCTTTCCCAAAACGGCACGACATGGCAAGACAGATTGTCCACAATCCATCTGCCTCGCACGCGTCGGCCCCGACCGTCCGGCGACCTACGGCGCCGCAACGCGCCGGCGCGGCGGATCTCCCTTCCGAGCGAGCGGTGCGCCCCGGGTGGACGGCGGTATCGCGGAGATGGTCCGGTCGGTGACTGCTTTGAAGACACTCCTCGTCGGCGTGATCGGGCACGTCGATCACGGCAAGACGGCCCTCGTGCGGGCCCTCACAGGCGTCGAGACCGATCGGCTCAAGGAAGAGCGCACCCGCGGCGTGTCCATCGTGCCGGGTTTCGCGCTGCTGAACGCCGATCCGGGCGAGATCGACCTCGTCGACCTGCCGGGTCACGAGCGGTTCGTCCGCGCCATGATCTCGGGCGCCACCGGGATGCGGTCCGTCCTGCTGGCGGTGGACGCGCATGAAGGGATCAAGCCGCAGACCGTGGAGCATCTCGAGATCGCCCGGCTGATCGGCGTGCGCCGCGGCGTTCTGGCGCTGACCAAGGCGGATCTCGCGACACCCGAGACCCTGGCGGCCCGCGCGGCCGAGATCGCCGCCGCCGCTCTCCGCGCCGGGATTGAGGCTGGTCCGGTCATCGCCACATCGACGGTGACGGGCGCCGGCCTAGCGGAGCTGTCGGCGGCCCTGTCGGCGCTGCTGGCGGAGACGGAACCCGGCCGCGACGACGGCTTCCCCTACCTGCCGGTCGACCGGGTCTTCTCGCGACCGGGCTTCGGCACCGTCGTTACCGGGACGCTGCGGCGCGGGCCGCTCGCTGTCGGGGACACCGTGGAGATCGCTCCCGGCGGTCGCACGGCGGTGGTGCGCGGCCTCCAGATCCATGGACGTCCGGTGGAGCGCGCCGAGCCGGGACGCCGCACTGCGGTCGCGCTGCGCGGGATCGACCTCGACGAGATCGCCCGCGGGCAGGCGCTGTCGCTGCCGGGCCTGCTCGCTCCGAGTTCATGGCTCGATGTCGCGATCACCGCGGCCACGACCGTGCCGGAGGCTCTGGCAGGCGGCATGCGCTGTCGCCTGCTGTTCGGAACCACCGAGGTCGAGGCGCGGCTGCGGCTGCTCGACCGCGACGTCCTCGAGCCGGGCGCCAGCACCCAGGCGCAGGTGCATCTCGCGGAATCCGTCGCGGTGCCGGCGCGGGAGCCATTCGTACTGCGGCTTGATTCGCCCTCCGTCACTGTGGCGGGCGGGCGGATCCTCGACCCGGTGAGTCGCCGTCGGCGGCGCCACGACCCGCGGGTCATGGCCGATCTCGCCGCCCTCACGACGGGAAGTGCCGCGCAGGCGATTACGGTCCGCCTCGGACAGCTCGGCGCGGCCGGAGCGCCCCTGATCGACCTCGCCCGGATTGCCGGCGTATCGCCGGATCGGGTCCGGCAGATGCTGTCCGATGGGGGCGCCCGTGGGATCGGCGACCGATACGTGGGAGCGGCAGCCTTCGAGGCCTTGCGCACCGGCACGCTGGCGGCGCTGTCCCACCATCACCGCGACAACCCGATGGATCACGGTATCGCCCTCGAGCGCCTCGCGCGCACCCTGGTGCTACCCGAGGCGGTGACCGGCGCGGTGCTGCGCGACCTTGCGGCCGCCGGCTCCGTCGCTCAGGCGGGTACGCTGTGGCGGCGGGCGGAATTCGACCCGGCGCGCAACGAGAGCGAGGCCGCCCGGAGGCTGGAGCAGATCTTCCGCCGGGCCGGCCTCAACCCGCCCGACGAAGCCGACGCCGTCGGCCGCGACGTGCGGCGCCGCGAGGCGCTCACCTATCTGGTCGGGGCCGGCACGGTGATCCGCGCCGTCGACCGGGTTCAGCGCCGGGCCGTTCTGTTCCATCGGGAAGCGGTGGCCGGCGCCAAGACACGCCTCGTCGAAGCCTTCCCGGAGGCGAAGACCCCGGAAGCCGGGTTTCTGGCCCGGGAGGCAGGGGCGACGTTGGGAATCTCGCGCAAGTTCTCGATCCCGCTGCTGGAGCACCTCGACGCGACGGGGTTCACCCGGCGGGCCGGGGATCGCCGGATGATCGTATCCCTCGAAGCCGGGCGCGCTGCCCCGGACCAAGGCTGACGCGGTTGTCGTGATTGCTCCGCCCGTTCCGAACAGGCTCCGGGCCCCGGCGGCGATCCCGGACCCGGAGGAACAGGCTGGAGCGTCCGGGGATCCCGGGCTCCGCTGCCCGGCCCCTGGATGAGCGCGGGGTCAGCCGGTCATGCGGGTCGAGGCCCGGTCTAGTCATCCGCGCCGAACCAGTCGCCGGCCCCCGGCTCGTAGCACGTGTACCCGATCAGGCAGTTCGGGTTGTCGCGGGTCGGCCGGAAGGCGCGCTTGGCGAGTTCGGTGGGCTCGCAGAAGGAGCGGTCGCGGACGAACCGGTCATAGGTCATGCCGCCGGTGCCGAGGACCAGGGCGCCGCGCGCCTGAACGAGGCGGATCGTCTGCTGACAGGTCATGTCCGTGCTGGAAGGACGCGTCTGCGCCGCAGCCGGCGACGCGGCCAGGATCAGGGTCACCGCAATCCGGGTCATCATCGCCTGCGCCTTCGCTCGAACCGTGAGTGATCCGAACAACCCGACCGGACGCGGCTCTGCCCTGCGTCGCCTCGCCGCACGCTCCGGAGCCGGGCCTCACAGCTCGAAGGACTCGACATGGACGGTCCCCGGCTCCTGTCGGCGCGCGGCTTCCTCGATCCGGGCGAGCTGCGCCAGGGCGCGGCCGCAGGGAAATCCGTAGCGGGCGCGGACGCGCTCGCTAGCGATGCCCAGGGCGAGCCGGCTCAGGGCGACGAACTCGTCGAGCGGGTAATCCTGGCCGACGGCGAGGTGATCCTTGATCACCAGGGAGGGCGCGTAGCAGGCCTCCCTGGTGCCGTCCGGCCAGCGGATGTGGAAGCGCATCTCAGGCATCGCGAGGGATCCGCAGGGTATTCCAGGCTGCCGCGCCGGTGGCGGCCGGCATCGACGGCGGCCCCCCGGGCGCGAGGTCCGCGTAGGTCGGCAGGTGGCGCGCCGCACAGGCTTCCCAGACATGGGCCCGCGCGACCTCCCGGCCGGCGTTGCGCAGCCGTGCCCGCCGGCGCGGGTCCAGGCTCGCCTGCATGGATGCCGCGATGGCCTCCGTGTTCTCCGGATCCACTGACAGGGCTTCCCCGGGAGCGAGGTACTCTGTGAAGGGCGGGCGCCTCGAGACGATCACCGGCGTGCCGCAGGCCATGGCCTCCAGCACGCACAGGCCGTAGCCCTCCATCAGCGACGGAAAGACCAGGGTATCGGCGAGCCGGTAGAGGCCCGGCATGTCCGACTGCGCCACCGCGCCCGTGCGGATCACCGGCCGGCCCGGGCCGACTTCGAGCCCCTCCCGTTCGAGGGCGGCGCAGCACCTTGCCTCGTAGCCCGCATGATCGAAGAGCGACGCGCCGCCGGCCACGACGAGCTGCGCGCCGGGGCAGGTCCGGCGCAGGGCAGCGAAGGCCCCGATGATCGCCAGCGTGTTCTTGCGCGCCTCGAAGCCGCCGACGCTGAGGAAGACCGGTCCGCCGCCGAGACCCAAGCGACCGCGCAGCGCCTCGTCCTCGGGTTGGGGATCGGGCGTGTAGGAGGAGGCGTCCACGCCGGTGCCGACCACGTCGGCCCGGGCGCCGTACTCGGCCGCCAGCGTCGCCGCCCAGGTGCGGCTGACGCAGAGCAGGCGCCCGGCATCGAGAAACGCCCGCTCCTCCCAGTGCGCCAGCTGCGGGTCGGCGAAGGTCTCGATGTGATGGACGGTGCGGACGAAGCCCGGGATGAGGCGTCGCCGCGTCAGGGTGGCGAGCGCGTTGCCGCTGATGCGGCAATGCGCATGGAAGATGTCGAAGTCGCAGGCGGCGGGGGTCGAGAAATGCGCGAGGTAATCGCCGATCCGGCTGCCGACCACCACGGCGGACGGTCCGGCGACGGGCTTGGCCGCGACCGAGATGACCGGACAGCGCGCCGCGCGGAAGAAGCCGCGGCCGGTCGGGTCGGGCGCATGCACCACCGCCTCATGACCGAGTCCGCACAGGGCCTCTCCGAGAGCGAGGGCGTGGACCACGCCGCCGCGCGGGTCGGTCGAATGCGTGAGGATCGCGATACGCAAGCGGTCGACCCTGGGACGGTTCATGGAGGCCCGCGGCCGACCGGGGCGCGCCGAAGCCCCGATCACGCTCCCCGCCGTCGGTCCGGAGATGCGCACGGTCCCGGTCGCATGGTTCGTGCCGGATCGGGCGGCGTGGGTCCCGAAAAGCGGAAACGCGCCCCTGCGGGCGCCGACATCTCGGGGCGCTGTTGCCGATAAACGGCAGGCAAGCGGCCGCTTCCCAACAACCGCCTAATTTTGTGTTACGAATTCATTGCGATTTTAAACTCAGCACGGAACCGCTCTTTTCAGCGGCCTGTGTCAGATTGTATCTACCGCTCACGAGAGCCGGAGCCGACGGTCCCGTGTCACAATCGCCGAACACTGTCTTTCCCGCCTGGCCTGCCCGTAGGATGCTGCGTCGCCTCGGCTTGCTGGCTGGCCTGCTGCTCCTGCCGACGGCGGTTCTCGCCTACGCTGACCTTCTCCCCGACTCGTTGGACATGCTGGGCTTCGACCTGAACGAGAGCCCGGACCTGCCGCATGTCGCCCGCCAGATCGCCATCGGGGCGCCGCTCAAGATCGTGGCCTTCGGTTCGTCCTCCACGGAGGGCATCGGCGCCTCGAGCCCGGCCAACGCCTATCCCGCGCGCCTGCAGATCAACCTCCGCAAGCAGTTGCACGGGATGGACGTGGCGGTCATCAACCGCGGAATCGGCGGTGAGCACGTCGACGACATGCTGGCCCGGCTCGACCGCGATGTCATCGCGGCCGAGCCGCAGCTCGTGATCTGGCAGACCGGCAGCAACGATCCGCTGCGCGGGGTCTCGATCGAGCATTTCCGCGAGGCGACCGTCTCGGCGATCCGTCGGATCCGGGAAGCCGGGATCGACGTGGTGCTGATGGAGCCGCAATGGTGCCCGAAGCTTGAATCGACGCCGGGCGCTTCCCGCTTCCGCGACGCGGTGCGCGGCATCGGCGCGGAGCTCGATGTGCCGGTGATTCGGCGGGCCGACCTGATGCATGGCTGGGTGCGCGAGGGGAAGCTGACCACCAAGCAGCTCTTTGCCTCGGACGGCCTGCACATGGCCGATCGCGGTTATGCCCTCCTCGCCGAGGCCGCCGCGCGGTCGATCCTCCAGGATGCCGGACCGGTGCGCAGCCCCGAGGCGGTCGCGGAGTAGAGCCGCCGGCTGGACTCGGCCGGCGAAGCTCCCCATCTCGGCGCGGTCGAGAGCGGAGCCGAACCTTGAGCCAGGACGCATTCAGGTACGAAGACCGGGGCGCGATCCCCCAGATGCATGCGACCACGATCCTGATGGTGCGCAAGGGCGGCCGGGTGGTCATCGGCGGCGACGGCCAGGTCAGCCTGGGCCAAACCATCGTCAAGGGGAATGCCCGCAAGGTCCGGCGCCTCGCCAAGGGTGCGGTAATCGGCGGGTTCGCAGGCGCGACGGCGGATGCCTTTACGCTATTCGAGCGTCTCGAAGCCAAGCTCGAACAATATCCCAATCAGCTGACCCGAGCCTGCGTCGAACTCACCAAGGACTGGCGGACGGACCGCTACCTCCGCCGCCTCGAGGCGATGATGCTGGTCGCCGACCGCGAGGTCAGCCTGCTCCTGTCGGGTTCGGGCGACGTTCTGGAGCCCGAGAGCGGCGTCATGGCCATCGGCTCGGGCGGCAACTATGCCCTGGCGGCCGCCCGGGCGCTGGAGGACGGCGACCTCGACGCCGAGGCGATCGTCCGGCGGGCCATGGGGATCGCCGCGGAGATCTGCGTCTACACCAACGGCAATCTGGTCATCGAGTCGCTGGACACCTGAGGCCCGGCTTCGCAGGGCCGGGTCTGGCCGGCTCTGGGGTCATCCTCACGGATTCGATGTGGAGCCGGAACGCAGCGTACGATCGGTCGATCCTGCTCGACCATCGTCGGAGACACTTTCCTGGCGGCGCCTCTCGCCCATAGCTGCTCTGGCGCGGTCGGCAAATGCGCGGGGAGCGTCCGGCTGAAGGCGGGACGCGACAGCTTCTGCGCGAATTACTCTGCGCGTGACTACGATCCTGCGTTGTTCGTTGATGGATACATGTCCGTCCTGAATCCGCGCTGGAATCGTCGCCCTGATACGTGTCTCGACATGGCGTCTCTCATCTCAGGTTGTACAAACCGACAACAGCAGAGCGCGATGCGATCACCGGCATTTGATTGCGAACGGAATTTTTTCAACCACATTTGCGCCCGTCTATTCAGAACGACACAGTTCGAAGTAATACAAAATTTACACCGTATAATTTATCACACGCGGCAGGGAACCGTATTCAAATTCCTGAATGGCTCCCTGGGGACAGACTATGCGCTCGATCGATGACGTGCGGATCGTAACGAAGCTGACTGCCGCATTCGGCAGCTTGGCGGCGGTCACGGTCGGCATCAGTGCTATCGGATACAGTCATTTATCTTCGATCGAACGCGTCAATCACCTGACCGAGCACTCCTATCAGGTCATCTCGGCCCTCGACGGCCTGACGCAGTCGATGGTCAATCAGGAGACCGGCCTGCGGGGTTACCTGATCGCCGGCGACGCAAAATTCCTTGAGCCGCTCCACAACGGACAGAAGGCCTTCAAGGCGTCCCTGGAGAGCGCCAAGTCGCTCACCGCCGACAATGCCGCGCAGCAGGCGCGCCTAGAGGGGGTGCGCAGCTCGGCCGAGACGTGGACGAATGACATCGCCGCGAAGGAGATCGCCCTCGTCGAGGCGGGGAACCTCGACAAGGCCCGGCAAATCGAGGCGAGCGGCGCCGGCAAGGCGTCCATGGACGCCTTGCGCGCGAAGATCGGCGACGCCGAGAAGGCCGAGCGGGACCTCCTCACCGCCCGGAGCGGCGAGCAGGCGCGCTCCTTCGGCGCCGCCTACCTCGCCAGCCTTCTCGGCAGCATTGCCAGCGTCGTCATCGCGGGCCTGCTGGCCTTCCTCGTCTTCGCGATGCTGACCCGCCCCCTCGCCCGCCTCGTCGCGGTGCTCCAGCGCATGGCCCGGGGCGAGATCGAGGCCGAGATCAAGGAGGCCGCGCGCGGCGACGAGATCGGTGCCGTCGGGCGCGCGGTGGACGGGATCAAGGCCATGGTCGCCAAGAAGGCCGCCGAAGAGGCCGAGGTGAAGCGGATCGCCGATTCCGCCGCTGCGGCCGAGCGGCGCCGGACCATGATCGAGCTGGCTGACAGCTTCAATCGTGCTGTGGGCGGGATCGTCGGGATGGTGTCGTCCTCGGCCACCGAGTTGCAGGCGACCGCCCGGACCATGTCGGCGACCGCCTCACAGACATCGGGCCAGTCCAGCACCGTGGCGGCTGCCGCTGAGGAGGCCGCCTCCAATGTGAACACCGTCGCAGCGGCAGCTGAGGAACTGGGCTCCTCCGTTCAGGAGATCGGACGGCAGGTGGACGGTTCGGCGCATCTGGCGCAAAGGGCCGTGGCCGACGCCGATCAGACCGGTGCCCTCGTCCAGGAGCTGAGCAATTCCGTCTCGCGGATCGGCGACGTCGTCGGCCTGATCTCGAACATCGCCGGTCAGACGAACCTGCTGGCACTCAACGCCACGATCGAGGCGGCGCGCGCCGGAGCGGCCGGGAAGGGCTTCGCCGTCGTCGCCTCGGAGGTGAAGGCGCTGGCCGAGCAGACCGCGAAGGCGACTCATGAGATTTCGGGCCAGATCGCGCAGATCCAGGCCTCGACCGGCCAGGCGGTCACGTCGATCAGAGGCATCACCGAGCGGATCCGGGAGATCAGTGGCGTCGCCACCTCGATCGCGGCTGCCGTCGAAGAGCAGGGCGCGGCCACCCAGGAGATCGTCCGCAACGTCGCTCAGGCGGCCATCGGCGCGGGCGAGGTGACGAGCAACATCTCCGGCGTCGCCAGCGCCGCCGAAGAGACCGGCGTCGCCGCCGGCCAGGTCCTCGACGCCGCTTCCGAGCTGTCGCGGCAATCCGAGCATCTGACCGCCGAAGTCAGCCGATTCCTCGACACCGTGCGGGCGGCGTGAGCAGGCTCGGCGTGGCACGCTCCGTGCCGCGCCGAGCTGCGGCCGGGTTACTGTTCAGCAGCGAACACAAATAATTCTGGATGGCGATAGTTTACGGCGCCTTGACGAATAACCGGCATTTTAGCGCCAACCGAGCCACGACGGTTGGACCAGCATGAAAATCGGCGGAAAACTCCTGAGCTTCGTCGGCGCCTGCAGTCTGACGACGCTCGTCGTGGCCGGGGTGAGCGTCGCGACGCTGCAGAGCTTCGAGCGCTCCCTCACGAGCGTCGAGAGCGCCTCGATCCGGGCCCTCGACGCGGCCAACTTCAACCGCCTCGCCGCCGAGGTGACGATGGACTCGCGCGGCGTCTACGCCTCGGCCGACCGGACGGAGGCCGCCAAGTACACGGCCGGCATCCGCAAGGGTCTGGCCGAGATGGACGCGCTCAAGGCGGATTGGGCGCCGCGGGTGACCGAGGCCGAGCGGCCGCTCTTCGAGACCATGGTGCGCCACGCCGACGCATTCCGCACCCTCCGCAGCGCCCTCGCGGAGGCCGGCGACACGACCGGCCCCAAGGCGGCCGCCGAACTCGGGTTCAACGACGCCAACCGCGCGAACCGCAAGGCCTTCCAGGCCAGCATCGATACCCTGGTGAAGCAGGGGCGGGCGGAGATGGCCGCGATCAAAGCCGACACCGACGCCCTGTTCCACGCGCGCACGCTGCTTCTGCTTGGTCTGGCCGTCGCCGGAACGCTGATCTGCTGCGCCATCGGCCTGTTCGTCGGGCAGCGGCAGATCGCCCAGCCGCTGGGGGCGGTCTCAGATGCGATCCAGCGTCTCTCGCGCGGCGACACCACCCTGCCGGCGGTCAAGCCGAGGCGTGACGAGATCGGCGCGATCTGGACGAGCATGCAGGTCTTCAGCGACACGATGCGGGAATCCGAAATCCTGCGTCACGAGCACGATCGGCTGCAGGTCGACGCCGCGACGCGCAAGCGCTCCGAGATGGCCGGTCTCGCCGACCGCTTCCAGAGCAGCATCGGCGGCTTGGTCGATCATCTCGCCGGAGCGGCCGCCGGGCTGGAGCGTGCCGCCGCCACCATGGCGGGCAATGCCGATCATGCCGGCACGCAGTCCCAGGCCGTGACCCGCGCCGCCGAGACCACCGCCCACAATGTCGAGGCCGTCGCGGCCGCCACCGAGGAACTCGCGGCGACCGCGAGCGAGATCGGCGTCCAGGTCACGCAGAGTTCGACTGCCGCCGAGAGCGCCGTCGAGGCGGCACGGCGGACCCGGACGAGCGTCCAGGCCCTTGCCCGGAGCGCTGACGGCATCGGTCAGGTCGTCTCGCTGATCTCCACCATCGCCGGCCAGACCAATCTGCTGGCGCTGAACGCCACGATCGAGGCGGCCCGCGCGGGGGAGGCCGGACGCGGCTTCGCGGTCGTGGCCACCGAGGTGAAGGATCTGGCGACGCAGACCGCCAAGGCGACCGAGGAGATCGCCGGGCAGATCGCCGCCATGCGGGCCGCGACGCACGAAGCCGTCGTCGCGATCGAGGAGATCGGCGGCACGATCGAGCAGGTCCACGGGATCGCCCTCGGGGTGGCGGCGGCCGTCGAGGAGCAGCAATTGGCGACGCAGGAGATCGCCCGCAGCGTTTCCGAGGCCGCCAGCGGCACCCGCGCGGTCACCGAGACCATGGCGCTGGTCCTGGGTGCGGCCCGCGAGACCGGCGCCAGCGCCGCGGAAGTCCTGAATGCCGCCGCCGACATCGCCCGCCGCTCGAACGGGCTCGGCGGCGAGGTGGCGGGCTTCGTCTCCCAGGTGCGCGCGGCCTGACTTCACCGCGACCGCAGGGCTCCGCAACCGTAGCGACAGTCCTGCGCGGCGTACCAAACCGGCAATTCCGTCATTCCGGGGCGGCGGAGGCGAGCCCGGAATGACGGGGCGGCGTTGCAGGCCGTATCCCGGACGTTGTTGCATTGCAGCGCGAGCGCCCCTACGGTTGGGCCATTCGCAAGGACCCGGTGAAAGCCCGGGTGGCTCTTCCGGCCGCCGATCCGCCGGACCACGCATTCGAGACGCGCCCGACCCGCCGCCGACGCGGGCACGCCGCTCGTGCGGATTCATCGATGTCAGACAAGTTCACCGGGAACGCCGGATTCCTCCGGTCGTGGACCTCCAACCTGCGCGGCGACACCCTGTCGGGGATCGTCGTCGCCCTCGCGCTGATCCCCGAAGCCATCGGCTTCTCGGTCATCGCCGGTGTCGACCCGAAGGTCGGCCTCTATGCCTCCGTGGTCATCGCCTGCACCATCGCCTTCGCGGGCGGGCGCCCGGCGATGATCTCGGCCGCCACGGCCGCCACCGCGGTGGTGATGGTCGACCTCGTGCGCGAGCACGGCGTCCAATATCTCTTTGCCGCCACGATCCTGATGGGCCTGATCCAGATCCTGGCCGGCCTCCTGCGACTTGGCCGGCTGATGCGCTTCGTCTCGCAATCGGTGATGACCGGCTTCGTCAATGCGCTGGCGATCCTCATCTTCCTGGCGCAGTGGCCCGAACTCTCCGGCGTCACGCCGGCGACCTACGGGCTGATCGCCCTCGGTCTGGCGATCATCTATGGCTTCCCGCGGATCACCCTTGCGGTGCCCGCGCCGCTGGTCGCCATCGCGGTGCTGACGGCGATCACCGCGATGTTCCACCTCGACGTGCGCACGGTCGCCCATCTCGGTGCCCTGCCCTCCGCGCTGCCAAGCTTCGCCCTGCCGGAGGTGCCCTTCACCGTCGAGACCCTACGGATCCTCCTGCCCTACGCGGCGACGCTCGCCGCGGTCGGCCTGCTGGAGAGCCTGCTCACCGCGCAGATCGTCGACGACCTGACCGACACCGGGAGCGACAAGAACCGCGAATGCATGGGCCAGGGCGTCGCCAACATGGCCTCCGCTGTGTTCGGCGGCATGGGCGGCTGCGCGATGATCGGCCAGTCGGTGATCAATGTCTCTTCGGGCGCCCGCGGCCGGCTCTCGACGTTGGTGGCGGGAGCCTTCCTGCTGGTGCTCCTCGTGGCGCTGCAGGATCTGCTGGCGGTCGTCCCGGTGGCGGCGCTGACGGCCGTGATGATCATGGTCTCGATCAACACCTTCTCCTGGCGGTCCCTGCTCCGGCTGCGCACCAACCCGCTGCCCTCCTCGGCGGTGATGCTGGCGACCGTCCTGGTCGTGGTCGCAACGAAGGACCTCGCCATCGGCGTGCTGGTGGGCGTGATGCTCTCCGGCGTCTTCTTCGCCGGGAAGGTCGCCCGGCTCAACCGGATCACCTCCGCCCTCTCGGCCGACGGCCGCATCCGGACCTACACCATCACCGGGCAGGTCTTCTTCGCCTCCGCCGGCACCTTCTGCGAGGCGATCGACGTCCTGGAGCCGGTCGAGCGCCTCGTGATCGACGTCCACGCGGCACATTTCTGGGACATCTCGGCCATTGCGGCCCTCGACCGGGTGGTCCTCAAGGCCCGTGCTCGCGGTCGCGACGTCGAGGTCATCGGCCTGAACGAGGCCAGTGCGACCCTGGTGGAGCGGTTCGGCCAGCACGACAAGGGCGATGCCGCGACGGTCCCGGCGACACATTGAGGCGGCTACCGGCCGATACGCGGCCCCTTGCGCGGGGCCGCGCGCGACCCCATTCCCGGCGCGGGGCCGATTTCGGGCCGGGAACAGGGATGGCTAAGCGGTGACGACGTTCTCTCCCCGCGAGATCGTGTCCGAACTCGATCGCTTCATCGTCGGGCAGCACGACGCCAAGCGCGCCGTGGCGATCGCGCTGCGCAACCGCTGGCGACGCCAGCAGCTGACCGGTCCGCTGCGGGAGGAGGTCGCGCCCAAGAACATCCTGATGATCGGGCCGACCGGCTGCGGCAAGACCGAGATCGCCCGCCGGCTCGCCCGGCTCGCCAATGCGCCGTTCCTAAAAGTCGAGGCCACCAAGTTCACCGAGGTCGGCTATGTCGGCCGTGACGTCGAGCAGATCGTCCGCGACCTCGTCGAGGTCGCGATCGGCCTGACCCGGCAGGTCAAGCGCGAGGGTGTGAAGGCCAAGGCCGAGGCCGCGGCGGAGAACCGGCTCCTCGACGCGCTGGTCGGACCGACGGCAAGCCAGGCCACCCGCGACAGCTTCCGGCGCAAGCTCCGCAACAGCGAGCTCGACGACAAGGAAGTGGAACTGGAGCTGACCTCCAGCGGGCCTGCGGGCATGCCGATGTTCGAGATACCCGGCGTACCGGGCGCCTCCATGGGCGCAATCAATATCGGTGACATGCTCGGCAAGGCGCTCGGCGGCCAGCGCGGCAAGCCGCGGCGGATCCTGGTGCGGGACGCCTACGCGCCGCTGATGGCCGAGGAGTCGGACAAGCTCGTGGACGACGAGGCGTTGGTCCGCGAGGCGATCCGCGAGGTCGAGAACAACGGCATCGTCTTCCTCGACGAGATCGACAAGATCTGTGCCCGCGAGGGCCGCTCGTCGGGCGACGTCTCGCGCGAGGGCGTGCAGCGCGACCTGCTGCCGCTGATCGAGGGCACGACCGTCGCCACCAAGCACGGGCCGGTGAAGACCGACCACGTGCTGTTCATCGCCTCCGGCGCCTTCCACGTCTCGAAGCCGGCCGACCTCCTGCCCGAGTTGCAGGGCCGCCTGCCGATCCGCGTGGAGCTGCAGCCGCTCACGGTGGACGACTTCAAGCAGATCCTGACTGCCACGGAGGCCAGCCTGATCAAGCAGACCGTGGCTCTGATGGAGACGGAGGGTGTGACCCTCAGCTTCACGGAGGACGCGGTCGACGCGCTCGCCCGCGTCGCCGTGGAGGTGAATGCCTCGGTGGAGAATATTGGCGCGCGCCGGCTCCAGACGGTCCTGGAGCGGGTGATCGACGAGATCTCCTTCACCGCCACCGACCGGTCCGGCGAGACGGTGCCGATCGACGCCGCCTATGTGCGGGACCGAGTGCAGGATCTGGCGTCGAATGCGGATCTGAGCCGATTTATTCTCTGAGAGCGGGGGAGGCGATCGGATCGCGGGGTCTGAGAACGCGGCGGACGAGACGCCCTCCCCTTTCCCGGACGCCTCGAACGCAGTGGAAGGTCATCCGGGGCCCAGCATAGGAAGCGCCATGCAAGCGGCACTGCATCGCGCAACAGGGGCGTTTCGCGAGGTTCTGCGCTGGACCGGGGGTCGCATTCCGCTGGCGCTGCATGCGACCGGAGAGAGACCGGCGCATCCAGCCGTGCAGCGCCGTCCAATCCGTCGTGACGCCGCCAGCGGAAGCAGCACCCGCGCCATCGGCGTCGAACCGCATCCTTGAGAGAGTCGTCGCGTGTTACGCAACAGGTTCGGTCTCGGCGACACGGTGCTCTCGGTCGCCGCGCTGGTCACCGGCATGCTCTCCCTCCAGTGCGGGGCGACCTTCGCCAAGAGCCTGTTCCCGGCGGTCGGCGCCGCCGGGACATCGGCTTTGCGGGTCGGCTTCTCGGCGCTGATCCTGATCGCCGTCTGGCGGCCCTGGCGACGCAGCCTCCCGGCGCGCGAGGCCGGCTGGATCGCCCTCTACGGGACGGCCCTCGGGCTGATGAACCTCCTGTTCTATCTTGCCCTGGCACGCCTGCCCCTCGGACCGGCGGTGGCGATCGAGTTCGTCGGGCCGCTGGCCGTCGCGCTGATTGCGTCGCGCCGCCGCTCAGATTTCCTGTGGATCGGCGTGGCGGTCGCCGGGCTGGCACTGCTGTTGCCGATCGCCAGCCGGGACGGGCTCGACCCCGTCGGCATCCTGCTCGATCTCGGCGCGGCTTTGTGCTGGGCGCTCTACATCCTGTTCGGGCAGAGGGCCGGACGCGTCGATGGCGGCCAGGCCGTCTCCCTCGGCATGCTCACGGCGGCCATCGTCGTGGCCCCGTTCGGCCTGGCGGAGGCCGGATCAGCCCTGCTCACGCCCGGGATCCTGGCGGCAGGCTTCGCGGTGGCGCTGATGTCGAGCGCCCTGCCCTATTCGCTGGAAATGGTCGCCCTGCGCCGTCTCGACCGCAAGAGCTTCGGCGTCCTGATGAGTCTGGAGCCGGCCGTGGCGGCCTGCGCGGGCCTCGTCCTACTGGGGGAGCGAATCAGTGCCGTGCAATGGCTCGCGATCGGGCTGGTGATCGCGGCGTCCGTCGGCATCACCGTGAGCGCGCGGCGGATGGCACCCGCGGCGGCCGCTCTGGAAGCCTGATGACGGAAAGCTACTTACCTGCCAGGACGCGCGACGCGACGTTGATGTATTTGCGGCCGGCTTCCTGGGCGTGAAGCACGGCGTCCCCGAGCTTCTCCTCGTCGCGGACGCTGGCCAGTTTGATCAGCATCGGCAGGTTGATCCCTGCCACGACCTCCACCGAACCGCCGTTCATGCAGGAGAGCGCGAGGTTCGAGGGCGTGCCACCGAACATGTCGGTCAGTACGACCACTCCGTCTCCGGTATTTACGCGACAGACTGCGGACATGATGTCCCGGCGTCGCAGCTCCATATCGTCCTCCGGCCCGATCGTGATCGTTTCGATCTGATCCTGCGGGCCGACCACGTGCTCCAGAGCGGCCTTGAACTCGGTCGCCAGGAGTCCGTGGGTGACGAGCACCATGCCAATCATCGACACGTGTTCCAACGTCCTGTGTGTGCCGCCATGTTGTGCATCGCACAGCCTCCCACAAGGCGAACGCGACTTTTTTGCCTGGACATTCCAGAGATCATGCCACGGGCGCTGCGTGTGCGCCATGGGGGTATACCAGTCTCGGGTGAATCGGTGCGCCTGTGCGGCTGCGAAGTCACGGCAGGTGCTTTCGCAGTGCCGCACGGATGAGGAGCGGCGCGAGGCCGGCCGCCCGCACCCCGCGGTCGAGCACGAGGCGCGGGATGGCGATCCCGGAGATGTCCGCATCGTCGGGCGGTTCGGGCAGGCGCAGCGCCGTCTCCACAAGATCGACGGCGAGATGCAACACCGCCTCCGCATCCACCGTGAGGCCGAGATCGGCCGCAGACAGGATCCCCTGGCCGCGAATCTCCACGCGTCCGGCGAGTGTCGGATGTGGACAGGCTGTGATTCGCCCGTCGCGCGGCGCGCAGACGACCCGGTCATCGGCCACGAAAGCCCCGTCCGGCGCCGCGGCGAGCAGGAGCGCGAGGCTGGATTTGCCCGCGCCCGAGGGACCGCGAATCAGGATGCCGGCCCCGTACAGCGCGATACAGGCGCCGTGAACGGTGACCATCAGGCGTGGAGCTGCCGTGGGGCCGCCGGCAGACGGACGATGAAGCGGGCTCCGCGCACCGTCGGCTCGCCATCCTCATCGGGCGCGCCCGGCCGATTCTCGGCGCGAATGGTGCCGCGATGGGCCTGAACGATCTGGCGGGAGATCGACAGGCCAAGTCCCGAATTCTGGCCGAAGCCCTGCTCGGGCCGATCGGTGTAGAAGCGCTCGAAAATCCGCTCCAGGGCGTGTTCGGGGATGCCCGGGCCCTCGTCCTCGCAGATCATCTCCACCTCGCCGCGGACCCGGCGCAGGACGACGCGGACCTTCGCCTCGGTTGGGGAGAACGACCTCGCATTGTCGAGCAGGTTGTTCACGACCTGCCCGAGCCGGCTGTCGTGGCCGATGATCGTGAACGGCGAGTCCGGATCCGCGCCGGCGGCCTCGACGTCGAGCTGGATCAGGCAATCCTTCGGGCGTCGCCGCTCGTTGGCCACCGACACGACGGTGGTGAGCAGCCGCCGGAGATCGACGCGCCGGGCCTCGGCGCGCGCGAGTTCCGCGTCGAGGCGCGAGGCGTCGGCGATGTCGCTGATCAGCCGGTCGAGGCGCTTCACGTCGTGCTGGATGATCGCCATCAGCCGGCCGCGGGATTCGTCGGTCTTGGCGAGCGGCAGCGTCTCCACGGCGCTGCGCAGCGAGGTCAGCGGGTTCTTCAACTCGTGGCTGACATCCGCCGCGAAGCTCTCGATGGCGTCGATCCGCCGGTAGAGCGCCTGGGTCATGTCGCGGAGCGCCCCCGACAGGTGGCCGATCTCGTCGGTGCGCTCGGTAAAGTCCGGAATCTCCTCGCGGGTCTTGATGCCCATGCGAACCTTCTCGGCGGCTTCCGCGAGGCGGCGCACAGGGCCTGCGATGGCGCCGGCGAGCAGGAAGGACAGCACCACCATCACGGCCGAAGCCACCAGGAACACCTGCAGCAGGCCGAACCGCTCCGAGGCGATGACGCGGTCGATGGCGTCGCCCTGGGTCGAGATCAGCAGGGCGCCGCGGACCGAGCCGGCCCGGTGGATCGGCACCGCCACCGAGACGGTGGTCTCGCCGAGCTTGTTCCTGCGTACGAGGCTGCCGCGGTTGCCGCCGAGTGCCGCCTGAACCTCCCGCAGCGAATGGCCGTTCACCGGCCCCGTCTCCTCGGTCGTCTCGGTCCGGCTGCGGAACAATCCGCCGAGCTTGGCCTGGATCGCCTCGAAGGCGGATTCGAGCATCCCGGGCTTGTGGGCCTTCGGCTCCAGCGGATCGGGCCGGCTCGCATCGCCGCGTTTGAACAGGGTACGGGTGTCGAACAGGAGGCCGCCCTCCTGGTCGTAGACCCGCGCCCGATTGCCCGTCGGCGTCACGAGCCGCGACAGGAGCGGCGCCACTTTCTCGGGGTTGAGCGAGAAGGCGAGCGGCTGCGATTCCTCTTCCGCTGCCTCGCCGGCCTGCTGCTGGAGCAGCTTGTCGGGGTCGATGCGGATCGTGTCGGTATCCACCGAGGCCGAGGCGGCGATCGCCCCCGCGATGATCTCGCCCTGGATGGCAAGACTCTGGATCCGGGCCTGAATCAGCCCCTGGCGAAACTGGTTCAGATAGAGGAACCCGACGAGCAGCGCGATCAGCCCGACGAGGTTGAGGACGACGATGCGGCGCGTCAGACTCGACGAGGCACGCTGGCCCACCGCCTCCCAGAGGGTGCGGGGCCAGCCGAGCGGTCGGGATAGAAACTGGGCGAGCGAGGTGCTTGGTTGGGCATCCTCGGTCTGTGCTTCGGTGCGGATGGTCACGCGGCGGATCCCGAAGATCACGCCTCCTTGAACCGGTAACCGACGCCGTAGAGCGTCTCGATCATGTCGAAGCTCTGGTCGGTGACCTTGAACTTCTTCCGCAGCCGCTTGATGTGGCTGTCGATCGTCCGGTCATCGACGTAGACTTGGTCGTCGTAGGCGGCGTCCATCAGGGCATTCCGGCTTTTCACGACGCCGGGACGCTGGGCCAGCGCCTGAAGGATCAGGAACTCCGTGACCGTCAGGGTTACCGGCTCGCCCTTCCACGTGCAGGTGTGGCGCTCGGGATCCATCATCAGCGCGCCGCGCTCCAGGGAGCGGGCGGCCACCTCGGCCTCGCCGCGGGGCGTGCTGCCGGGGGCCTCCTTGGCGAAGCGCCGGAGCACCGCCTTCACCCGCTCCACCAGCAGGCGCTGAGAGAACGGCTTATGGATGAAGTCGTCCGCGCCCATCTTGAGCCCGAACAGCTCGTCGATCTCCTCGTCCTTCGAGGTCAGAAAGATCACGGGAAGGTCGGATTTCTGCCGCAGGCGTCGGAGAAGCTCCATCCCGTCCATGCGCGGCATCTTGATGTCGAAGATCGCCAGATCGGGCGGCGAATGGCGCAGACCGTCCAGGGCCGAGGCGCCATCCGTGTAGGTCTGGATGCGGTAGCCTTCGGTCTCCAGCGCGATCGACACAGAGGTGAGGATGTTCCGGTCGTCGTCGACGAGGGCGATAGTCGGCATGCGCGGTCCCTGACTAAACGGGCTCAGGCGCGGTCCCGGCTCTTCGCACAGGCCGCGCCACATCCCGGCCCCCGAGGGGCAGACAATAACGCGAACCGGGCGGTTTCGGCGCAGCCCGGCACACGCAAAGGGACAGGTGCTTTAGTACGACCGATCGGAAAAAGCGAGCGGCGGTCATAGCTTGGCCGTAACACTCTGGGCGCGTCGGCCCATCTGACGCGGCTTGGACGCCTCGCGCGCGCTGCGCCACGCCGCTAACGTGGCGGCGGAATGCGGCGGCAATTCGAACCGAAAAGGATTCGCGCATGAGCGAGACGGGGGGCGGGACAGGGGGCGAGGCTCCGGGCGCGACCATCGAGACCGGACCGGGTCCGAGCGGCCCGGCCCGGCCGCTGCCGGCCGAGGCGGCGCCGTTCGATGCCATCGGGCTGGCGCGCACCCTGCTGCGCAGCATCCGCTCCGGTGCGCTCGCGACCCTCGATCCGGACGGCACCCCGTTCGCCTCCCTCGTGACCATGGCGACCGACGCGGACGGCACCCCGCTGATGCTGCTGTCGCGGCTGTCGGCCCATACCCGCAACCTGCTGGCCGATCCGCGCTGCTCGCTGCTTTTTTCGCAAGGGGGCAAGGGCGACCCGCTCGCCCATCCCCGGCTGACGGTGGTCGGCCGCGCCGTGCAGAGTGCCGAGCCGCGGATCCGGGAACGCTTCCTGGCCCGCCACCCGAAGGCCAAGCTTTATGCGGACTTCCCGGATTTCGGCTTCTTCACCCTCGAACCGGGCACCGGCCATCTCAACGGCGGCTTCGCCAAGGCTGCGACGCTGACCCGCGACCAGCTGCTCCTCGATCTCTCGGACGCGCAGGCGATCGTGGCCGGCGAGCGCGGCGCTGTGGAGCACATGAACGCCGATCACGCCGACGCCTTGGCGCTCTATGCCGTCGGCGCCGGCGGCGAGGCCGATCTGCCCTGGCGGCTCACCGGCCTGGACCCGGAGGGTCTGGATCTGATCGCGGGCGAGCGCACGATCCGGGTTGTCCATCCGGAACGCGTCACCGACATGGGTGCGCTGCGCAAAAGCCTCGTTGCCATGGCCGCGCGATCGCGCACGACCGGTGCGCACACATGAAGGCGCAAGGACTTCACGATCAGGCATGGCGAAAGGTCGCTGGGTGCCCCATATCGGGCGCATGAGCGACACCCAGACAGATACCTACCCCTTCAGCCTCGATGTGGAACCGGTCGGCGAGAGCGGCTCGCTTTTTCAGTGGAGCATCCGCAAGCACGGCAAGCTGCACCAGCGCTCTGACCGGAAGCATCCGACCGAGGCCAAGGCGCGCTCCCACGGCGAAGCCGAGATCGAGCGCCTGATCCGCGACCGCGGCCGCTGAGCGGACCGGACGGATCCCAGCGACAGACTTGTCCCTGAACCGGGGGCCGGCATGATCCGGCCCCCGTCGTTTTGCCTGTCGGAGCGACCGATCCCATGTCTGCCGTTCCCACGGGGACGCGCAGCCGGCCCCGGAGTGGCGGCGCGGGACCTTCGATCCATCTGCGCCTGGCCTCGGGCGCTTAGGCCGCGCTTGGCGCCTACCCGCAGCGCTGCTATCTCGCGCGGGAGCCGATCCATCCGAACACGCCCCGACGTCAGACGGTGCGCGCCGGCGCGCGCCCGAACGGAATGCCGATGACAGCCCCGATCGAATCCATCCGCAACTTCTCGATCGTCGCGCATATCGACCACGGCAAATCGACCTTGGCCGACCGGCTGATCCAGGCCACCGGCACGGTCGCGCTCCGCGACATGAGCGAGCAGATGCTCGACTCGATGGATATCGAGAAGGAGCGCGGCATCACCATCAAGGCGCAGACCGTGCGCCTGGAATACAAGGCGCAGGACGGCAAGGACTACGTCCTGAACCTGATGGACACACCCGGCCACGTCGACTTCGCCTACGAGGTTTCGCGCTCGCTCGCCGCCTGTGAGGGCTCGCTGCTGGTGGTCGACGCCTCGCAGGGCGTCGAGGCGCAAACGCTCGCCAACGTCTACCAGGCGCTCGACGCCAACCACGAGATCGTGCCCGTCCTCAACAAGGTGGATCTGCCGGCCGCCGAGCCGGACCGGGTGAAGGAGCAGATCGAGGAGGTCATCGGCCTCGACGCCTCCGAAGCCGTGCCGATCTCGGCCAAGACCGGGCTCAACATCGAGGCGGTGCTGGAGGCGATCGTCACCCGCCTGCCCGCGCCGAAGGGCAACCGCGACGCGCCCCTGAAGGCGCTCCTCGTGGACAGCTGGTACGACGCCTATCTCGGCGTCGTCGTGCTGGTGCGGATCATCGACGGCACCCTCAAGAAGGGCATGACCATCCGGATGATGGGTGCCGACGCCGTCTACGGCGTCGACCGGATCGGCGTGTTCCGGCCGAAGATGGCCGATATCGACGCGCTGGGCCCGGGCGAGGTCGGCTTCTTCACCGGCTCGATCAAGGAGGTGGCCGACACCCGCGTCGGCGACACGATCACCGAGGACAAGCGCCAGACCACCGAGATGCTGCCGGGCTTCAAGGAAGTCCAGGCGGTGGTGTTCTGCGGCCTGTTCCCGGTGGACGCGGCCGAGTTCGAGAACCTGCGCTCGGCCATGGGCCGGCTCCGCCTCAACGACGCCTCGTTCTCGTACGAGATGGAGAGCTCGGCCGCGCTCGGCTTCGGCTTCCGCTGCGGTTTCCTCGGGCTGTTGCACCTGGAGATCATTCAGGAGCGGCTGGAGCGCGAGTTCAACCTCGACCTGATCTCGACGGCGCCGTCGGTGGTCTACCGCCTCAAGATGCGCGACGGCGAGATCAAGGAATTGCACAACCCGGCCGACATGCCGGACATCATGAAGATCGAGTCGATCGAGGAGCCTTGGATCCGCGCCACGATCCTGACGCCCGACGAGTATCTCGGCGGCGTGCTGAAGCTCTGCCAGGATCGCCGCGGCGTCCAGATCGACCTCAACTACGTCGGCAAGCGCGCCATGGTGGTCTACGACCTGCCGCTGAACGAGGTGGTGTTCGATTTCTACGACCGGCTGAAATCGATCTCGAAGGGCTACGCCTCCTTCGACTATCACGTGTCGGATTACCGCGAGGGCGACCTCGTGAAGATGTCGATCCTGGTCAATGCCGAGCCGGTCGACGCGCTGTCGATGCTGGTCCACCGCACCCGCGCCGAATCGCGCGGCCGGGCCATGTGCGAGAAGCTGAAGGACCTGATCCCCCGCCACCTGTTCCAGATCCCCGTCCAGGCGGCGATCGGCGGCAAGATCATCGCCCGTGAGACGATCAAGGCGCTGTCCAAGGACGTCACCGCCAAGTGCTACGGCGGCGACATCTCGCGCAAGCGCAAGCTCTTGGACAAGCAGAAGGAAGGCAAGAAGAAGATGCGCCAGTTCGGGCGCGTGGAAATCCCGCAGGAAGCGTTCATCGCGGCGCTGAAGATGGACGATTGATCCACTCCGCACTGCCCCCTCCCCTCGCCGGGGGAGGGAGAGTCGCGCTGTTCTCAGTTCGGCGGCAGCACGTCGATCTGGATGCCTGCATAGTAGGCCGCCAGATTGGCGATATCAGCGTCCGACAGCTCCTTCGCGACCACGTTCATGATCTCGTTCTGCCGCTTGCCGTCGCGGTACTCGGTGAGCGCCTTCACGAGGTAGGGCTCCACCTGCCCGGCGAGGTTCGGCGCCTCCGGCAGCTTCGAGAGCCCGTCCATGCCGTGGCAGGTCTGGCAGGCGGTCGCGCGCTTCTTGCCCGCGGCCGCGTCGCCGGCCTGGGCCGAGAGCGGGACGAGCGTGGAGGCAAGGAGGAGAAGCAAGCGGATCATCGGGCGGGCTCGAACTCTCGGACCGGTGGAGACTGGACCGCGCGCCGCCGAACGGAGCACGGATCCCCTCTCCCGTGCGGGAGAGGGACAGGGTGAGGGATCAGGTCCGGCCGGACAGCGCGCGTCCCCCACGCCAGCCCTCTCCCGCACGGGAGAGGGGGCGCGCCGCGCTCGTCCGCGACAAGGGCGCCTCCCTTCGGGAAAGGCGCCCCGTCACAAAAAACTACTTCTCGTAGGAGATCCGGTAGATCGCCCCGGCGGAATCGTCGGAGACCAGCAGCGAGCCGTCGAGCATCACCGCCACGTCCACCGGGCGGCCGAGATACTCGCCGTCGCCCGTGAGCCAGCCCTCCGCGAACGGCTTGACCGACTCGATCTTTCCGTCGGCCCCGAGCTTGGCGAACATCACCCGGGCGCCCACCGGCTCGGTGCGGTTCCACGAGCCATGCTCGGCGATGAAAATCCCGCCCTTGTAGGCGGCCGGGAACTGCTTGCCGTTGTAGAAGGTCATGCCGAGATCGGCCGCGTGCGGCGGCAGCTCGGCCTGCGGGGCGACCGCGTCGGCCGGCGGGGTCTGGTCCTTGTACTCGACCGTCCGGACAGAGCCGCCGCCGAACCACGGGAAGCCGAAGTTCTCACCCGCCTTGGCGGCGCGGTTCAGCTCGCCCGGCGGCTTGTCGTCGCCCATGCCGTCCACTTGGTTGTCGGTGAACCACAGCGACTTGTCGGTGTTGAAGTCCATCCCGACCGAGTTGCGGATGCCGGTCGCGTAGACTTCGCGATTCTTCCCGTCGGCGTCGATGCGGATGATGCCGCCGATGCCGGTCTTCTTGTAGAGGTCCATCTTCTCGGCAGGCGGCACGTTGTAGGGCTGGCCCAGCGCGATGTAAGTCTTGCCGTCCGGTCCGACCCGGCAGACCCGGGCGGTGTGGTTGAAGCTCTCCTCGGAGGCCGGGATCAGCGCGCCCTGCTTGACCAGCACGCCGGCGGCGACGTCCGGGTTCTCGTAGAAGAACTCGGCGGCCGGGAAGGCCAGGACGCGGTTCTGCTCGACCACGGTGAGCACGCCGTCCTTCGAGAAGCAGACGCCGTTCGGGATCTTGAACGTGATGCCCGGCGCGAAGGGCCGGACTTCGTCGGCGACCCGGTCCTTGTCGCGGTCGGTGACCGTGTAGATCTTGCTCTTGCGCGTGCCGACGAACAGCACCCCGGCATTGGGTCCGACCGCGATGGCGCGGGCGTCCGGCACCACGGCGTACAGGTCGATCTTGAAGCCGTCCGGCAGCTTGATCTTCGACAGGTTCTTGCGGATCGCGTCGGCGCGGCGGCCGGTCTGCGGGATCTCCGCGGCGGCCTGGGTGTCCGTGCTGTGGAAGCCCTCGAGCTTCTCGAGGTCGTCGGTCTTGGCCTTGGTCTCGGCAGGGGCGGCGCCCTGCGCCAGGGCGGGCAGAACCGCCGCCGGCATGGCCACGCCCGCGAAGAGCGCGGCGAGAAGCAGAGATCGCATCGAAAATTTCCTCCCGGCGGCCCTTGGACCAGGGCGTTGCCGGAAGGGAACGATAGAGGCGCGGGACAGACCGGCAAGCGGTGCCGGTGACGCGGCCGGGGCGCTGTCGCGCCTCAGGCAACCTTCCGCGGCACGAGGCGCTCGCTGCCAAGGGCGGCGTCGGCTCCCGACACGCCGGATTCGGTGTACTCGGCGTCCTCGTTCACCCGCCAGATATCGTGCCGGCGCCGGCCGCAGAGGATGTTCTCCACGGTCAGCATCGCGGTCATCATCGCGTGGTCCTGGTTGTTGTACTTGTGCATGCCGTTGCGGCCGACGAGATGCAGGGTCGGGAAATCCCGCTCCAGCTCCCGCCGCACGGTCACGACGTGGCCGGCATATTCCTCGTCGTAGACCGGGTAGGCCTTCGGCTGGCGGACCACGCAGGCATCGACCACGTCGGCCGGGTCGATCAGCCCGATCTGCCCGATCTCCCGCTTGGCGAGGTCGATCAGCTCGGAATCGTCGGCATTCCAGAGGCCGTCGCCCTCGAAACAGAAATACTCAAGGCCGAGGCAGGTGTGGTCCGCGTCCGGCACCATCTCGGGCGACCACGAGCGGAAGTTCTGCACGCGGCCGACCTTCACGGACGGGTCGTGGATGTAGATCCAGTTGTCCGGGAAGTTCTTGTCGGACTTGGCGATGAGCGCCACGGTCAGGAAGTCGCGGTACTTCAGCGCCCGGGCGTTGAAGGTGCTGAGCGGCCGCGGCCGGATCGCATCGACCAGTTCGCGCACCGGCGCCGAGGAGATGACGTTGCGGGCCGTGAAGGTCTCACGGCTGCCATCCGCGCGCCGGGCGGCCACCGTCCAGATCCCGGTCGCGGCATCGTAGCTGAGGGAATCGACGCTGCGGTCGAGCTTCAATTGCCCACCCTGGGCCTGGACCTTGGCGGCGGCTGCCTCCCACATCATGCCGGGACCGCGCCGCGGATAGCGGAACGACTCGATCAGCGTCTTGATCACCGGACCACCCGCCGGGGACCGCTTGCGCAGGCCCAGCGACCGCTTGATGCCGTCGCGGATCGCCGCGCCCAGGTCGAGCCCCTTGATGCGCTGGGCCGCCCAATCGGCCGAGATCGCGTCGCACGACATGCCCCACACCTTCTCGGTGTAGGTCTTGAAGAAGATCGAGAACAGGCGCTCGCCGAACTGGTTGCGGACCCAGGCGTGGAAGGTCTTCGGCTCCTCGATGGGGAGCAGGCGGGCATAGAGGTAGGAGGCGACGCAGGCGGCGCTGGTGAAAATACCGAGGTTGCGCAGCGCCTCGAAGGCCTTGAGCGGGTAGGCGTAGTACCGGCCGCGATAGTAGATCCGCGACAGACGCGGGCGTTCGATGAAGTCGTTGGGCAAGATCTCGTCCCAAAGATCGACCACGGCCTGGGACTTCGAGAAGAACCGGTGGCCGCCGATATCGAACAGGTAGCCGTTATGCGAGACGGTGCGCGAGATGCCGCCGACCTGTGCCGGATCCCGTTCCAGGACGGTGACGGAGCGCCCCTTCTTCGACAGCAGGTAGGCGGCGGTCAGACCCGCGGGTCCCGCGCCGATCACCAGCGTCTCGGTGTGGTGGCTCATCCCATGCTCCGGCGATTGGTGCGGCGCGCGCCGGACAGGGCGCCGACCGGACGGCAGGATGGGGCGTTGTGGTTAAAGAATCGCTGGTGCCGTGACCGGATCCGCGATCTTCGCCATCCGGCGCGAACGGACGCGTTCGGATGCGCGGCCGGCGCCTTGACCGCACGTTAATCCGACCTGCGCGAGCATGGCGCCGAGGGCATCGACCGCCCGCCCCGGGTGATCCAACCATGCCGGCTCCGGCGCTACCGCTCTCCCGAACGCACGGGCGGATCGATACCCGCACGCTGCTGTGGGTGCTCGCCGCCCTGTGCCTCGCGACGCTGAACGCCCCCCACGCTGTGTGGGAGACGATCCGGCACCTGCGTATCCCCGATACCGACGACGCCATGCGCCTCGTCGAGGTGCGCGACCTGCTGGCCGGACAGGGCTGGTACGACAATGTCCAATACCGTTTCCTGGCGCCCGCAGGCGTGCCCAGCCACTGGTCGCGTCTCGTGGATGCGCCCATCGCGGGGATGATCCTGG
Source organism: Methylobacterium sp. P1-11 (assembly GCF_008329595.1). NCBI lineage: Bacteria > Pseudomonadati > Pseudomonadota > Alphaproteobacteria > Hyphomicrobiales > Methylobacteriaceae > Methylobacterium > Methylobacterium sp. P1-11. Next base: position 59,778 of record NZ_NPKS01000016.1, read on the forward strand.
CGCTCGCGCCCCTGACCGGCCGCGCCTTCGCCGAGGGCCTGACGGCCGCCTTCTGGCCGCAGCTGCTGTTCGGCCTCTACGCCGCGATCCTGTATCGCGGCGTCCGGGATAGCTTCGGCGGGCGCGCCGCGCTCCTGGCCCTGGTGGCCGCGACCCAGACCTACGGCGTCACGATCCAGTTCCAGCCCGGCCGGGTCGACCATCACAATGTGCAGATCCTCGCGATCCTCGGTCTCGCATTCTGCATGATCGGCGGAGGACTCCGCCGCGGTGTTATCGGCGGGGTGCTGGCTGCCGCCTCGCTGGCGGTCGGGCTCGAGGGCCTGCCCTTCGTCGCGCTGGCCGCCCTGTATCTCGCGGGCGAGTGGTGCCTGCGCGGAAGGCCCGCACTCCTGACGCTGGCAGGGTTCGCTCTCGGGCTCGGGGCGGTGGCGCCCGCCCTGTTCGCCCTGCAGACGGCACCCGCCCTCTGGGGTGTCCCGCATTGCGATGCGCTCTCGCCACCCTGGCTTTGGCTGACCCTGGGCGGCCTGGTCTTCGCCGCCGGAGCCGCCGCCGCGGGAGACCGGCTCGCGACAATCCGCGCGCGCGTCGCGCTCACCGGCGTCGCGGGCGGCGTTCTGTTGGCCGGGTTCGCCGCCACCGTCCCGGCCTGCCTCGGCGGCCCCTTCCCCGACATGCCGCCGCTCGTGCGGATCCATTGGCTGCTCACGGTCAACGAGATGGCGCCGCTTGCGAAGTTCGTGGCGCGCGGCCAATGGGAGGCTCTGGTTTTCTACCCGGTCGTGATGCTCGCGAGCGTCACAGCCGCGTCGATGGCGTGGCGGGGGCCCGAGCGTCGGGCCTGGTCGGTGGTGGCGCTTTTCCTGTGGCCGGGGCTGATCCTCGGCATCGTCCAGTTCCGCGGCCTCTACATCGTCTCCGGCTTCGTGCCGCTGGTGGCGGGTGTCGTCCTGGATCGGGCTCTGGCGTCCGTCGCCGGCCCGGCGGCCGGTGCTCGACGCTGGCCCGGCGCACTCCTCGGCGCCGGGATGATCAGCAGCCTCTGGATGATCCCGGCGCTCCTGGCCGAGACGCTGGCACCCGATCTGCGCACCGCACCCGATCCGGCCGAGACCGCCGCCTGCCTCAGCGATGCCGCCATACGCCCCCTCGCTTCCCTGCCGGTGGGAACCGTGCTGGCGCCGATCGTTCTGGGGCCGTCGATCCTGCTGCGAACGCCGCACAGCATCGTTGCCGCACCGTATCATCGGGCGATTCCCGGCCTCACGGCAGCGGTCGAAGGGCTTGGTGGCACCGAGGCTGATCTCGATCGGGTGCTGACGGATTACCGCGTCCGCTACCTCGTCGCCTGCCCGGCGCGGCCAGCGGACGACCTTCAGACGGAGACGGCGTTCGCCACGCGCCTCGCCCGCGGCGCCGTCCGGAGCGATCGCTTGGTCCCGCTGGACCTGCCCGGGCCCCTCAAGGCGTGGCGGGTGGTCCCCTGAGCGTCAGAGCAATCGGCGATCGAGGCGCATGATCCGGCAGGGCTCGCCCGTCCGCGCGGCCGGCGCGTGCGGCGCGCGGATCAGGAGGGCCTCGGATCGCCCCAGCACGGCGAGCATCGAGGAATCCTGGCGCTGTTCGGCGGTCGCGACCGGCAGCCGGCCCGGCTCGAGGGCGAGGCTCGCCCGCATGTAGTCGGCGCGGCCGTCATTGGCCGGGAGATCGTGGCCGAGCGTCGCCGGCTCACTGCGGTCGGCGCCCGCCTGTGGATCGCCCTGGAGCGCGCGGATGGCCGGAACGGCGAAGAGCAGTCCGCAGACGATCGACGAGACCGGATTGCCCGGCAATCCGATCACCAGCATGTCGCCGAGGCGGCCGTGCATCAGAGGCTTGCCCGGTCGGAGGGCGACCCGCCAGAAGCCGAGTTCCAGTCCCTCCTTCGCGAGCGCGGCCTGAACCAGATCGTGGTCGCCGACGGAGGCGCCTCCAAGGGTGATGAGCAGGTCGGCCCGCGCCTCGCGGGCCCGACGGAACGCATCCGCCAGGGCGGCGTGATCGTCGGCGGCGATCCCGAGATCGATGATGTCGGCGCCCGCCTCCGCGGCGAGGGCCCCGAGCGCGAGGCTGTTCGAGGCGACGATCTGGTCCCAGGCGGGCGCCGCACCGGGCTCTACCAATTCGTCACCGGTGGCAAGGATCGCGACGCGCGGCCGGCGCCGGACGGAGAGGCGCGGATGGCCGGCGGCCGCGGCCAACGCCAGACGGCGGGCGTCGAGGCTCATGCCGGCCGGGATCAGTGTCTCGCCCGCGGCGAAATCGAGGCCGGCCCGGCGGATGAACCGCGTCGGCTCCACCGGCTCCAGGACACGTACAAATTCTGCATCCGTCGACGCGTTCTCCTGGATCAGGATCGCGTCCGCGCCCTCCGGGACCGGTGCACCGGTGAAGATCCGCACCGTCTCGCCCGCGCCTATCCGGCCCGAGAAGCCGTGGCCGGCCGCGCTGGTGCCGATCAGCCGCAGGGTCGCCCCGGCCCGCGCGGCGTCGGCGCAGCGTACGGCGTAGCCGTCCATGGCCGAGGCCGGAAACGGCGGCTGGATGCGCGAGGCGACGACGTCCGCGGCGAGCGTCCGGCCGGCGGCCTGTGCCAGAGGGACGGTCTCGGGCTCCACCGGCGCGGCGACGCTCGCGAGCACGCGCGCCAGCGCCTCGGCGACCGGGATCAGGCCACTCATTCCGTCGGGGCCCGGTACGTGCCCGAGCGGCCGCCATCCTTGGCGGTCAGGCGGATGCCCTCGATCCGCATGCCGCGATCAACGGCCTTCACCATATCGTAGACCGTCAGGCAGGCCACCGAGACAGCGGTCAGGGCCTCCATCTCGACGCCGGTCGGGCCCTGAACCCGGACCTCGGCGGCGATGCGCAGGCCGGGCAGCGTATCGTCGGGCTCGCACTCGACCCGGACCTTCGACAGAAGCAGCGGATGGCAGAGGGGGATCAGCTCATGGGTGCGCTTGGCCGCCATGATCCCGGCGAGCCGCGCAGTGCCGATCACGTCGCCCTTCTTGGCGTCGCCCTCGCGGATCAGCGCCAGGGTCTCGGGCTTCATCACGATCTGGCCTTCCGCCCGGGCGGTCCGGTCGGTGGCGGGCTTGTCGGTGACGTCGACCATGTTGGCCGCGCCGCTGGTGTCGAGATGGGTCAGCGTCGAACCCGGCCGCATCGCTTATGCCTTCTTCCGCGGCTTGCCGCCCTTGGCCTCCGCATCCCCGAACAGCAAGGTGCGGGCCGCCTTCGTGACGTCAGGCTGCCGCATCAGGCTCTCGCCGACGAGCACCACGCCGAGGCCGTTGTCCCGGAGACGTACCACGTCGGCATGGTCGCCGATCCCGCTCTCGGCCACGGCAATGCGGTCCGCCGGAATGCCCGGTGCGAGCCGGATCGCGGTCTCGAACGAGACCTCGAAGGTCTTGAGGTTGCGGTTGTTGATGCCGATCAGCGCCGTACCGAGCGGGATCGCTCGGGTCAGTTCGGCCGCATCATGCACTTCGACCAGAACGTCCATCCCGAGGAGATGCGCCGTCTCCACTAGGGCCACGGCCTCGTCGTCGTCGAGGCAGGCCATGATGACGAGGATGCAGTCGGCGCCCCAGGCCCGCGCCTCGTAGACCTGATAGGGCTCGAACAGGAAATCCTTGCGCAGCACCGGAAGCCCGCAGGCCCCGCGCGCCGCCGTCAGGTATTCGGGCCGACCCTGGAAAGAGGGCTCGTCGGTGAGCACCGACAGGCATGTTGCGCCTCCGGCCTCGTAGGCGGCGGCCAGGGTGGCCGGATCGAAGTCGGCGCGGATCAGGCCCTTCGAGGGCGAGGCCTTCTTCACCTCGGCGATCAGCGCCGGGCGGTCCTCGGCGAGGTGGGCGCGGATCGCCGCCGCGAAGCCGCGCACCGGCTCCGCCTGCGCAACCCGACGCTCCAGCTTGGCGAGCGGCACGCGCAGCTTCGCCTCGGCGATCTCGCGGCGCTTGTAGGCCTCGATCCGGGCGAGGACGTTCGGCCGCTCGGGCGGCGTTTCGGCGCCGGTCTCCTGGGTCGCCTCATGCGTCAGCGAGCTCATCGGCCCTCCTGCCCGTTGGAGTGGTCGTTCGAAGCCCGGACAAGGCGGGCGAGCGTCGCCCGGGCAGCCCCGGAATCCACCGCATCCTGCGCCTGCGCGACCCCGTCCGCCAGAGCCTGTGCGGCTCCCGCGACGACGAGTGCAGCCCCCGCATTGAGAACCGCGATGTCCCGATAGGCGTTGCGGGCGCCCGCCAGTACGGCCTCGAGCGCCCGTGCATTGTCGGCGGGATCGCCCCCGCGCAGTTCCTCGGGCGCGCGCAGCGTCAGCCCGAATTCCTGCGGATCGATGGTGAAGCGGGACAGCCTGCCGTCATCGAGGACGACCACCCGCGTCGGACCCGTGACGGTGATCTCGTCGAGCCCGTCGGAACCGTGGACGGTCCAGACCCGGCGGCTGCCGAGTTCGGCCAGGACCCGCGTCAGCGGCTCGGCCAGTGCCTCCTGGGCGACGCCGAAGAGCTGATAGCCGACGCCGGCCGGATTGCTCAGCGGCCCCAGCAGGTTGAAGATCGTCCGCACCGGCAGTTCCGAGCGGACCGCCGCGACGTGGCGCATCGCGGGATGATGGGCCTGGGCGAAGAGGAAGCAGAGCCCGGCCTCGTCGAGACAGCGCGCCTGCCCAGCGGGGTCGAGACCGAGCCTGACACCCAGAGCCGCGAGCACGTCGGCGGCACCGGAGCGCGAGGTCGCGGCGCGGTTGCCGTGCTTGGCCACGGGCACGCCACAGGCGGCCACCAGGATGGCGGCCAGCGTCGACACGTTGACGCTGCCGGAATGGTCGCCGCCGGTGCCGACGACGTCGACGGCGTTCGCCGGCGCCGAGACGCGCGTCATGCGCGCCCGCATGGCCTCTGCGGCGCCGACGATCTCCTCGACGGTCTCGCCGCGCACCTTGAGGGCCGTGAGGAAGGCACCGGCCTGGACCGGCGTCACCTCGCCCGACAACAGGTCGTCGAAGGCGGCGCGGGACTCGGCGCGGTCGAGGGCGAGGCCCCCGGCGACCTTCGCGAGATGGGGTCTGAAACGATCCATGGGTTCTGACGGAGGGCCGCCCCGGCCTCCCGGCGTCAATGCACGTCGGCACGCGTCCTGTCACGCGCCGTGTTCCAGGCGGCGGCAAGATCCAGGAAGTTCTTCACGATCTCCGTGCCGTGCTGCGACCGGATACTCTCCGGATGGAACTGGACGCCGTGGAGCGGGCGCTCGGCATGTTCCAGACCCATGATCAGGCCGTCCGCCTCGGCGGTGACCCGCAGCGCCGACGGGCAGCTCGCGCGATCGACGACGAGGGAGTGATAGCGGGTCGCCTCGAAGCTGTCGTTCAGGCCACGGAACAGGCCGCGCGCGCCGTGCCGGATCGTCGAGACCTTTCCGTGAAGCGGCAGGGGCGCCCGCACGACATCGCCGCCGAATGCCTGGCCGATCGCCTGAAGGCCCAGGCACACGCCGAAGATCGGGATCTCCTCGGACAGGTCGCGGACGACGTCGAGGCAGATGCCCGCCTCAGTGGGCGTGCACGGCCCGGGCGACAGCACGATCGCGTCCGGAGCCTTGGCGCGGATGTCGGCAATCGTGAGCGCGTCGTTGCGCACGACATCGACCGTGCCGCAGAGCGGACCGATCAGGTGCACGAGATTCCACGTGAAGGAATCGTAGTTGTCGATGACGAGGACGTTGGGCATCGCGGCGGCACGCTCGGACATGCAGGCGATGTGACCCCTCGCATCCGCGCGGTCAACCATCTGCGTCGGCCGGTGGGCGGGATCGGAGCCGACGCGCGGCTCGGCTACTGCCCGCGTTTCGCCTGTGCGGCGAAGCGCACCGCCTCCTCGGCGGCCCGGAACAGCGCCTTGGCCTTGTTGACGCATTCCTGTTGCTCGGAGGCGGGATCCGAATCGTAGACGATCCCGGCTCCGGCCTGGACATGCATCTGGCCGTCCTTGACCACGGCGGTGCGCAGGACGATGCAGGTGTCCATCTCGCCCCGGGCACCGAAATAGCCGATGCAGCCGGCATAGGGGCCGCGCTTCTCGCGCTCCAACTCGTCGATGATCTCCATGGCCCGCACCTTCGGCGCGCCGGAGACCGTCCCGGCCGGGAAGCCGGCCGCCAGGGCGTCGAGCGGGTCGTGGCGCGGGTCGAGGTCGCCCTCGACATTCGACACGATGTGCATGACCTGGCTGTAGCGCTCGATGAAGAACGAGTCGGTCACGCGGACGCTGCCGATCCGAGAGACCCGGCCGGCATCGTTGCGGCCGAGATCGAGCAGCATCAGGTGCTCGGCCCGCTCCTTCGGGTCGGCGAGGAGTTCCTCGGCGAGAGCGGCATCCTCGGCCGGGGTGGCGCCGCGGCGGCGGGTACCGGCGATCGGGCGGACCGTGACGGTGCCCTCGCGCACCCGCACGAGGATCTCCGGCGAGGAGCAGACGATCTGAAAGGTCTCGAAATCGAGGTAGCACAGGAACGGCGCCGGGTTCGTGCGCCGGAGGGAGCGATACAGGCTGAAGGCCGGCAGGGTGAACGGCGCCGAGAAGCGCTGGGACAGCACCACCTGGAACACGTCGCCCGCGACGATGTACTCCTTGGCGCGCGCCACCATGCCGAAGAACGCATCGGGCGGCGTGTTCGAGACCGGTTCGGGATGGGCGACGGCGGACAGATCCACCCGCGCCTCGATCGGCAGGGGCCCCTCCAGGGCAGCGGCCACGCGGTCGAGGCGCTGGAGCGCGTCCTCATAGGCGGCGCGGGCCGCGACGCCGTCCACAGGCCGGACCGGCGACACGACGGTGATCAGGTCGCGGATGGAGTCGAAGACGACCATCACGCGGGGACGCATCAGGATCGCATCGGGCACGCCGAGCGGATCCGGGTTGGGCTCCGGCAGCCGCTCCATGGCGCGGACCATATCGTAGCCGAGATAGCCGAACAGGCCGGCCGCCATCGGGGGCAGATCCTGGCCGTCCGCCTCGCCGATCGCGCTCTCGGCAATCAGCGCCCGCAGGCTCGCCAGCGGCGCCCGGCCGTCCGGCTCGAACCGCGTGAGATCAACGCCTTGCGCGACCGCGGGCGTGCCGTCCCGGCAGCGCCAGATCAGGTCCGGATCGAGGCCGATCATGGAGTACCGGCCGCGGACGGCCCCGCCCTCGACCGATTCGAGGAGGAAGGCCGGCCCGGAATGGCCGGCGCGCAGCTTGAGGAACGCCGCGACCGGCGTCTCCAGATCCGCCACGAGGCTGATCGCGACGAGGCTCGGCTGTCCGGCCGTGTAGCGCGTCGCAAAGGCCGCATAATCGGGCGCGTCGGCCATGCCTCAATACTCGCCGCCGATGGCGCGGCGCAGGGCCGGCGCATCGACCTTGACGCCCGCGTTCTTCTGGACCTCGCTGATATACTGGGACAACACGTCGTCCGCGAGGGCGGCCTGGAAGCTCTGCGTGATCTGCTTGTCGCTGGGGCTGTCGGCCACGAAGGCCGGAACCGTCGCCGCCGTGACCTTGAAGACCGCCCGCGAATCCCCGGCCGCCGCCGTGCCGGCCTTGCCCACCGGCGTCGCGAAGATCAGGTTCACGTCGTCCGGCTTGAGCATGTCCTTGGCCTGGTTGCGCGCGAGATCCTGCGCCTCCTGCAGGTTGACGCCGACCTCCTGGGCGGCCGCTTCCATCGTCTCGCCCTTGTTGATCTTCTCGACCAGCTCGCGCCCCTTGGCCTGAAGGCGCTTCGCGATCTCGGTCGCGGTCCAGCCGGCCTTCACGCCGTCCTTGACCTGATCGAGGGGCTTGTCGTGAGCCGCGTCGATCCCGGTGACGTCGTACCAGACATAGCCGCCGGTCTTGGTGCGCAGGGGCTCGTTGTCGCCGCCGATCTCGGCGCGGAACAGGGCCGGCAGCGTGGTGTCCGGATCGGGGATATCGGCGACACGCTGCCCGTCCGGCCCCTTGCCGTTGGCGTCGACGGCCTTGACGGCGACCAGCTTGAGCGCGCGCTCCGCCGCGATGTCGGCCAGCGGCTTGGCGCCGGCGCGCTGATCCTCAATCGCGTCGCGTGTCGTCTCCATCGCGTCGCGGGCGCGGGCCAGAGCGAGGGCCTTGCGGATCTCGCCCTCGACGGCCTCGAAGGGCTTCACCGTCCCGGGGTCGACCTTGGTCACCCGCAGCAGCACCGTGCCGAAGCGGCCCTGGACCGGCTGGCTCACACCGCCCTCCGGCAGCGCGAAGGCGGCGTCGGCCACCGCCTTGTCGAACAGCTCGCTCCTGGTCAGCGTGCCCAGCGTCAGATCCTTGTCGTCGGTGCCGCGCTCGGTCGCCACCGCCTCGAACGTCTTGGAGCCATCCGTGATCGCCTTGCGGGCCGCCTCGGCCGCGGCCGTGTCGGGGAAGACGATCTGCTGGATGGTGCGCTTCTCGGGCGCGCCGTAGCGATCCTTGTTGAGCGCGTAGGCGGCGCGCGCATCGGCCTCCGTGATCGCGTCCGGCTTCGCCATCGCCTCCGGCTCGACCACGAGGAGGCTGGCCGCCCGGAACTCCGGCGCCCGGAATCCGGCTTTGTTGGCCTCGTACCAGGTCTTCAGCTCGTCGTCGGTCGGCTCGGGAATCTGGCCCGCCACCGAGGGCGTCAGCATCAGGTAGGCGGCGGCGCGGCGCTCGGTGGTGTAGCGGTGGACAGCCTCGCGCATGGCGACCGGCACATGCAGGTCCGACGACACCGCCTCGGCGAGTTGCAGGCGCGCGATGACGGAGCGCTGCTCGCGTACGAACATGCCTTCGTTGAGGCCCGCGCGCTGCAGGGTCTGGTAGAAGAGCTGCGGCTCGAACTGGCCCTGCTGGTTCTGGAAGCTCTTCTCCTCGTGGATCGCCTTGATCACCGCGCTATCCGGCACGACGAGGCCGAGATCGTGGGTTTTCTGATCGAGGGCGGCCTCGGTGATCAGCTGGGACATCACCTGCCGGTCGAGACCGAGCATCCGCGCCTGATCGGGCGTGAGCGGACGCTTGAGCTGCGTCTGATAGCGCTGCAGCTGGTTCTGATAGGCTTGGCGCACCTGCTCGGCGGTGATCGGCGTGCTGCCGACGGTCGCCACCGTGTTGCTCGCGCCGCCGCGGAAGAACTCCTCGACGCCGAAGATCCCGACGCCGGCGATCAGCAGCGTGAAGATGATCGTCAAGACGATCTTGCCGAGCCAGTGCTGGCTGGCGTTGCGGATGCCCTGAAGCATGGTCTGTGATCGAGTACCTTCGGCAGCCAGCCCGTCGCCGGGCCGGCGCTGTCCCTGAGAGCCGACCGCGATAGACCATTCGCGTCCACAGGCAAAGGCTCGGGCGCTCCCGGCGGTTTGCACGCCCAAGCTCGCTCTGGTAGGCCCCGGCGACATCGGGAAAGGCCGCGGCGGAGCGAGGGCAGGAATGACGCAGTCGGGGCGCAGGCCGCTTGTCGCCGGCAACTGGAAGATGAACGGGACCCGGGCATCCATCCAGGTGGTCGAGGCGATTCGCGATGGGCTGTCGCCGGACCTCGCGTCGCGGATCGACGTGCTGATCTGCCCGCCGGCGACCTTGATCAGCTCCTGCGTAGCGGCCGCCGCCGGCTCGCCGATCGCCATCGGTGGCCAGAACCTCCATGCCCGCCCGAGCGGCGCCTTCACCGGTTCGATCTCGGCCGAGATGCTCGCCGATCTCGGCGCCAAATACGTGATCGTCGGCCATTCCGAGCGCCGGGCCTACCACCACGAGACCGACGACGGCGTCCACGCCAAGGCGCTGGGTGCCCGGCGCGCGGGTCTGTGCGGCATCATCTGCGTCGGCGAGACCATTGAGGAGCGCGAGCAGGGCCGCGCCCTCGACATCGTCCGCGCGCAGCTCGCCATCGGCCTGCCGAAGGGTGCCACGGCGGCCGACACGGTGATCGCCTACGAGCCGGTCTGGGCGATCGGCTCGGGGCGGACGCCGACGCCCCGCGACATCGCGGAAGTCCACGCCTCCCTGCGCGAGATGCTCGACAAGCTCGTGGGCGACGAGGCGCACAAGATCCGCATCCTCTACGGCGGCTCGGTGAAGCCGGGGAACGCCCGTGAGCTTCTGTCCGTCGACAACGTCGACGGCGCCCTGGTCGGCGGCGCGAGCCTCGTGGCCGAAGATTTCCTGGGGATCTGCGCCGCCTACGCCTGACGGCGCATCGGCGGTCCGAAGGCACCGCGCAACCGGATCGCTTCGCTCGAAAAGACGGTGCGGGGCGATCGCGCGGGCGTAACATCAGATCTTGAACGCCTGACGGGCGAGCAGCCGCCAGCGTCCGCCGTCGCGGTGCCAGACCTGCATCACGCCGATATGCACCGGCGCCGTCTTGCCGCCTGCGACGACCTCGCCGGTGAAGACATGTCGGGCGACGGCATCTTCGCCGACCACCGAGACGGAGCGGTCCGACAGGGTGATGCTCGGGAAAGCCGAGCGCTTGCTGGTGAGCGTCTCGACGAACGCCGCCTTGTCCTGCACCAAGCCGCTGGAATGGCCATAGCTCAGCCCGTCGAGAACCAGGGCGTCGAGGGCGGGTCCGTCCGCGGCCAACAGCGCCTTGGTCAAGGCATCGACGGCCTGCTCCACGGCGGCGGCGTCGCCGGCGTCGGTTCCGGCCGCAATCCCGGGGACCGACCGGATCAGAACGGGCGCGGCGATGGCGGCGGCAAGCGCCGCTCGGCGTGACACGGACATGGTTTGCCTCCCGGACGGGGCTGCACGTTCGCTCGGCGGCCCTCGCCCGGGGAGAGAGCACGCGGCGCGGCCGAAGGCGAGAGCCGATGCGGACAACGGGCCGCGCCCGTCAGGTTGGCGACGGGCTGCCGGTGGTGTATGCCGTCGCCGAATTCCGGCCGGTCCGCCCGCGAAGTCGCCCACGAGCTTCCCGTCGCACGCATGCGTGCCGAGGAGCACCGGAAACGATCGCGGGCGCCGGCCATCGTGCGTTCGTCTCCCGGTGCCCGCTGCCGGCGCGCGGCGCTGAAGAAGATCCCGGAACACCGATGCAGACCGTCCTGATCGTCGTCCACCTCATCATCGTGCTCGCGCTGATCGGCGTCGTGCTGCTTCAGCGCTCCGAGGGCGGGCTCGGCCTGGGCGGCGGAGGCGGCGGGGTCGCCGGCTTCATGACCGGCCGCGGCCAGGCCAATGCCCTGACCCGGGCCACCGCGATCCTGGCGGCCCTGTTCTTCACCACCAGCTTGGTCCTGGCCATCCTGTCCCACCGCTCCGCGGCGCCGAAATCGATCCTCGACACCGGCGCGCCGCAGACCTCGGGCCAGCCCGCCAAGCAGCCGACCGGCGCCGACAATCTGCTCGACACGCTGCGCCAGCAGCAGGACCGGGTGCCCGCGACCGCACCCGCACAGCCGGCCGCGCCCGCCCAGCCGGCGGTTCCGGAAGCGCCGCAGTCGCGCTGACGCGCCGCGCCCGAAGCGGCGCCGCGTCTCACCCCGTCTCCGACGGGCCGGTGCTCGACCGGCCCGTGTCATGCGTTCCGTGATCCCCAGCCCATGCAACGGCCGGGGCATTCGCCGTTTGGCAAACGTCAGCACCTTCTTTATGGACCGAGGCTCATGACGCGGTACGTTTTCATCACCGGCGGCGTGGTTTCCTCTCTCGGCAAGGGGCTCGCGTCGGCGGCCCTGGCGGCGGTGCTTCAGGCCCGCGGCTACCGGGTCCGGATGCGCAAGCTCGACCCCTATCTGAACGTCGATCCGGGCACGATGAGCCCGACGCAGCACGGCGAGGTGTTCGTCACCGACGACGGCGCCGAGACCGATCTCGACCTCGGCCATTACGAGCGCTTCACCGGCGTGCCGGCGAGCCGGGCCGACAACATCACCACGGGTCGGATCTACCAGGAGATCATCGCCAAGGAGCGGCGCGGCGACTATCTCGGTGCCACGATCCAGGTGATCCCGCACGTCACCAACGCGATCAAGGATTTCGTCCTCGACGGCAACGACGCGTTCGACTTCGTGCTGGTCGAGATCGGCGGCACGGTGGGCGACATTGAGGGCTTGCCGTTCTTCGAGGCGATCCGCCAGCTCGGGCAGGAGCTGCCCCGGGGCACCTGCTGCTACGTCCACCTGACGCTCCTGCCCTACATCCCGTCCGCGGGCGAGCTGAAGACCAAGCCGACGCAGCACTCCGTGAAGGAATTGCGCTCCATCGGCATCCAGCCCGACATCCTGCTCTGCCGCTGCGACCGTGACATCCCGGTCGACGAGCGGCGCAAGCTGGCGCTGTTCTGCAATGTCCGCGAGACCGCGGTGATCGAGGCGCGGGACGTGGCGTCGATCTACGAGGTGCCGCTCTCCTACCGGAAGGCCGGCCTCGATCGGGAGGTGCTCGGCCATTTCGGGCTGGAGCACGGCGAGGAGCCGGATCTCGGCCGGTGGCGCACGATTGCCGAGCGGGTGCGCAACCCCGAGGGCGAGGTCTCGATCGCCATCGTGGGCAAGTACACGGGGCTGAAGGACGCCTACAAGTCGCTCACCGAGGCGCTGACCCATGGCGGCATCAGCCATCGGGTGAAGGTCAATCTCGAGTGGATCGAGGCCGAGGTGTTCGAGCGCGAGGACCCTGCACCGTTCCTGGAGAATCTCAACGGGATCCTCGTGCCGGGCGGGTTCGGCCAGCGCGGCGCCGAGGGCAAGATCCGCGCGGCCCGCTACGCCCGCGAGAAGCGCATTCCCTATCTCGGCATCTGCTTCGGCATGCAGATGGCGGTGATCGAGGCCGCCCGCTCGCTGGCCGGCATGCCGGAGGCTAATTCCACCGAATTCGGCGACACCTCAGAGCCGGTGGTCGGCCTGCTCACCGAGTGGCTGCGCGGCAACGAGCTGGAGCGGCGGGCCGCGGCCGGCGATCTCGGCGGTACGATGCGGCTCGGCGCCTACGAGGCGAAGCTCGATCCCGAGTCGAAGATCGCGCAGATCTACGGGTCCGAGCAGATCTCCGAGCGCCATCGCCATCGCTACGAGGTCAACATGGCCTATCGCGAGCGGCTGGAGGCGAAGGGCCTGCGCTTCTCGGGCGTGTCCCCCGACGGCCTCCTGCCCGAGACGGTGGAGCATGTCGGGCACCCGTGGTTCATCGGTGTGCAGTTCCACCCGGAGCTGAAATCCCGCCCCTTCGAGCCGCACCCGCTGTTCAAGGGCTTCATCGGCGCCGCGATCGAACAGAGCCGGCTGGTCTGAGCCGCGGCTCCGCGCCGCTGCTCGCGCGGCGGTCCGGAGCCCTATATCGTCAGCGTCGTGACCGAGATCCTCTTCTACCACATGCAGCGGCAGCCCCTGGAACGGGTGCTGCCGAATCTGGTCGAGCGCTCGCTGGACCGCGGCTGGCAGGCCGCGATCCAGGCGGCGAGCGAGGAGCGTCTGCAGGCGCTGGACGACCACCTGTGGACCTATTCCGACGAGAGCTTCCTGCCGCATGGCACCGACCGCGAGCCCGATGCGGCGAGCCAGCCGGTGGTGCTGACGCTTCGGGACGTGAACCCCAACGCGGCCTCGATCCGCTTCCTGGTCGAGGGCGCCGACCTGCCGCCCGATGCCGGCGCGTATGAGCGGATCTGCATCCTATTCGACGGGACCGATCAGGATGCGCTCCTGCGCGCCCGCGAGCAATGGAAGCAGGCCAAGGAGGCGGGCCACGCGGTCGCCTACTGGCAGCAGGACGAGTCCGGACGGTGGAACAAGAAGGCGTGATGGTGCCCCACAACAGACGTCTCACGCGCGCTGCGCTCGCCTTCACGCTGGCCATCGGCGCGCCCTCGGGCGTTCTGGCCCAGGAGCTGCCGCACGGTCATCCTTCTACGGAGACCAAGCCGGCGCCGCGCGGGCCGGAGGGGCGACGGCTGCCGCCGGATTCGACCACGAAACAGAGCGTCACCCTCCCGGATGGCAGGACCCTCGATTTCACGGCCACGGCCGGAAGCCTGCCGCTCGTCGACGAGGCGGGGAAGTTGCAGGCCGAGATCGCCTACGTCGCCTACACGATGGCGCCGGAGGCCGGCCGCGAGCGCCCGGTGACCTTCGCGGTGAATGGCGGGCCGGGTGCCGCGTCGGCCTATCTGAACATCGGGGCGATCGGCCCCTGGCGGCTGCCTGTCGGCGGGGACAGCATCAGCCCGTCGCAGCCGGTGGCGCTCACGCCCAATGACGGGACGTGGCTGGGCTTCACCGATCTCGTCTTCATCGATCCCGTTGGCACCGGCTACAGCCGGGCCGCGGACGGCAACGGCAAAGCCTTTTGGTCGATCGATTCCGATGCGTCGACCCTGGCTGCGGTGATCGCCCGCTACCTGCGCGTCAACGACCGCATGGCGAGCCCGAAATTCTTCGTCGGCGAGAGCTATGGCGGCTTCCGTGGCCCGCTGATCGCCGAAAAGCTTCAGGAGGAGATCGGTGTCGGCCTCTCCGGTCTGGTGCTGCTCTCGCCGGTGCTTGATTTCGGATGGCTGGAGACGCCGCGGGCCAATCCGTGGGGCTACGTGCTGAAGCTGCCGGCGCTCGCGGCCGGCGCCTTGGAGCGGGCCGGGACGGTTCCGACGCCAGCCCTCCTGGGCGACGCGGAGGCTTACGCCTCGGGCCCGTACCTGGCCGACCTCCTGAAGGGGCCGAGCGATTCGGCAGCTGTCGCGCGGATGACCGAGAAGGTTGCTCCGCTCGTCGGACTCGATCCCGGTCTGGTGCGCGCCCAGGCCGCGCGCCTCTCCACCCGGAGCATCCAGCGCGAGATCGATCGCGCCGAGGGCCGAGTGGCGAGCGCCTACGACACCGGCATCACCGGCTGGGACCCGAACCCGGACGCCGCGCAATCGAGCTTCGAGGACCCGCAGCTCACCGCGCTCCAGGCGCCGCTGACCAGCGCGATGCTTGACCTCTACGCGCGGACGCTCAAATGGCCCGTGCCCAACATGCGCTACGAGCTGCTGAGCAACGCCGTAAACCGCGGCTGGAGCTGGGGCTCAGGCCGGCAGGCGCCGGAGGTTCTGTCGAATCTCAAGGGCGCCCTGGCGCTCGACGGGCACCTGCAGGTCCTGGTGGCGCACGGCTTCACCGATCTCGTGACACCGTACTTCGCCTCGAAGCTTCTTCTGGCGCAGGTCCCCGCCTACGGCGCCGGCCGCCTGAACCTCGCGATCTATCCGGGAGGCCACATGTTCTACACGCGTCCGGATTCGCGTGCGGCATTCAAGGCCGATGTCGAACGGATGTACACGGAGGCGTTGAAGGCGCGCGATGGCGGCTCGGCGCGCCCGGCCCGCGCGCCCGCGGAGCGGCTCAGGACCGCGCCGTGATGACTTCGGACTGAGCGCAGGCTGGCGCGCTTTCTCTGGTCCGGGATCGGCAGGCCGCGGCTCTGATCAAGCGTCGTCGAAGGCAAGGGCTTCGGCCGGGTAATCGATCATCGTCCGGCGCTGCGCGTCGGTGTTCTGCCACTCGCCGACCTTCATGTAGCGCCCCTCGAGATCGCGGACCTCGACCACCTTCCCGATGGTCGGAATCGACTGAAAGCCCTGCGGCCAATTGGACGCGAAGTAGAACACCTGCTCGACGCGCTCCGAGAGGTGGCAGATCGCCGGCCCGAAGGTTCCCAGCCCGAAGACGAGGTAGCGGCCGTCCACGAGCGCGGCGACGTCGGAGATCAGCGACTCGCTCTGGATCTCCACCGCAAGGCCGCACCGTTCCGCGTAGGTCTCCACCTCGGCAATGACCGGGTTCAGCCTGTTCTCGAAGACGAGTTTCACGGAACGGATCCGGCCCTCGGCCAGCAGCCTGTCGATGACCATCCGGTAGAAGGCGAAGGGCGGTTGCGGGTAGTGCGGATCGACCCAGGTGCTGAAAATGTCGCCCGACCGGATGTGAATCAGGAGCTGGTCGTCGGGCTTCGGCGGGAAGGTCTTGGGCAAACCGTTGAACAGGGGCCGGATCACATTCTGCACGATCGCGCGGGAATCGGTCGGCTCCTGCAAACCAGTCACGCGCTCGAACTGCGTCGGATCGAAGTAGAGACCGGACAGGAAGTAGCCGTCCGGCGGCAGCGGCTCGTCCGGGGGGATGAAGGTGATGCCGTCACAGGTCAGCCGCTCGGTCAGGAAGATTACCTTGCTGCGGTCGACTTTCGGGACCTTTATGTATTTCAGGTTGAGCGCCTTCGCGATCGAGACCGCGATAATGTATTGCACGAGGCAGTTGCCGAAGGCGCCGTTCTCGAAGAGCGACAGGCCCACCAGGGCATGGCTCGTGCGGCCGGGCGCAGACCGGAGGTTGTAGGTTACGTAGACGTTGGCGCCGGGCTTCTCGTTCAGGAGCGTCACGTCGAGGCCGAGCATGGCCCGCAGGGCGATGAGATCGACGGCGGCCTCATCGGCCCGGACAATCACGTTTGCGATGCGGGTCGGATCCGGCACGGCGATCCTCATCGCGCGCGCCCAGGCCTGCTCATCGGAGACGATCACAGCCACGAGGGCGTCCGGGGTCGCGGTCCAGCCGGCGGTGTCCGGCGTGGTCCACGTCATGCCGTCCTGCGAGACCGCCACCGTGACCTCGCCGGGTTCCGGAGGAACGGTCCCCTTCCGGGGGTGCAAGACGACGGAGTGGATCGGGAAGCGGCCGCCGAGGTCGACCTCAAGCCAGGCCGTAACGGTTCCGGATTCCGACACGATCCGCGGATCGCGGCCGGCCGCGAGGTCGACGAGGACCGGCTTCGGATCGTCTGCCAGGGCCATCGGATCTCCGGGAGCTGCACGGACGCGCCCATGCCGGGCTGGCCGGGCGTCAGGTGCGGCGGTGCCCGCATCGGGGCGAAGCCGTCAAGCCCGGCTGTCCGAGGACAGGCAGGGGAATCGGATCCGAACCGGCGCCGCTCCGTTGTGTCCGGGCCGTCATGCGTCTACAACGGCGGCGTGACGGTGCCCCGGAAACGGGGTGAAAAGGGAATGCGGTGAGGGGTCTAGGCCCCGACTCCGTGGCTGCCCCCGCAACTGTGAGCGGCGAGCGCCTGCCAAGCGCCACCGGAGCGATCCGGGAAGGCGGTAGGCGCGCCGAGCCGCGAGCCAGGAGACCTGCCGTCACGACAGGATTCCGCATTGCCGCCGGTGGGGCGGCTGGAGAAGTTTGACATGACCACGCAGACCCTCGCCCCCGTCGCCGCCGGCACGCGCTCGTCTGAGCGCCCCGTCGCCATCGCGCTTGCTGCCATGCTGGGCCTCGGCCTGCTGTTCATGGCCGGCTTCTCGCCGGCGATCGCGTTCCACAACGCGGCGCACGATTTTCGCCATACCCAGAACTTTCCCTGCCACTGACGTCTCTGGCGCAGGGATGATCATCCGGCTTCTGTCGGCGGCCCTGGCCGCCGGCTTCTTCGCGGCTGCCGTCGTGACGGGCCTCGAACTTACGCTGACCTCGCCGCTGATCGTCGCAGCCGAGCGCTACGAGCAGCAGGACTCGCCCCATCAGGCCGCGCGGGCGCTGCCGATCGTGCTGGCTCATGCTGGGCACGACCACGCTGCGCCCGACGCGGCGCCCGCATGGCAGCCCGGCCCGGGCCTGCCACGGATGGCGTTCACCGGTCTCGCGACCCTCGTCGGCGGCGTCGGCTACGCGCTGCTGCTCGGCGCGGTGATGCTCGCCTGCGGCCGCGAGCCGACGCCGCAGGTCGGTCTCGCCTTCGCGGTGGCAGGCTTTGCCAGCGTCGCTCTGGCGCCGGGTCTCGGCCTGCCGCCGGAACTGCCCGGAAGCGCGGCCGCACCCCTCGCCGCCCGTCAGGCGTGGTGGGTGATGACCGCCGCGGCGACCGGAATGGGGCTCTATCTGATCACGATCCGCCGCGCGCTGATCACGATCCTCGGCGGCCTCGTCCTGATCATCGCCCCGCATGTCGTTGGCGCGCCCCAGGCACCGGAGGCCGCGTCCGAGCTTCCCGCGGTGCTGGCCGCCCAATTCGCCGCCCGCTCGCTGGCGATCAGCTTCGTGTTCTGGATCCTGATCGGCCTCGGGTTTGGCTGGGCGTGGCAGGCCTTTGCGCGTGGAATGGAACCGGGAGCGGCCCGTGCCTGAGACCGTCCTGTACGTCTGCACAACCTGTCGCCGCCCGGACGATGATCTGGACGGCCCCCGTGCCGGGGCCCGCCTGCTGGAGGCGCTTCGGGCACGAAGCGAGGGCGCACCGGACCTGCGGGTCGAAGCGGTGGAGTGCCTGTCCGTCTGCAAGCGCCCCTGCACCGTGGCGGTCGCCTCGGCGGACCGCTGGACCTACGTCTATGGCGACATGGACCCGGCCGCTTCGGCCGAGACGATCCTCGCCGGGCTTGCCGCGTACGCAGAGACGCCGGACGGGCTCGTGCCGTGGCGCGCCCGCCCAGAGGCGTTCCGCAAGGGTGTGATCGCCCGTATCCCCCCTTTCCCCGAATCCCGCCCGCGTCCCGCCGGCACCCTGGAGGCCGCGGAATGACCCTCGTGAATAAGATCCCCTGCACCATCGTCACGGGCTTCCTCGGGGCCGGCAAGACCACCCTGGTCCGCCACGTCGTCGAGAACGCCAAAGGGCGCCGCCTCGCCATCCTGGTGAACGAGTTCGGCGACGTCGGCTTCGACAAGTCCTTCCTGGCCGCCTGCGGGGTCGAGGGCTGCACCGAGGATGCGATCGTCGAGCTGCCGAACGGCTGCATCTGCTGCACGGTCGCAGACGATTTCGTGCCGGCGCTGGAGACCCTGCTCGGCCGCGCGGAGCCGCCGGAGCACATCCTGATCGAGACCTCGGGCCTCGCGCTGCCGAAGCCGCTGGTCCAGGCGTTCCAATGGCCGGCGATCCGCTCGCGGGTGACCGTCGACGGCGTCGTCGCGGTGGTCGACGGCCCGGCGGTGGCCGCGGGCGCCTTCGCGGAGAATCCCGAGGCCCTGGCCGCCCAGCGGGCCGCCGATCAGTCGGTCGACCACGACAACCCGCTGGAGGAGGTGTTCGAGGATCAGCTCCTCTGTGCCGACCTCGTGGTGCTGAACAAGGCCGACCTCATCGACGCCGCGACCCGGACCAGGGTCCGCGCCGAGGTCGAGGGGCATCTGCCCCGGGCCGTGAAGGTGGTCGAGACGGAGAACGGCGCGATCGATCCGCGGGTGCTGCTCGGCCTCGCGGCGGCCGCCGAGGACGATCTCGATGCGCGTCCCTCGCATCACGGCGAGGGCGAGGATCACGACCACGACGATTTCGAGACCGTCGCGATGCCGATCCGCCCGGCGGTGACCGCCGGGGATCTCGCGGCCCGGGTCGAGAAGGCGGCCGAGGCTGCCGGTGTCCTGCGCATCAAGGGCTTCGCCGAGGTGGAGGGCAAGCCGATGCGCCTCGTGGTGCAGGGCGTCGGCCGGCGCGTAGCCCATCATTTCGACCGGCCCTGGCGGGCCGGAGAGGCCCGCGACGGGACGCTGGTCGTGATCGGTCTCAAGGGTTTCGACAAGGGCGCCGTCGCGGCGGCCCTCGCGGGATGAGGACCGTGGCGCGCCCCCGCCCGGCCTCGGTCTAAGGGGCCGCTGCGGTGCATCTCGTGCGCATCGATGCCGTCTCCCTCGATGAGGGCGAGGCGGCCGTGGATC
This sequence comes from Methylobacterium sp. P1-11, assembly GCF_008329595.1. NCBI lineage: Bacteria > Pseudomonadati > Pseudomonadota > Alphaproteobacteria > Hyphomicrobiales > Methylobacteriaceae > Methylobacterium > Methylobacterium sp. P1-11. Next base: position 79,489 of record NZ_NPKS01000016.1, read on the forward strand.
TCGGGCAGGAGCCCGGCGACCTCGTGGTGCTGTCGTTCACCGACAGCGACCTCGCGGCGGTCGGGCAGGCCCACGCCGCGGAGGCCGGCCTGCCGAGCCTGCGGCTCGCGAAGCTCGCAAAGCTGCGGCATCCGCTGTCCGTCGATCTCTACGTCGAGCGCGTGGTGGCTCACGCCAAGGTCGTGGTGATCCGCTGTCTCGGCGGCCTGGATTACTGGCGCTACGGCATCGAGCGCTGCGCCGAGGCCGCGCGGGCGCATGGCGTCGTGCTGGCCGTCCTGCCGGGCGATGACCGGCCCGATCCGCGCCTGGCGTCGTTCTCCACCGATCCCGACCTCGCCGGCCAGCTCGACGCCTATTTCCGTGCCGGCGGCCCCGACAACCTGCGGCGGATGCTGCGGAGGCTGGCGGTCCGGCTGGGCGCCGCCGGCATGGTCGAGCCCCCGCAGCCGCTGCCCCGCGGCTTTCCCTGGTGTCCGGGCTGCGGCGTTCTTCCCCTGGAAGCGGCGATCGCCGCGGCCGGCACGGCGATCCCGCTCACCGGGTCGCCGATCGCGGCCACGCCCGTCGTTCTTCTGCTGATCTACCGCTCGGCCGTGCTCGGCGGCGACACCGAGCCGTTCGTCGCGCTCGCCGCGGCCTTGAGGGCTCGCGGGATCGGCACGCTGCCGATGGTGGTGTCCAGCCTGAAGGAGCCGGAGGCCGCCGCCGCCGTCGCCGCGGCCGTGCGGGCGCGCAGACCCGATCTCGTGGTCGCCGCGACCGCCTTCTCGGCCCGCGAGGAGGGCATCGACTTCGTCCTCGACGGCGCCGATTGCCCGGTGCTTCAGGCCTTCACAGTGGGTTCGCCCCGCGCGGCCTGGGAAGCTTCGGCCCGGGGCCTCGGCGCGGCCGACCTCGCCATGCAGGTCGCGCTGACGGAATTCGACGGCCGGCTCTCGGGCTTCCCGATCTCCTTCAAGGAGGAGAGCCCGGAGCTCGCCGGTTTCGCCCAGCGCCGGGCGGTACCCTACGACGCCGGCATTACCGCGCTTGCCGACCGGGCCGCGGGATGGCTGCGGCTGGGCGCCCTGCCCCGGGCGGCGCGGCGCGTCGCCCTGGTCTTGTCCGACTATCCGGCCCGCGGCGGCCGGGCCGGCTTCGCGGTCGGCCTCGACACGCCCGAGAGCGTCCGCGCGATCGCCGCCGACCTCGCCGCTGAAGGCTACGAGGCGGGCACGCTTCCGAAGGCCGCAACGCTGATGGCCGATCTCACGGAGGGCCCGGCGGAGTTCCAGGTGCCGCTCGCGGCCTACAAGGCGTGGTGGGGTTCTCTTCCCGAAGACGCACGCACCACCATCACCGCGCTCTGGGGCGAGGCCGAAGCGGACCCGGTCTGCATCGACGGCGCCTTCCGGTTCCGGATAGTGACGAGCGCCGCCGAGGCCGCCCCGATACCGGACCGCGGCAATCTCGCGGTCTTCCTGCAGCCCGACCGCGGGCGCGATCCCGATCGCAAGACCGGGTATCACGACCTCGACCGCGCTCCGACCCACGCCTACATGGCCTTTTACCTCGGCCTGCGGCATCATTTCGACGCTCTGGTGCAGCTCGGCACGCATGGCACCACCGAGTGGCTGCCGGGCAAGGCCGTGGCCCTCTCGCCCGCCTGCTTCCCGGCGCTCTGCGTCGGCGGCCTGCCGGTGATCTACCCGTTCATCGTCGACGACCCGGGCGAGGCCGCGCCGCTCAAGCGCCGCCTCGGCGGGGTGGCGCTCGGTCATCTGACACCCAACATCGCCGTCCACACGCTCACACCCGAGGCTGCGCGGCTGCGTGAGCTTGTGGAGGAGTATTCCGCCGCCAGCGTGCTCGATCCCCGCCGCGCGGACCTCGTCGCCCGCGCCATCCTCGAGGAGGCGGAGGCGGCCGGATTGCTGGACGGTGCCGGGATCGGCGCGGACACGCCGATGGACGAGGCGCTGACACGGCTCGACGCCCATCTCTGCGATCTTGGCGAGACCGTCTTTCGCGACGGCCTCCACGTTTTCGGGCGTGCGTCCGACGGCGCGTCCGAGCCTGTGGCGGCGAGCGCGGCCGCCGAACGGAACGGGCTGCTGGCGGCCCTCGACGGGCGTTTCGTTCCCCCCGGCCCATCCGGATCACCGTCCCGCGGCCGGTCCGACGTACTCCCGACCGGGCGCAACCTCGCGACTCTCGACCCGCGCGCCATCCCGAGCCGCGCCGCCGCGCTCCTCGGCGAGCGGGCCGCCGCCGCGGTCGTGACCCGCTTTCTCCAAGACGAGGGCTCCTATCCGGCCCGGATCGTCATGGATCTCTGGGCCTCTCCGACCCTGCGCACCGGCGGGGAGGATGTGGCCCATGCCCTCGCCCTGATGGGTGTCCGGCCGGTCTGGGACCATGCCAGCACCCGGGTCACCGGTTTCGAGATCCTGCCCCTCGCGATGCTGGACCGTCCGCGGATCGACGTCACCGTCCGGATCTCCGGCGCGTTCCGCGACACGTTCCCCGATACACTCGCGTTGCTCGATCGAGCCGCCCGCGCCGTTGCTGAGCGGGACGAGGCCGATGACGAGAACCCGCTCGCGGCCGCTCGCCGACGGGGCGACACGTCCGTGCGGGTCTACGGAGCGGCGCCGGGCCGCTACGGCGCCGGCACTGCCGCGACCGCCCTGGACGGCACTTGGGATGGCCGCGCCGATCTCGGGATTGCCTATCTCGCTGCCAGCGGCCACGCCTACGGAGATCGCGAGGGGCCGGACGCGGATTTCGCCGCCCGGGTGACGGCAGCCGACGCCTATCTCCACGCTTTCGACGTGGCCGAGCGGGATCTGTTCGACGGCGATGCCGCGGTCGATGCCATGGGCGGCTTCGCGGCCGCCGCAGCCCTGGCGGGGGCCAGTCCCGCACTCTACAGCCTCGACGTCTCGGTGCCGGAACGGCCGAAGGCGCGAACCGCCCGGGAGGACGCGGCTCGCCTGATCCGCGGGCGTCTCGCCGATCCCCGCTGGATCGCGGCCCAACTCCGCCACGGCTACCGCGGCGCGCAGGAATTCGCCCAGGGGCTCGACGCCGTCTTCGTCCTGGCCGCCGCCAGCGATGCGGTGTCCGACGGCGATTTCGAGGCGCTGTACACCGCATGGATCGCCGATGCCGAGGTGTTCGAGCGCCTGCGCGCCGCCAACCCGGCGGCCACCCGGGCGATCCTGGAGCGCTTCGATGAGGCCCGGGACCGCGGCCTCTGGCACAGCCGGCGGAACGCCCTCCCGACTGACGCCCTTCTGCGCGAGGCGGCGGAATGAGCGCGGCCCCTTATCGGCGCGCCCTTCCGGAGGCGCCCGCCCGCCGAGGTTGGTGCCCCGGCCTGGCCCGTCCCATGCCCACCGGCGACGGGCTCCTGGCACGGGTGCATCCGCCGCTCGGCATTCTGACGCTCGACCAGGCTCGCGCCGTTGCCGAGGGCGCGCGGCGCTTCGGGAACGGCCATCTGGATCTCACGGCCAGGGCCAATCTCCAGATCCGTGGGGTGTCCGAAGCGACGCGGGCGCCCCTCGCCGCATGGCTTACAGCCGAGGGGCTCGGCGACGTGCGCGCCGATGGCGGCCCCCAGCGCCTGACGCTCACGAGCCCTCTGGCGGGCCGCGATCCCGAGGAGATCATCGACGTGCCGGCTTTGGCCGCTGCGATCGAGGCCGCGGGGCTGAGCATCCCCGGCCTGCCGGCCAAGACACTGGTGGTCGTCGACGGGCGCGGTGATTGGGCGATACCGGAGGCCGATTGCGCTGTGATCGCTCGGGGCGCAGGCATTGTGGTGATAGCGGCTGCCTGTGATGACGGGCTTCAGGAGCTCCTGACCTGCCGGGCCGGCGAGGCGGCCCGCCTCGTGACGGCGCTGCTGACCGCTTTCGCGCGGACCCGCCGACGCCGCATGCGCGACCTGTCGCGAGATGAGCTTACGGCGCTGACCGAGCCACTCCGCTCCGACAACTCGCCATACGGCGCTTCCGATCGGCCCGGAGAGCACGGCGGTCCGCTCGACGCGGCAGCCGGGCAAAGCCTTCGGACCCTGATCATCGACGCGCCTTTCGGGCGCTGCACGGCCGACGCCCTCGACCGAGTCGCTGCCGCCGCTCTCGCGCTCAAGGCGCGTGAGATCCGGCTCTCGACGACACGGGGTTTCGTTCTGCTGGCACCGCCCGACACGCCGACGGCGGCAACGACGGCGGCCCTGTCGGAAGTCTTCATCGTCGCACCCGGCGACCCGCGACGAGCGATCGATGCCTGCACCGGTGCCCCGGGCTGCGCCTCCGGATCGACCCCCACCCTCGCGGATGCCGCGCGCCTCGCGGAGACCTTCGCCGCCCTTGCGGCGCTGGGACGCGCCGCGCATGTCTCCGGCTGCGCCAAGGGCTGCGCCAATCCGGGTCCGGCCGACCTGACCCTTGTCGGCCGGAATGGCCTCTACGGCGTGGTGATCGGCGGCGCCCCCGGCGATGAGCCGGCCATGGATCTCCCTATCGAGGCCGTGCTGGAGCGTCTAGGAAGGGCCAAGACCATCGGGCTTTCCGCTGCCTTCGCGCCGGAGACGACTCGAACGGTGTGCGGGAGGACCAGGAGACCGGCATGAGCGCGAGCCAGAACGCCCTGCGCCAGACAGGATCGGAGCCGGCCGCGGCCCTCGAATCCACGTCCCGCTACGACTACATCCGCGACGGCGGCGCGATCTACGCGCGCTCATTCGCGATGATCCGCGCCGAGGCCGATCTCGGGCGCTGGTCGGGCGCCGCCGAGCGCGTCGTCGTGCGCATGATTCATGCCTGCGGCATGACCGATCTGCCGGCCGACGTGGAAATGGCGCCTGGTTTCGCCGACGCCGGTGTCGCGGCCCTTCAGGCCGGCGCCCCCATCCTCTGCGACGTCCGCATGGTCGCCGACGGCGTCACCCGCACGCGGCTGCCCGCCGACAACAAGGTGATCTGCACCCTCGGCGACCCGCGCGTCCCGGATCTCGCCAAGAGCCTCGGCACGACCCGGTCGGCCGCGGCCATGGAACTCTGGCGCGAGTACCTCCCGGGCAGCGTCGTGGCGGTGGGCAACGCCCCGACCGCCCTGTTCCGCCTTCTGGAGCTGCTCGATGCCGGCGTGGCGCCTCCCGCCGCGGTGATCGGCATCCCGGTTGGATTCGTCGGCGCGGCGGAATCGAAGGAGGCACTGGCCCGGGACGGCCGCGTGCCGTTCGTGGTCGTGCACGGCCGGCGCGGCGGCAGCGCCATGACAGCCGCGGCGGTCAACGCGCTCGCCAGCGGGGTCGAGTGATGGACGGGTTCGAACGCCTCGACGGCCTGGCCGAGGAAGTACCCGCGGCCGTGGTGACGGGCACGCTCTACGGCGTCGGGATGGGCCCGGGCGATCCGGAACTGCTGACCGTGAAGGCGCAGCGCATCCTGACGCGCGCGCCGGTGCTGGTGCATTTCTGCAAGCGCGGCCGGCGGGGCAATGCCCGCGCCATCGCGGACGCGATCGTCCGCGACCCGGCCCGCGAGATGGCCCTCGCCTATCCCTACACGACCGAGATTCACCCCGAGCACCCGGATTACGTCGCGGCCCTTGCCGGCTTCTACGACGACGCGGCCGGGCAACTCGCCGATCATCTCGGCGCCGGGCGCGACGTCGCGATCCTGTCCGAGGGCGACCCGTTCTTCTACGGCTCGTTCATGCACCTGTGGCGGCGCCTGAAGGACCGCTTCCCCGTTGAGGTGATTCCCGGCGTGACCGGCATGTCGGGCTGCTGGACCCGAGCCGGAACGCCGATCACCTGGGGCGACGACGTCCTCACCGTTTTACCGGCGACCCTGTCGCTCGACGCGCTGACCGAGCGCCTGCGCGGCACCGACGCCGCGGTGGTGATGAAGCTGGGGCGCCATCTCCCGAAGGTGCGCACCGCCTTGTCGGCCGCCGGGCTGCTCGCGCGCGCGGTCTACGTGGAGCGCGGGACGATGGCGGGCGAGCGGGTCGTGATGTTGGCCGACAAGGCCGACGACGACGCGCCCTACTTCTCGATGGTGCTGCTGCCCGGTGAGGGACGGCGGCCTTGAGCGGCAGCCTCACCGTCGTCGGCCTCGGCCCGGGCGACGCGACGCTGCTGACCGAGTCCGCCCGCCGGGCTTTGGACGCGGCAGAGGACGTCGTCGGCTACTTCCCCTATGTCGCCCGCGTGCCCGAGCGTCCTGGGCTGGTCCGGCACGCGAGTGACAACCGCGTCGAGGTCGACCGGGCTCGTCACGCGCTGCAGCTTGCCGCCTCCGGCCGCCGGGTCGCCGTCGTTTCGGGCGGCGATCCCGGGGTCTTCGCCATGGCGGCCGCGGTGTTCGAGGCGGTGGAGCACGGCGAGCCGGACTGGCGCGACCTCGCGATCATTGTGGAGCCGGGCATCACAGCGATGCTGGCAGCCGCGGCCCGACTCGGCGCGCCGCTCGGCGGAGACTTCTGCGCACTGTCCCTCTCGGACAACCTGAAGCCCTGGCCGGTCGTGACCGCGCGGCTGGAGGCCGTGCTGCGGGCCGATCTGGTGATCGCCCTCTACAATCCGATCTCCACCGCCCGGCCCTGGCAACTCGGTGCGGCGCTGGAGATCGCGGCCGGGATCCGCGCGCCCGACACCCCGGTGATGTTCGCGCGCGCCATCAGCCGGCCCGACGAGGCGATCCGGGTCGCGCCCCTCGCGGAGGCGCGCGCCGTGCCGGCCGACATGGCCACGATGGTGATCCTGGGCGCCTCGACCACGCGGCTGATCCCGCGCGCGGGCCGGACGCCCTTCGTCTACACCGCCCGCAAGGTCGCGGGACCAGCGTGAGCGCCCCTGTCCAGCCAGCGGAGGGCGGCCGCGGCGTCCGGGACGCTCGGTACGTCCGGCTTGCCCGGCCGACGCACCATCACCACGGGAATGCCGAGGCTGCGCGCCGCGGCGATCTTACCGTAGGTCGCTGCCCCGCCGGCATTCTTGCTGACCAAGACCTCCGTTCCGCTGGCGCACATCAGCGCGACCTCGGACGCGATATCGAAGGGCCCGCGTGCCTCCAGAGCCGTGAGATCCGGCACCGGCAGGATCCCGCCCAGAGGCTCCACCGTTCGCGCCAGGTAGGCATGCTGGGGCGCCGCCGCGAAGACGCCGGCTTCCTGCCGTCCGACCGTCAGGAACACGCGCCGGGGCTTCGCTCCGAGCGCGGCCACCGCTTCCTCCATCCGGTCGACCTCGATCCACACGTCGCCGGGCTCGCGGCTCCAGGCCGGTCTGCGGATTGCGAGGAGCTGCACCTCCGCCGATGCCGCCGCGCGCTCTGCGTGGCCCGATATCGTCGCGGCGAATGGATGAGTCGCGTCAATCAGGTGGGTGATCGCCTCGGCGCGCAGGTAGCTTGCGAGGCCTTCGACGCCGCCGAACCCGCCGCTTCGCGTCGGCACCGGCTCGGGTTTCGGCGACGAAGTCCGTCCGGCCAGCGAGAGCATCACGGAGAGGTCCGCACGACCGGCGAGCGACCGGGACAGGGTGCTCGCCTCGCCGGTCCCGCCGAGGATCAGGATCCGCATCGTGTCGCTGGTCGGGGGCGCCGAGGTCATGGGCGCCTTGTCCATGAGCGCTGAGCCTCTGTCGAGCACTCCCTGGCTGTCGATCGTCGGGATCGGCGAAGACGGCCGGGCCGGGTTGACGCCGGCCGCCGCCGCCGCGCTCGACGACGCCCGTGTGGTCTACGGGGGCCGGCGCCACCTCGCCCTCGCGGGGCCGCTCGGCGCAGAGACGCGATCCTGGCCGAGCCCGATCCACGAGGCCTATCCCGAGATCCTCGCGCGGCGCGGCGAGCCAACCTGCATCCTCGCCACCGGCGATCCGTTCCATTACGGCATCGGCGCCGAAATCGCCCGGATAGTGCCGGCGGGCGAGATCCGCGCCTTTCCGCAGCCCTCGGCCTTCAGCCTCGCCTGCGCGCGGCTCGGCTGGCCGCTCGCGGAGTGCGCGCTGGTCACGCTCCATGGGCGCGCGCTGACCCGGATCGTCCCGCATCTCCAGCCGGGGGCGCGGCTGCTCGTTTTGTCCTGGGACGGCACGACGCCCGGCGTGCTCGCCGCCCTGCTGCGAGAGCGGGGCTTCGGCGCGTCGACGCTGACGGTGCTGGAGGCGATGGGCGGCCCGCGCGAGCGCGTCCGCACGGGCCTTGCCGACGCGTTCGACGATGCCGCCATCGATCCGCTGAACACGGTGGCGATCGCGGTGGCGGGTGCCGGCCGCGCCCTGCCCCTCGCGCCGGGCCTCGACGACAACCTGTTCGAGAGCGACGGACAGCTCACCAAAGCCGAGATCCGGGCTCTGACGCTCTCCGCGCTTCGTCCGCATCCGGGCCTGCATCTCTGGGATGTCGGTGCAGGCGCAGGTTCGATCGCGATCGAGTGGATGCTGCGCCATCCGAGTCTGCGCGCCACGGCGGTCGAGGGCCGTCCGGACCGGGCCGAGCGTATCCGCCGCAACGCCGAGACCCTGGGGACGCCGGATCTCGCCGTCGTCATCGGCGCGGCCCCTGGGGCGCTCGACGGACTGCCGGCGCCGGACGCGGTGTTCATCGGTGGCGGCGTCTCGGAGCCGGGGGTTCTGTCGGCGGTGCTCGCGGCCCTCCGGAGTGGCGGGCGCTGCGTCGCCAACGCCGTCACCCTGGAAGGCGAGGCCGCGCTGCTGGCGGCCTTCGCGACGCAGGGCGGCAGCCTGCGCCGCTACGGTGTCGAGCGGGCAAGTCCGGTCGGCGCGATGAATGGCTGGCGCCCCGCCATGGCGGTGACCCAATGGGCCTGGACCAAGCCGTGACCGGGCCGCTGGTCGCAGGGATCGGTTTCCGCCGTGGGACCGACCCCGACGAGATCGCGGCGCTGATCGAGCGGGCGCTTGCGACACTCGGCGCAGAGCGATCGCACCTGACGGCCGTGGCGACGGCGGCCGACCGAGCCTCGGAGCCGGCGATCCGCGCCGCGACGGCGCGGTTCGGCCTGTCACCTCACCCGGTCTCCCCCGAGGCACTGGAGGCGCGCGACGTTGAGATCGTCACCCGCTCCGCGCGGATCGAGCGCCTGCGCGGGGTCGGCTCGCTGGCCGAGGCGGCGGCCCTCGCCGGCGCGGGACCCCGGAGCCGCCTCGCTTTGCCTCGGATCGCGAGCGGCGGCGCCACTTGCGCCCTGGCGGTCCGATACGACACGACACGGGAATCATGACCGTTCACTTCATCGGCGCCGGCCCCGGCGCGGCCGACCTGATCACTGTGCGCGGGCGCGACCGCATCGCCGCCAGCCCCGTCTGCCTCTATGCGGGCTCGCTCGTCGCTCCCGAGATCCTGGGCTGGTGCCCGCCTGGCGCCCGGATCGTCGATACAGCCCCCCTTGACCTCGACGCCATCGTGGCGGAGATCCGGACGGCGCATGCGGCCGGGCAGGACGTGGCGCGCCTGCATTCCGGCGACCTGTCGATCTGGAGCGCGCTGGCCGAGCAGATGCGCCGGCTCGACGCGCTGGCCATTCCCTACACGGTGACGCCGGGCGTCCCGGCCTTCGCCGCTGCGGCCGCCCTTCTGCGCCGCGAATTGACGGTGCCGGGCGTGGCGCAGAGCGTGATCCTGACCCGCACGTCGGGGCGCGCGAGCGCGATGCCCGAGCGGGAGACCCTGGCGGCCTACGCGGCCACCGGCGCGACCCTGGCGATCCACCTGTCGATCCACGTGGTCGAGGCGGTCGCCGCGGAACTGATCCCCTTCTACGGGCCGACATGCCCGGCCGCGGCCGTGTTCCGGGCCTCCTGGCCGGACGAGCGGGCCCTCGTCGGCGATCTCGCCACGCTGCCCGGCCTCGTCGCGGAGGCCGGCCTTGAGCGTACCGCCCTGATCCTGGTCGGACCGGCGCTGGGCGCCGCGGAGTTCCGCGAGAGCGCGCTCTACGCGCCCGACTACGACCGGCGCTACCGGCCCGGCGGCACGGTGGGGCAACGATCGTGAGCGCCCCCGGCCTCCTCGTCGCGGCGCCGCGCTCCAGCTCCGGCAAGACGACCGTCACCCTCGCCCTGTTGCGCGCCCTCACCCGGCGCGGCCTGCGGGTGCGGGGCGCGAAATGCGGCCCGGACTACATCGACCCGGCCTTCCACCAGGCCGCGACCGGTCATCCGAGCTTCAACCTCGACAGCTTCGCCATGGCGACGCCGTTCCTCGATGCGCTCGCCGGCGAGACGGCGGCGAGCGCCGATCTCGTGATCGCCGAGGGCTCCATGGGCCTGTTCGACGGCGTCCGCGCCGCCGAGAACCGGACTGGGGCGAATGCCGATATCGCGGCGCGCTACGGCTGGCCGGTCGTGCTCGTGGTGGACGTGTCGGGCGCGGCGCAATCGGCCGCCGCCGTGGCGCTGGGCTGCAAGCTCTACGATCCCCGGGTGCAGATCGCCGGGGTCATCCTCAACAAGGTGGCGAGCGCCCGCCATCGGCGCCTCGTGGAGGCCGGGATGGAGCGCGCCGGGCTGCCGGTGCTCGGCGCGCTGATGCGCGACGCGCAGCTGGTCCTGCCCGAACGTCACCTGGGTCTCGTCCAGGCCGGCGAGACTGCCGATCTCGCCGCACGTCTCGACCGCCTCGCCGATCTCGCGGAAGCGGGGATCGATCTCGACGCGGTCAGGGCCTGCGCGGGGGGGGCCGTGCCGGTCTCCGGTGGCCGACCGCCGCAGCCGCCTGGTCAGCGCGTAGCGGTCGCCCGGGATGCGGCGTTCAGCTTCCTCTATCCGCATCTGGAGACCGGCTGGCGGATGGCCGGCGCCGAACTCGTCCCCTTCTCGCCGCTCGCCGACCAGGGGCCGCCGGAGGATTGCGACGTCTGCTGGCTGCCCGGCGGTTATCCCGAACTGCACGCGGGCCGGATCGCCGGTGCCTCCTTATTCCTGGAGGGTCTGCGCAACTTCGCCCGGACACGCCCCGTCCATGGGGAGTGCGGCGGGTACATGGTCCTCGGACAGACGCTGCAGGACGCGGACGGCGTCACCCATGCCATGGCGGGACTCCTGCCGGTGGCGACATCCTATCATCAGCGCAAACTGCATCTCGGCTATCGCGTCGCCCGGCTCTGCGAGTCCAGCATGCTCGGACCGGGCGGCTCGCGGCTCATCGGGCACGAGTTCCATTATGCCAGCGAACTCTCGCCCAGCGCCCCCGAGGCAACGGCCCTTGCCCGCGTTTCGGACGCGGAGGGCGTGGATCTCGGATTCGCCGGTCATCGGGTCGGACCCGTAACCGGCAGCTTCTTCCACCTGATCGCGGCGGACCTTCCGTGAGGCGGATCCCGACGGGGGTGCTTCCCGGGCGGCAGGATGATGACCGGTCCGACCGTCAGGCCGGATCGGGCGTCGCTTCGGCCTTGCGATTCTGCGCGACACGCGCGGCGCTGCGGACCAGAGCCAGCACATCGCGGCGCATCTGATCGTCCTCGATCTGCGCGTAGGCACGCAGAAGCTCGATGGCACCATGGGCACTGAGGAAGCCGAACACGTCTTCCTGGGCGTTCTCCCGGGGCTCGCCTTCCTCGAAGAATGCGGAGACCGGAACCTCGAGAAGGCGCGCGATCTCACGCAACCGACCTGCGCCGACCCGATTCTGACCCTTCTCGTATTTCTGTACCTGCTGGAAGGTCACACCGACCGCGTTGCCGAGTGCGGTCTGGCTCAGGCCGCGGGCCTTGCGCAGGGCCGTGATGCGGATGCCGACCAGACGATCGACATCCGTCGTCTGCTTCGGCATCGTCGGCCCGGAGGAATCCTTTTCCATGGCGTGGGTTGCATCCTCCTGCGGACGGGGTGTCTTCGCCTCGCTGTCGCGCCGCTTCACCGTCCGCCCCTAAGTCGCATCTCGTGCACGCCAGGTTGCCGGTACTCCGTGCCGCATCCGGCTATAGCCTTCATACCGGCACAAGTGAACCGCGCCGCAGTAGGACACCAAGTTGTCAAGCTTCGCAAGTCGAAGCTTACAGCTTCTAGTTTAACTTCACATATCTTGGCAACATTGTTGCTGAAATGTCGGCGCCGAGGACTGGGCTGCTTTTGTGGTGCGCCTTGTCGCCGCGCGTCCGTTCCCCTTAGGAACACGGAAGCTTGTAGGGTTGGTACTGCGCAGGAGACACGCATGTTCATCGCAATGAATCGATTCAAGGTCGTTAAGGACGCCACGGCGGATTTCGAGGCCGTCTGGCTCGGGCGCGACAGCCACCTCGGGGAGATGCCTGGCTTCGTCGAGTTCCACCTGCTGCGCGGACCCGAGTACGAGGATCACGTCCTGTACGCCTCGCACACGATCTGGCGGTCGCGGGCGGAGTTCGAGGCCTGGACGCGGTCCGAGCAGTTCCGCAAGGCCCATGGTCGCGTTCCCTCGACCAAGCCTCTGTATCTCGGCCATCCCCAGTTCGAAGGTTTCGAGACCATCCAGACCGTCGGCGGGACAGCCGAAGCCCACCAGGGCGCCGAATCCGTCTGACGGAACCCCGACCCCGGCCCGGAGGGCTGGGGTCATCACGCACACCCGGTAGGTTGAAACAGCCGGGTAAGATACCCGCCTGAATTGAAATGGTACCGGCGGAAACGGTTCGACACGAAATCTTGCGGCCGTCCGATGCGCCGAACAGCCACTCAGCATTAATCATGTATTGCATCGACCGAGGGCGCGCCCTAGGTCGCACCGTCCCTCCGTGATTGCGATCGTGAACCCGCGAGGCCCGCGGATTGCTCCGGTACCGTCACCAGGCGGCGCCGAAACCTTTCGTGTCTCAGACTGGTACAGAGTCCGACTAAGACGGGACGTTGCGGGTCAGATGTTTCACGATCGGCTTCCGGAGACGTTTCAGGCGCTGCCGACTTCGGCAGAGCGCCGCCGCAATGTTTGGTCGGCACTGCTGCCGCGCCGCGGTCGCGTGCTGGCGCGCATCGCCCTCTCGACGGCGCTCGCCGCCACCGACCTCGCGGCGATCGTGGCGGTGACCCTGGGCCTCGAATTCGCCTACCACGTCGCAACGCAGGACAGCACGGCCTGGGCGGGTGCTCTCCGCGGCCTGCGGCTGGCGGCGCTGCTCGGCCTGGTGATCATCGCCACGAACGTCCTGCGCGAGGAATACAGCCTCGAGACCGTCATGGCGCAAAAGCCGGGCATCCAGCGGGGGGCCTCCCTCTGGCTGGTCGCCTGGGCGGCCGTGCTCGTGGTCAGCTTCATGACCAAGACGACCAACGATTATTCGCGCCTCGTCTCGTTCGGGATCTTCGCCCTCGGCCTGCCGGTTCTGATCGGAGCCCGCACGGCGGTGCGACGCCTGGTGTCGCAGCGGCTCAGTGCCGGATCGACCACGGCGAGCCGGATCCACCTCGTGGGCTACGAGGAGGACATCGCGCGCTTCTACGCCGGCAAGGAAGTCGATCATCTTGGCTCGCGAATCATCGGGACGAGCTATCTGCGGCGCGTGGATCCCGGCGCAGACGTGGCCACACGGTACGACCAGTTGCAGGAGGATCTCGACCTCGCCGTCTCGGTGGTGCGCTTCCTCCGGCCGGACGACGTCTTCGTCCTCGTCCCCTGGGCCGACACCGCGGAGGTCGAGCGCTGCATCGACGCGTTCCTCCGGGTCCCCTCGGCCCTGCACCTGCGTCCCGGCGCGGTCCTCGACCGCTTCCCCGACCTGCAGGTCGCCCGGGTCGGCGGGGTCTCGGGGATCAATATCGGCCGTCGGCCGCTGAACCTCGGCGAGGTCGTGCTGAAGCGGGCCTTCGACCTGGTCGTGGCGGCCATCGCCCTCGTGTCGCTGTCGCCCTTGCTGGTGGCGATCGCCGTGGCCATCAAGCTCGACAGCCCCGGCCCGGTCTTCTTCCGCCAGAAGCGCTACGGCTTCAATCAGCAGCCGTTCGGGGTCTTCAAGTTCCGGTCGATGCGGGCGGACTCGAACACCGCCTTCCGTCAGGCGACGCGCAACGACAGCCGGATCACCCGGTTCGGCGCGATCCTCCGTCGCACGAATCTCGACGAGCTGCCCCAGCTGATCAACGTCCTGCGCGGAGAGATGTCGCTGGTCGGTCCCCGTCCGCACGCGATGGCGCATGACCGGAGCTTCGAGCGGCGGATCGCCCTCTACGCCCGCCGCCACAACGTGAAGCCGGGGATCACCGGCTGGGCCCAGGTCAACGGTTACCGCGGCGAGACGCAGACCGACCTTGCGATGGAGCAGCGCATCGCCTGCGACCTGTACTACATCGACAATTGGTCGATCTGGTTCGACATTCAGATCATGATCCAGACGATCGTCTCGCGCCGAGCCTACCAGAACGCGTTCTAGCGGGCTGCCGGGGACTCGCCGCCGTCCCCATCCTGGCCGGCGCGGCAGCGCCTCAGGGTGCCGGCTTCCGATCGCGGCACGCGCCGCAATCGCCCTCGACCTCCAGGATGCTGTGGGTCGGCGTGAAGCTGGCCCGCTCCAGGGTGCGTCCAAGGCTGCCCTCGACCTCCTCCGACGAGGCCTCGTCGACCCCGCCGCAGGTGCGGCAGATCAGGAAGATCACCCCCTCGCCGGGCGCGTGGCCGTGCGTGCAGGGGATGAAGGCGTTCCGGCTCGCGATCCGGTGGACAAGCCCCTGCTCCATCAGGAAATCGAGGGCCCGGTAGACGGAGACCGGTGCCACGCGCTTGCCCGGCACGCTCAACCGCTCGGCGATGTCGTAGGCGCCCTGGGCTTTCCCGGCCTCGGCCACGGCCTCCAGCACATCCCGGCGCAGCGGCGTGAATTGCAGACCGCGCTCGCGACAGAGGGCCTCGGCCCGCGCGAGCATGTCACCGGTGCCGACGTGGCACGCGTCGTGACCCTCGTGACGGTGCATGATTGCTCCAGACATGATCAGCAGGTTGTCCCGCGGGTTTGTTACAGTGTATCACCGCCGCCCAGGACCGCACCAGTAGCCCCGGTGGTGCCCGCGCCGGTTCAGTGCGCGACGAGGATCCCTTGCCGACCCTTCCCAGCCCGAGACACGTGGCCCGGCATTCGCTGTTCCAGAGCGGGATCGGCCTGCGGCTGGCCCTCGCCGCGACGCTCGCGACGCTGGTCTGGCTGACCATTGCCTGGGCGCTTTCGGCATGAGCGGCCGGAATCCGGATCCGATCCGCCTCGTCGGCCTCACTCTCGGTTACGACCGGCATCCGGCGGTCCACCATCTCGACGGCTCCGTGCGGGCCGGCGATCTGCTCGCTTTGGTCGGACCGAACGGGGCCGGCAAGTCGACGCTTCTCAAGGGCATGGCCGGAGAGATCCGCTGCCTCGACGGCCGAATCGAGCGCGCGGGCGCCATCGCCTACATGCCGCAGGTGGACGAGATCGACCGAAGCTTTCCGCTCACCGTCATGGATCTCGCCGGGATGGGTCTCTGGCGGAAGGCGGGGGCGTGGCGCAGCCTCGTCCGGCGGCGCCCGGCGGCCGAGGCCGCGCTGGCGGCGGTCGGTCTCGAGGGCTTCGCGGCGCGGCCGATCGGCACCCTGTCGGGCGGCCAGTTCAGGCGGGCCCTGTTCGCGCGGCTGATCCTGCAGGATTGCCCCGTCGTGCTCCTCGACGAGCCGTTCACCGGCATCGACGCGCGGACGGTGGAGGATCTGCTCACCCTGATCCGGACCTGGCACGACGAGGGACGCACGATCGTGGCCGCCCTGCACGACCTCGCGCAGGTCCGCGCGCACTTCCCGTCGACGCTCCTGCTCGCCCGGGAGCCCGTGGCCTGGGGGCCGACCGCGCGGGTTCTCACCGCCGAGAATCTCGCCCGCGCCCGCAACCTGTCCGAGGCCTGGGACGAGGGCGCGGCAATCTGCACCGGACCGCGCGAGCACCCGGCCGTGGCGCATGATCACGGCGCCGCCGCGCATCACCACCACGAGGACGCCGCGTGACCGATCCGTTCGGATCCTTCCTCGCGCCGTTCGTCGAATTCGGCTTCATGCGCCGGGCGCTGGCGGGCTGCCTCGCGCTGTCGGTGTCGGCGCCGCCCATCGGCGTCTTCCTGACTTTGCGCCGCATGAGCCTGATGAGCGACGCGATGAGCCACGCGATCCTGCCGGGAGCCGCGGTCGGCTTCCTGGTCGCCGGCCTGTCCCTGCCGGCGATGACGCTGGGCGGCCTGGTCGCCGGCCTCGCGGTGGCCCTGCTCGCCGGCGCGGTCACCCGGGCGACCACGATCCGGGAGGACGCCAACCTCGCGGCCTTCTACCTCATCTCGCTCGCCGCCGGCGTGCTGTTGGTCTCCCTGCGCGGATCGCAGATCGACCTGATGCACTTCCTGTTCGGCTCGGTCCTGGCGCTCGACGATTCCGCCCTCTGGCTGCTCGGCGGCATCAGTACGCTGACCCTCCTGGCGCTCGCCGTGATCTACCGGCCGCTGGTGATGGAATGCGTCGACCCGCTGTTCCTGCGGAGCGTCAGCCGCAGCGGCGGACCGGTCCACCTCGCCTTCCTGGCGCTCGTGGTGGTCAATCTCGTGGGCGGGTTCCAGGCCCTCGGCACGCTGCTGGCGGTGGGGCTGATGCTCCTGCCCGCGGTGGCGGCCCGGTTCTGGGCCCGGGACCTGGCCGGGCTGATCCCGGTCTCGATGCTGATCGCCGCCATCGCGAGCGTCTCGGGGCTCAGCCTGTCGTACCAGTACGACCTGCCGAGCGGCCCGGCCATCGTGCTGGCGGCGGGGGCGCTCTACGTCGCCTCGATGATGGTCGGCCCGCGCGGCGGGCTGCTGCGCCGCCTCGTGCGGCCGCGCCACCTCGAAGCCTGATCAGGGCTGGTCCTTCAGGGCCGCGAGACCCTCGCGATAGCTCGGATAGGCGAGCGCCACGCCGAGTTCATCGCGGATCAGCCGGTTCTGCACGCGCTTGTTCTCGCCGTAGAAGCTGCGCGCCATCGGCGACAGGTCGGCGGTCTCGAAATCGATCGCGGGCGGCAGCGGCAGGCCGGTGAGCCAAGCGGCGTGCTCCGTCACGGTCTGGGGCGCGGTCGGCTCGTCGTCGGTGACGTTGTAGATCGCCCCCGGCCGCGGCCGGTCGACGGAGGCCAGCAGCGTCGTGGCGATGTCGTCGACATGGATGCGGTTGAAGACCTGACCGGCCTTCACGATGCGCTGCGAGCGGCCCTCGCGCAGCTTCACGATCGGGTTGCGCCCGGGCCCGTAGATGCCCGACAGCCGGAAGACCTGCACGGCTTTGCCCGTCCGCGCGCCGAGCGCCAGCCACGCCGCCTCGGCGTCGAGGCGCACCTTGGACCGGGCGCTGCGCGGGTTCGCCGGCGTCGCCTCGTCGATCCAGGCGCCGCCCTGGTCGCCGTAGACGCCGATGGTCGAGAGGTAGCCGATCCAGCCGATCCGGCTCGCCGCGACGGCGTCCGCGTAGCGGGCCAGAACCGGGTCGCCGGCCTCGCCGGGAGGCGCCGAGACGAGGAGCACATCGGTGCGGGCGAGATCCGCCGCGATCCGGGAATCGTCGGCCCCGGGGCCGAAGGCCCGCATGGCGAACCCGGTCTCCGCCGCGATCCGGTCGGCGGCCGCGGCATCCGTGACGGTGGCGCAGACGGTGTCGAAACGCGCCCGTGCCCGCTCGGCGAAACGGCGGCCGGTGAAACCGAGCCCGAAGACGAAGAGATTCATGCGGCGGATGTCTCGCCCGCCGGCGATTCCGTCAAGCCGGCGGCGGCTTGCCACTCGTCGCGGACATGGGCATCGGTTTCGCCGTCGCCGTGCCGCCTCCGGAGTGCGCGCACGGCATCCGGCGCGAGGAGCCGGGCGCAGGCCCAGACCGCCATGCCGCGCACCAGCGGGGACGTGTCGGTGAGCCCCGCAACGGCCGCGCCCGCCAGATCAAGATCGCCGGAATTGCCGATTGCGATCATGACGTTGCGCAGGAACCGGTCGCGCCCGGTGCGCTTCACCGGCGTGCCGGCGAAGAAGGACCGGAACGCGGCATCGTCGAGGGCCGCCAAATCCGCCAGCGCCGGGGCTGCCAGATCAGCCCGTGCGGCAAGCCGGCTCTCGGCCGCCGTGCCGGCGAACTTGTTCCAGGGACAGACGGCGAGGCAATCGTCGCAGCCGAAGACCCGGTTGCCGATCGCCGGCCGGAACGCCGCGGGGATCGGGCCGGCATGCTCGATCGTGAGATAGGAGATACAGCGGCGGGCATCGAGCCGGTAGGGCGCCGGGAAGGCGTCGGTCGGGCAGATGTCCAGGCAGGCGCGGCAGGAGCCGCAATGGTCGCGCTCCGGCGCGTCGGGCTCGAACTCCGCGCTGGTGTAGATCGCCCCGAGGAGCAGCCAGTTGCCGTGCCCGCGGGAAATCAGCACCGTGTGCTTGCCCTGCCAGCCGAGGCCGGCCGCCTCGGCGAGGGTCTTCTCCATGACGGGGGCAGTGTCGCAGAAGACCTTCACGCGCACGTCGCCCTTGGCGGACAGGTAGCCGCCCAATTCCTTCAGCCGGCCCTTCAAAACTTCGTGATAATCCCGCCTCTGCGCGTAGGCGGCGACGGCTCCGCGATCGCGCTGCGACAGGAGGTCGAGGGGATCGTGGTCGGGCCGGTAGCTCATCGCCACGACCAGGATGCTGCGCAGGCCGGGCCACAACCCCACCGGGCTCGCCCGCTGGTCGGCCCGGTCCGCCATCCACTCCATGGTGCCGTGCGCGCCCTCGGCGAGCCAGGCAGACAGGCGGCCCGGCAAGTCCGGAAGCCGGTCGGGGCGGGTGACGCGCAGGCCGCAGAATCCGAGGGCCCGGGCCCGGGTCTCGACGAGGCGCCGCAGGTCGGCGCCATGATAGGTCCGTCGCGCGTTCAGAAATCCAGATCCGCGTAATGGGCGGCCGGCGCCATGCCGGGCACCCGGTCGGCGAGGAGGCCGCGGAACGAGGGCCGCGACTTGACCCGTGCGTACCAGTTCCGCGCCATCTCGTCCTCGTCCCAGGGGACGTCGCCCAGATAGTCGACGCAGGAAAGATGGGCGGCCGCCGCCAGATCGGCATAGGTCAGGTTGTCGCCGGCGATCCAGCGCCGCCGCGCGATCAGGTAGCCGATGTATTTCAGATGGTAGCGCACGTTGGAGCGCGCGGCGCGGATCGCGTTCATGTCGGGGGGGCCGCCGCCCTCATGGGCCGCCATGAAGCGCTTCGAGATCTTCTCGTTGACCAGGTAGGCGGTCACCTCGGACTCGAACTTGACCAGGAACCAGTCGAGCAGGCGCCGCACCTCGACGCGCTCGACGGTGTCCTCCGGCAGCATCCGCCGCCCCGAGAGCCCGAGGCCGCGGGTCTCGTCGAGATACTCGGCGATGACGCCGGCGCCGGGGACCACGAGGCCGTTCTGCTCCAGCAGCACGGGCGTGATGCCCGCCGGATTGATCAGCAGGAAGTCGTCGCGTCGTTCCCAGGGCCGTTCCTCGAACAGCGTCGGCTCCATGCCCATCTCGGCGAGCACGAGACGGATGAACCGGGAATTCGCGCAGAAGGGGAAATGGTAGAGGGTTGCCATCGAGGCCGTGTGGGACGTTCGGTCTGCCAGCGCGGCCGGTCCCGCGCTCGTCGTGGGCCCTGAAGCGCAGATTTCCGGCGCGCAGGACTTAGGACCGAGCGTTATTGCCGGACCGTTGCCGAGCCCTTAACACGCGCGGCCCGGCCCGGTAACCGCCCGTCAACCCTGATCGGCGAAGTCTCGGGTACAACCATATCGCGTGGCAGGTGGCGGCTCGACGGGGGCCGCCGCGCCCGCGCCACAAGGCGTCACGATGGATCCGGCAAGCATCGGCAAGGCAGTGCTGCTCGCCCTGGTGGAGGGGGCGACCGAGTTCATCCCGGTCTCGTCGACCGGCCACCAGTTGCTGGTCGGCCACTTCATCGGCTTCCACTCGCCCAACAACACCTTCGAGGTGTTGATCCAGCTCGGCGCGATCCTGGCGATCCTGCTGGTGTATTTCCGCCGCCTGCTCGGCATTGCCACGGCGGTGCCGTCCGATCCGAAGGCGCGCCGGTTCGTGCTCGGCATCCTGGTGGCGTTCCTGCCGGCGGCGATCATCGGCGGCCTCTTCTCCAAGCTGATCAAGGCCTACCTGTTCAACCCGTGGATCGTCTGCGCGACCCTGGTGGCCGGCGGCTTGGTGCTCCTCGTCATCGACGACACCGACCTCGAGGTGAGGAAGACCGACGTCTACGACTTCTCGCTGCCGATGGACCTGAAGATCGGCATCTTCCAGTGCCTGGCGATGATCCCCGGCGTCTCGCGCTCGGGCGCCACGATCGTGGGTGCGATGCTGATGGGCGCCGACAAGCGCTCGGCCACCGAGTTCTCGTTCTACCTCGCGATGCCGACCATGGCGGGCGCCTTCGCCAAGGATTTGCTCGACAACTACAAGTACCTTTCGAGCAACGATGTCGGCCTGATCGTGATCGGCTTCATCGTGTCGTTCGTCTCGGCGCTGTTCGTGGTGCGGGTTCTCCTCGACTACGTCTCCCGCCACGGCTTCTGGCTGTTCGCGTGGTGGCGGATCATCGTCGGCGCTCTGGGCTTCGCCGGACTGATCATCCTGGGCTGAGGCGGGGATCCTCGCCCGAACGCGCGGACGACTTTGCGCCGCCGCCTTGATCCATCCACGCCGTCGTTCCGGGCCACCGCAGGCGAGCCCGGAATGGCGACCCGAATTGACAGGTGTCCCTCGCTTCGCCTCGGCCGCAACCGTTAAAAATCGGTGATGGGCGGCTTCAGCTTTCCTCAACCATCGGGGAATTGCCAGCGGCGGAGCGGCGTGCGAGGCAAATGCACGAAAGCGGTGCAGCAGACGCCGCGTCTGGGACGTTCCGATGGAAGACACACCGCTCGCCGACCTCTTCGAGCCTGCCGACCGGGCGCGCTGGCTCGGCCTCGTCGAAGGCGTCCTGAAGGGTGCCGATTTCGAGAAGCGGCTGGTGTCGCGTACGGCCGACGGCCTGCGGATCGAACCCCTCTACGGACCGGCCGAACCGGTCGCCCAGCCCGTACGCGCGCCGGGCCCCTGGCGGATCGCACAGCGGGTCGACCATCCCGACCTCGCCGTCGCCAATGCCCAGGCGCTCACCGATCTCGAAGGCGGGGCCGACGCCCTGGTGCTGGCTTTCGCGGGCGCGCCGGGGGCCCGCGGCTTCGGCCTGACCGCCGCGAGCGTCGAGGATCTCGACGCGGTGCTGAAGGGCGTGATGCTGCCGCTGATCGCCCTGCGGATCGACGCCGGCGGCCGGGGCCTGGAGGCGGCCCGGCTGATGAGGGCGCTGGCGGAGCGCCGGGGCGAGGATCTCTCGGCCTACGATCTCGATCTCGGCCTCGACCCGGTCGGCGTTCTGGCGGCGACCGGCAGCCTCGGCGCGGTCTGGAAGGAGGTCGCCCCGCGGCTCGCCGGGACCGTTTCGGAGCTGGAGGCTGCGGGCTTCCGCGGTCGGGCGTTCCTGGCCGACGGGCGGCCCTATCATGAGGGTGGTGCCGGGGAGGCGGCGGAACTCGGGGCAGTGCTCGCCACCGCGGTCGCCTATCTGCGTGCCCTGGAGGAGGCCGGTCACGACCTGTCGGATGCCCGTGACCGCGTCGCGGTGCTGCTGGCTGCCGATGCCGATGAGTTCGTCACGCTCGCCAAGTTCCGCGCGATGCGGCGGCTCTGGGCCCGGGTCGAGCAGGTCTGCGGGCTCGATCCGAAGCCGCTGCGTCTCCACGCCGAGACGGCGTGGCGGATGATGACCAAGCGCGACCCGTTCGTGAACATCCTCCGCACCGGCATGGCGGCGGCCTCGGCCGGCATGGGCGGTGCCGATAGCGTCGCGGTTCTGCCCTACACGCAGGCCCTCGGACTGCCCGACGCCTTTGCCCGGCGGGTTGCGCGCAACAGCCAGATCGTGCTCGTCGAGGAATCGCACCTGGCGCGCGTCAGCGACCCCGCGGCCGGCGCCGGCGGCTTCGAGGCCCTCACCGCCGAACTCGCCGAGGCCGGCTGGGCGGCGTTCCAGGCGATCGAGGCCGAGGGCGGCATCGTCGCCTCGCTCAGCGTCGGCAAGCTGCAGCGGCGGATCGAGCTGACCCGCGAGGCCCGGATCAAGGCCGTGGCGACCCGCCGCGAACCGCTCACGGGTGCGAGCGAGTTTCCGAACCTATCCGAGAAGCCCGTCACCGTCCTCGACGTTCCGCCCATGGCTGGGCCGCACGGGTCCAATTTCGGTGCGGGTTCGGCCGTCGCCTGCGACGCGCTGCCGTCCCAGCGTTTGGCCGAGCCCTACGAGGCCCTGCGGGACGCCTCGGATTCCTGCCTCGCCAAGACCGGCCGCCGGCCGGCAGTGTTCCTGGCCAATCTCGGCCCGGTGGCAGCCTTCAACGCCCGGGCGACCTTCGCGGCCAATGCCTTCGCGGCGGGTGGCCTCGAAGCGCTGTCGAACGACGGCTTTGCCGATGCCGAGGCCGCGGCCGCAGCCTTCCGGGAATCCGGCGCCAGCCTGGCCTGCATCTGCTCGACCGATGCGATCTACGCCGAGCGCGCCGTTGCGACGGCGGAAGCCTTGGCGAAGGCCGGCGCCGGACCGATCTACCTCGCCGGCAAGCCTGCGGACCTCTCCGAGCCGCTGAAACAGGCGGGAGTGGTCGCCTTCCTGCATGTCGGCTGCGACCTGCTTGCCCTGCTCAACGCGGCATTGCGCGCGGCCATTCGGACGCCGACGTCGCGCTGAAGGGGCCTATCTTCGCGAATACGCCGCAGCCAGTACCCGCATGATGTCTCGCCTCGGTCTCGCCCTGTTCCTCATAGGCACGATCCCGGCCGCCGCCGCACCGCGCCCCTCCACCCTGCCCGACCGGTTCGACGGCACCTGGAGCGTCGAGATCATCACCGAGACGGGAGGCTGCGACCGCGCCTATCGTTACCCCGTGCGGATCGAGCACGGGCGGGCGCGCTTCGTCGGGACCGCCTTCGTGGTCGAGGGCGGCGTGGCGCGGAACGGCGCGATCCGGGGCTCCATCTCGAACGGTGCCACCACCGCCGACGTGCGCGGGCGCCTGGGTTCGGACGGGTTCGGAGCCGGAACCTGGGTCGCGTCCGGCGCCCTCGCCTGCCGGGGATATTGGAACGCCGAGCGGCGCGGCTGAGGCGGCGTGTGGCCGTCGCGAAACGGTCCGGATCTCGCCCTGAATCGGGCACGTGAACCGTGCCGCCAGCCCCGATCCCGACGCAATCATGAGCGAGACCTGAACGCGGTTCGGACACCCGACGAGGCCGCCCGTATGAAGACTTCGATCCTCGCCACCTTCACCGTCCTCGCTCTCGTCTCGGCTGCTCAGGCGCGCCCTCACCGGCTTCCGGCTGCCCCGAAGGTGAATGCGGCGGAGGCCGAGAAGGTACTGGCGCCGCTGCGGCAGGCTGCAACCGCGTGTTTCGCCGACACGGTGCTGTCGAACCCGAAGGCCACCGCCGAGGCGCGCGCCGGCCACTGGTACGAGGCCGTCGGCATCACCGGCTTCCTGTGCCGCCCGGAGGTCGCCGCAATGATCCAGACCCATGACCGCCTCTTCGGGGCGAAGACGGGCGAGCGCTATTTCAAGGGCGCCTACGTCCAGCATCTCGACCAGCAGCTCGCCGAGCGGCTGCAGCCGATGTTCGCCCGCAAGGCCGTCGCCAGCGCCGAGCCGCCGGTCGAGAAGGCCTCCGCGGAGGATTCGGCCGAAGGCAACTGAACGGAAATCGTCCGGGCCGGCAGCGCCCTTCCCGACGCGGCGACGGCGATGCCCTACGAACTCCATTACTGGCCGATGATACAGGGGCGCGGCGAGTTCGTCCGCCTCGCCCTTGAGGAAGCCGGCGCCGACTACATCGACGTCGCCCGCCAGGATGACGACGCCGGCGGCATCGGACCGATGCTCGAGCGCCTGTCCGATCCGGCCGATCCGCGGCCCTCGCTGGCACCGCCCTTCCTGCGCGATGGCGATCTTGTCGTCGGGCAGAGCGCCGCGATCCTGCTCTATCTCGGGCCGCGACTTGGCCTCGTCGGCGCATCGGAGCGCGACCGGATCTGGACCCACCAGCTTCAGCTCACCGTAGCGGACGCGGTCGACGAGGCGCACGACACGCACCATCCGATCGGCGTTGGCCAGTATTACGCGGACCAGAAGCCCGAGGCGCTGCGCCGCGCGGCGGAGTTCCGGACCGAGCGCATCCCCAGGTTCCTCGGCTATTTCGAGCGCGTGCTGGCAGCCAATGGCGGCCGCCGCCTCGTCGGTGCGGATCTGTCCTACGCCGACCTGTCGCTGTTCCAGCTCGTCGACGGCCTGCTTTACGCCTTCCCCAAGACCACTGTCGCGGTCCTGCGGAGAAACCCGCAGGTGGCGCGGCTCCACGAGACGGTCGCGCAGCGCCCGCGCCTTGCCGCCTATCTCGCCAGCGACCGCCGGATCCCGTTCAACGAGGACGGCATCTTCCGGCACTATCCGGAACTCGATCCCTGAGCCGCGGCCCGGGCCTCACCGCCGCGGCCCGGCGATCAGGATCGCCGCGAGCACCAGCGCGACGATCCCCAGCGCCAGCGACAGCAGGCGCCAGAACAGCAGCGGATCGCGCTCCAGCAGCGAGGCCCGCCGCCCGTCCGTGAAAGCCGGATTGGGATGGCGCAGATCGTGGACGAAGGCGGACAGTGCCGCGTAGCGCCGCGTCGGATCGGGATGGACGGCCTTGCGAAGCGCCCCATCGACCCAGACCGGCAAAAGCGGACGCACCGTGAGGGCCGACGCGTAGCGCAGCCGCCGCTGCGCCGCGCGCGTGCGTGCCCGGGGCACGGCATCGCCGTAGGGCAGCCGTCCGGTCAGAATCTGGTAGGTCATCACGCCGACCGCGAAGATGTCGGACCTGGCGGTGGCCGGGGCGCCGAGGAAACACTCGGGCGCCGTGTACTGCACCGTGCCGAGGATCTCCGCCGGGTCGATCCGCGCATCGCCCTCGATCACGCCAGCGACCTGGGTGGCGCCGAAATCGATGATCTGAACGGTCCCGGCCGTGTCGATCAGGACATTGTCGGGCCGTAGATCCTGGTGAACCATCTCCCGCCGGTGGAACGCCTGCACGCCGCGGGCGAGCTGCTCGACGAGGCCCCGCACCGTCTCCAGTTCCGGCGCCGCATGGTCGCGCATCCATTGGGTCAGGGTCTGGCCCTCGACGTAGCGCATGACCGTGTAGAGGTGGCTGCGGCGGCCGACCTGGGGATGGGCCTTGAGCACGTGGGGATTGTCGATCCGGCGCGCGATCCACTCCTCCATCACGAAGCGCTTCCGCTGGGCCGGATCGTCCCGCAGGTCCAGGGACAGCACCTTCAGGGCGACCTGGGCGCCGGTCTCCGCCTCGACCGCCAGGTAGACGCGGCTGCGCGGACCGGAATGCAGGATCCGCAGCAGCCGGAACCCGTCGAGCTCGGCCGGCGGGTCGAGGAGCGGCGCGGGGTCCAGCCCATCGGCCTCGCCGAGGAGGTCCGCCGGCTCGCCTGCCGGCACGGTCTCGACCCGCACGATCTGGATCGTCAGGTTGTCCGGACTCCCGGCCGCCAGGGCCACCTCGACGATCGCCCGCGCGGCCGCGTCGAGGGTCTCGGCCTGTGCGATCACCGTCACCATGTCGCGGGGCCGGACATGCTCGTGCACGCCGTCGGTCGCCAGCACGAAGGTGTCGCCGGCCTCGATGCCGACGGCGTGATAATCGATCTCCACGCGGGACTGCGCCCCGAGGGCGCGGCCGAGATAGGATTCGACCGTGGAGACCACCACACGATGGTCCTCGGTGAGCTGTTCGAGGGACCGCCCGGATACCCGCCAGATCCGGGCATCGCCGACGTGGAAGAGGTGGGCCACGCGCGATTTCAGCACGAGGGCGTCGAAGGTGGTGACGTAGCCGCGGTCGGCGTCGTTCGGATCCGCGCCGCGCCGGGTCTGGGCGTAGAGCCAGGAATTCGCCGCCGCGATCACGCGCTGCGCCGAGGTCTTCACCGACCACGTGTCCGGCGTGGCGTAGTAGTCGCTGAGGAAGCTCTTGACCGCGGTCTCGCTCGCGGCCGCGCCCGCCGCGCTGCTGCTGATCCCGTCGGCGAGCGCCACCGCGATCCCCTTCAGGCCCAGGGCCGGCTGGACGGGGACCAGCGTGCCGTTGAAATCCTGGTTGGCCGCCTTGCGACCCGCGCTGCTGTGCTGGCCGATCGTGACGGTGAGGTCGCCCAGGCCCTGCGCTCCGGCGCTCAAGCGGCGGCCGCCGGGCTGTCGCCCCGTCCCCGGTACGACAGGGCCTCGGCGAGGTGGAACCGGCGCACCTGCGCCTCGCCGTCGAGATCGGCCAGGGTCCGGGCGACGCGCAGCGTCCGGTGAAAGCCGCGGGCGGACAGGCGCATGCTCTCGGCCGCCTGCCGGATCAGCGCCGTGCCGTCGGCATCGGGGCTCGCGACATCCGAGATCAGCGTGGCCGGACAGGTGGCGTTGGTGGTGGAATCCGGCAGCCCGCGCGCGGCGTACCGAGCCCCCTGAAGCGACCGTGCCGCTTCGACCCGGGCGGCCGCCTCGCGGGAACCCTCCGCGGGCGCCGGCAGGATCAGGTCGGCGGCGGTGACCGCCGGCACCTCAAGGCGCAGGTCGATGCGGTCGAGCATCGGGCCCGAGATACGGGCCTGATATTGCGCCATGCAGCGGGCGTTCGGGCCGCGCCGGCAGGCATAGCCCGGCTCGAGACCCTGGCCGCAGCGGCAGGGATTCATCGCCGCCACCAGCTGGAAGCGCGCCGGGTAGGTGATCCGGTGGTTGGCGCGGGCGATCATCACCGCGCCCGATTCCATCGGCTGGCGCAGGCTGTCGAGCACCTGGGGGGCGAATTCCGGCAGCTCGTCCAGGAACAGCACCCCGCCATGGGCGAGGAAAGCCTCGCCGGGTCGCGCCCCAAGGCCGCCGCCGACCAGAGCCGCCATCGAGGCGGAATGGTGCGGCTGCCGGAACGGCCGACGGTTCGAGAGAGCGCCGTCCTTCAGCTCGCCGGCCACCGACTGGATCATGGAAATGTCGAGCAATTCGCGCGGCGTCAGCGGCGGCAGGATCGAGGGCAGCCGCGCCGCGAGCATCGATTTGCCGGAGCCCGGCGGCCCGTTCATCAGGAGGTTGTGGCCGCCGGCCGCCGCGATCTCCAGGGCGCGCTTGGCGCCTTCCTGGCCCTTGATGTCGGAAAGGTCAGGCAGCGGCCCGACCGATGCGGCCACGGCGGGCTCCGGCCGGGCCATAACCTGGCTGCCCTTGAAGTGGTTGGCGAGTTGGATCAGCGAGCGCGGCGCGAGCACGTCGAGGTCGCCCCCGGCCCAGGCCGCCTCCGGACCTGTGGCGGCCGGGCAGATGAGCCCGAGACCCCGGGCACCGGCGGCCATGGCGGCCGGCAGCACGCCGCTGACTGCCGTGATGCCGCCGTCGAGGGCGAGTTCCCCGAGCACGCAATAGCCGGCCAGCGCGTCGGGCGGGATCGCGCCGATCGCCGCCATGACGCCGAGCGCGATCGGAAGGTCGAAATGCGAGCCTTCCTTGGGAAGATCGGCGGGGGCGAGGTTCACGGTGATGCGCTTGGCGGGGAGGGCCAGCCCGGAGGCGATCAGCGCGCCGCGGACTCGCTCGCGGGATTCCGCCACCGCCTTGTCGGGCAGGCCCACCACGGTGAACACCACCGAGCCGGGAATGATCTGGACCTGCACGTCCACCGCCCGCGCCTCGATGCCCTCGAAGGCCACGGTAGCGACGCGGGTGACCATCGGTGCAGTGTCCTCGCCGGCGCGTTCCGGTACGGCCAAGATGTGCGGCAGATTCGAGGGAGGCTCAAGGGCATCGCTCCGATGGAACCACGGTGCTGCCGGCCTGTTCACAGCCGGAAACAATGGCCAGACCGGAGACAGCCATGCGCCTGACCACATCCCTGCTCGCCCTGACCTTGGTCGCCGGTACCGGTCTCTCCGCCCGCGCCGACGAGAAGCTTCCGCCCGAGCAGCAGGCCAAGGTCGAGGCCCTGCTCAAGCAGGAGGGCTTCACCAAGTGGAAAGAGATCGAACTGGACGACGGCATGATCGAGGTCGACGACGCGGTCGACGCGAGCGGCAAGCAGTTCGACCTGAAGCTCGATCCCAAGACCCTGGCCATCGTGAAGCGCAAGGCGGATTAGGCGGCGCTTGCGTTCGGGCCAAGGCCCGGCCATATAGCCGGCGGGGGGTTGGCGAGGGACGTTTCACTCGCCAACCGGGTCAGGTCCGGAAGGAAGCAGCCCTAACGAGACCGAGCGGGTCTTCGTCCAGCCTCCCACCTCATTCCTCGGCGCGCGGCAGCCAGATCCAGATTCGGCATGGACGCTACGACCGGCACGCCTGACGACGAGCCGGGCCTGCCCGGGTTTCCAGCGCCTCCTGCCGCGGCGACGCCCTACCGGGTGCTCGCGCGAAAATACCGCCCCACAAATTTCGGCGACCTGATCGGCCAGGACGCGATGGTGCGCACCCTCGCCAATGGGTTCGCGGCCAACCGGATCCCGCAGGCCTGGATGCTCACCGGCGTCCGCGGCGTCGGTAAGACCACGACGGCGCGGATCCTCGCCCGCGGCCTCAACTACGCCCGCGCCGGTCAGCCCGATACAGGGCCGACCGTGTCGATGCCGGAACTCGGCCTCCATTGCGCGGCGATCATGGAATCCCGGCACATGGACGTGCTGGAGATGGATGCCGCCTCGCATACCGGCATCGACGACGTGCGCGCGATCATCGACGGCATCCGCTACGGGCCGGTTTCTGCACGCTACAAGGTCTACATCGTCGACGAGGTCCACATGCTCTCCGAGAAGGCGTTCAACGCCTTCCTGAAGACGCTGGAGGAGCCGCCGCCGCACGCCAAGTTCGTGTTCGCCACCACGGAGATCCGCAAGGTCCCGGTGACGATCCTGTCCCGCTGCCAGCGATTCGACCTGCGCCGGGTCGAGGCGCCGACCCTGCACGCGCATCTCGCGAAGGTCTGCGCGGCCGAGGGCGTCACCGTCGAGGACGAGGCGCTGGGCGCCATCGTCCGCGCCGCGGAAGGATCCGTTCGCGACGCCCTCTCGCTGCTCGACCAGGCGATCGCCCACGGCGCCGGCACGATCACCGGCCAGAGCGTGCGCGACATGCTGGGTCTGGCCGACCGGGCCCGGATCCTCGACTTGTTCGAGGCGGTGATGCGCGGTTCGGTGCCGGCCGCTTTCGCGGAATTGCGGGCGCAGTACGATTCCGGCGCGGATCCGTCGGTTGTGCTCTCGGACCTCGCGGCCTTCACGCATCTCGTCACCCGGCTCAAGGTGGTGCCGGAGACCGCCGCAGACCCGACGCTCAGCGAGACCGAGCGAGTCCGGGGGGCTGAATTCGCCGACAAGCTCTCGATCCGCGCGCTGTCGAGGGCATGGCAGATCCTGCTGAAGGCGATTCCCGAGGTTCAGGCCGCGCCCCGGCCTCTCGCAGCGGCCGAAATGGCGATCGTGCGCCTCGCCTACGCGGCCGACCTGCCGACACCCGATGAGGCGCTGCGCCAGCTCAAGGCCGAGGCGGCCGCCGCGCCTGCCGACGAAAACCCGGCCGTTCCGGCCCGGCCGCCGCTGCCGCCGATCCCCGATCTGCGCGGCGGCGGCTCCGCGGCTTTGGCCGCCGCACCCCGCACGGCCCCGGCGGAGCCCGCTGCCGTGGCGGCGCCCACCGCCATGAGTGCGCCCGCGACCGCCCCGGCTCCGAGACCGGCGCCCGCCGCTCCCCCGATGCCGCGCCTCGGCCGGTTCGAGGACCTGATCGCGCTGGCCGACGCCAATCGGGACATCCTGCTGCGCACCGCGCTGGAGCGCGACGTCCATCTGGTGCGCTTCGAGGAGGGCCGGATCGAGTTCCGCCTCGCCCCGGGCGGACGGCCGAGCCTCGCCAACGACATCGCCGCCGCCATCGAACGCTGGATCGGGCGGCGCTGGGTGGTGGCCCTGTCGAAGGACGAGGGGGCTCCGACCCTCGACGCGGCCGCCCGGGCCGCCACCGAGACCCGGCGGGAGAACGCCGCCGCGGATCCGTTCGTCCGCGAGGTGCTGACGCGCTTCCCCGGCGCCGAGATCGTCGACGTGCGCGAGACCGCCCCCGAGGCCGTGCCCTCCGCCGAGCAGGAGATCCTCGGGGACGGCGATGCGGCGCATATCGACGAGATCGAGGACGACGCCTGACGCGCGCCCGAAGCATGGTGGCGCCGGGGCGACGCCATACCCAGATCAGACGAGGAAACGGAAAGAGAGCGGCATGCGCGACCTGATGGGCATCATGAAGCAGGCTCAGGCCATGCAGGAGAAGATGGCCAACCTGCAATCCGAGATGGACGAGATCGAGGTGTCGGGTGCCTCGGGCGGCGGCTCGGTGCGGGTGACGATGACCGCCAAGGGCCAGATGAAGGGCGTCAGCATCGACCCGTCCCTGATGGTGGCGGACGAGCGCGAGATCCTTGAGGATCTGATCGTGGCGGCTTGCAACGACGCCCGCGGCAAGGCCGAGGCGACCATGCAGGAGCGCATGGCCGAGTTGACCAAGGGCCTGCCCCTGCCGCCCGGGATGAAGCTGCCGTTCTAGGTTGGCGCGTCGCCGTTCATCCGGTCCACGATCCTCATCCTGAGGGCTGAAGGAGCCGCCTCGAAGGATGGCTCCAGGGATCGCGCGGCCGGCTGGACCTCTCCTTCGAGGCCTGCGCTTCGCTCCGGCACCTCAGGATGAGGACGCGGTTTGGAGAAGCGGTCCCGACGACGAAGCGAAACGGGCGGCCCATCGGGCCGCCCGCTCTCGTTCTCAGGCGGCGATCGCCTGCGCGGTCGGCCCGGCGGCGCGCACGTCGGCGTCGACATGGGCCTCGAACCGCTTGAAGTTGTCGTCGAACATCTTCACCAGCCGTGCCGCCGTCTCCACGAAGGCACCCTTGTTGGCCCAGGTCTTCACCGGGGTCAGGATGTGCGGCTCGACGCCCGGGACCGAGACCGGAACCGCGAAGCCGAAATACGGGTCGCGGCGGAACTCGGCCTGTGCCAGGGAACCGTCCAGCGCCGCGCTCAGCAGGCGGCGGGTGACGCGGATCGGCATGCGCCGGCCGGTGCCGACGCCGCCGCCGGTCCAGCCGGTATTGACCAGCCAGCAATCGACGCTGTGCTTGGCGATCAGGTCGCGCAGCAGGTTGCCGTAGGTGCTCGGGTGCCGCGGCATGAACGGCGCGCCGAAGCAGGTCGAGAAGGTCGCCTCGGGCCCGGTCAGACCGCGCTCCGTGCCGGCCACCTTGGCGGTGTAGCCCGAGAGGAAGTGGTACATCGCCTCGGCGCCCGTGAGCTTGGCGATCGGCGGCATCACGCCGAAGGCGTCGCAGGTCAGCATGACGATGTTCTTCGGGTGCCCGGCGCGGCCGGTGGCGCTGGCGTTGGCGATGAAGTCCAGCGGGTAGGCGCAGCGGGTGTTCTCGGTGAGCGACGAATCGTCGAAATCCGGCACCCGGGTGACGGGATCGATCACCACGTTCTCCATCACCGTGCCGAAGCGCTCGGTGGTGGCGTAGATCTCCGGCTCGGCATTGCGCGAGAGGCGGATCGTCTTGGCGTAGCAGCCGCCCTCGAAGTTGAAGATGCCCTCGTTGGACCAGCCGTGCTCGTCATCGCCCAGAAGCTGACGGGAGGAATCGTTCGACAGCGTCGTCTTGCCGGTGCCCGAGAGGCCGAAGAAGATCGCCGATCCGCCCTCGGCGTCGAGAGCTGCGTTGGCCGAACAATGCATCGGCATCACGCCCTGACCGGGCAGGATGTAGTTGAGGTATGTGAAGACCGACTTCTTCATCTCGCCCGCATAGGCCGAGCCGCCGATCAGCACGAGCTTCTTCGCGAAGTCGATGGCGATCACGGTCTTGGACCGGCAACCGTGCCGGGCCGGATCCGCCTGGAAGCTCGGCAGGTCGATGATCGTCATATCGGGCACGTAGGCCGCGAGCTCCGAGCGATCCGGCCGGATCAGAAGGTTGCGGATGAACAGCGAGTGCCACGCGAACTCGGTGAAGACCCGCGCCTTGACCCGGTAAGCCGGATCGGCGCCTCCGTAGAGGTCCTGGGCGAACAGCTCCTTCCCCTCGGCGTGCTTCAGGAAGTCCTGGCGGAGCGTCTCGAACTGGTCGGGCGTGATCGCGCCGTTGTTGTCCCACCAGACCTCGTTCTCGGTGCCGGCGTCGCGGACCACGAACTTGTCCTTGGGCGAGCGGCCGGTGTGGCTGCCGGTGGTGGCGACCAGCGCACCGCCGCGGGCGAGCTGAGCCTCCTTGCGGGACAAAGCCTCCTCGTAGAGGCGCGGGGCCTCGAAATTCCAGTGGACGGCCTTGAGGTCGCGGAAACCGGCCGCCTCGGCGCCGTGGGCCGCGTTGTGATCACCGATGTTGGTCAAGATCGTATCTCCCGGGCCCCTGTTCGACCGTCGACGCGACTGAGCCGGACGGCACCGCCGTCCGGGTTTGCTCGGGAGACGTCCGCGCGGTCGTACAGGTCCGCCGCGCGCAGGATCTCCGTTCCCGGCCGCTTCCCGTCCCACTTTCGAGTAGGCGGCGAAGCTTCGCTGTCATAATGGGCTCCGCCATGAGCCCGCAACGTGGACAAACAGGTTAGACCACAGTCGTGGACTCAGGAACCCAAGTCTGTAAGCAGTTTCGTTCGCCGCACAGCAGAACGGTACGGGCGAAGCAGTTCTGGAATACCCATATACCACGCACGCGCGCAGGCACTGGCGAATGCACCCTTGCGCGCCGCCCGGCGGCGTCTATGCCCTTGCCGGACCCTCAGCCCTTTCCTCGCCCAAGAGGCACGATGCCCCAAGCCGTCGCCGGCCCCGAGATCGAGCGTTTGATCCAGCTCCTCGCCCGCATGCCGGGCCTTGGACCGCGCTCGGCGCGGCGGGCCGCCCTTCAGCTCATCAAGAAGCGCGACACGCTGCTCGGGCCGCTCGCCGACGCGATGCGGGTGGCGGCCGACCGCATCATCGTGTGCACGCGCTGTGGCAACGTCGACACCTCCGACCCCTGCACGATCTGCCGGGACGCCGAGCGCGACCCGACGACGCTCGTGGTGGTGGAGGACGTGTCCGATCTCTGGGCGCTGGAACGCTCAGGGGCCGTGAAGGCACGCTATCACGTGCTCGGCGGCGTCCTCTCGGCCCTGGACGGCGTGCGGCCGGAGCACCTGAACCTCGCAAGCCTGGTGGAGCGGGTGGCCCCGCCCGAGGTGACCGAGGTCATCCTGGCGCTGAACGCCACCGTCGACGGCCAGACCACCGCCCATTACGTCACCGAGTCGATCCGCCATTGCGGCGTGAAGGTCACGCGCCTCGCCCATGGTGTGCCAGTGGGTGGCGAACTCGACTATCTGGATGAGGGCACCCTCTCGGCGGCGATCCGCAGCCGCACGGCGTTCTGAGGGACGTTAACCCGACGCGGACCGGTATTTGACCGGTCCTCGGCCGCATCCTATTCGACGCTGAGCCCGGCCCCGTCCCGGCGCCTTCCCTGCCGGTTTCCGCCATGACCATCCGCCCGCTCGTCATCCTCCCCGATCCGGTTCTGCGCCTCGGCTCCGAGCCGGTCGGCCCGATCACCGACGAGGTCCGCACCCTCGTCGCCGACATGTTCGAGACGATGTACGACGCCCCCGGCGTCGGGCTGGCGGCGATCCAGATCGGCGTCGCCAAGCGCGTCGTGACGATCGACACGTCGAAGGAGGAAGGCGTCCGCGACGCCCGGGTGTTCATCAACCCCGAGATCGTCTGGTCCTCGGAGGAGAGGCGGGTCTACGACGAGGGCTGCCTGTCGATTCCGGACTATTACGCCGAGGTCGAGCGGCCGGACCGGGTGCGCGTCAGGTTCCGCGACCTCGACGGCAAGGAGCAGGAAATCGAGGCCGACGGCCTGCTCTCGACCTGCATCCAGCACGAGATCGACCATCTCAACGGCGTCCTGTTCATCGATCACCTCTCGAAGCTGAAGCGCGACCGGGTGATCAAGAAGTTCACCAAGGCGGCCAAGCGCGACGCGGCCTGACCCGGCCATGCGCATCGTCTTCATGGGGACACCGGACTTCGCGGTGCCAACGCTCGCGCGCCTCGCGCAGGACGGGCACGACATCGCGGCGGTCTATACCCGCGCGCCGGCGAAAGCCGGCCGCGGCATGAGCCTGCGCCCCTCCCCGGTCCACGCGCTGGCCGACACGCTCGGCGTACCGGTCCTGACCCCGTCGACGCTTCGGACGCCGGAGGCGGCCGTGACCTTCGCGGCGCACCGGGCCGACGTCGCCGTGGTGGTCGCCTACGGGATGCTGCTGCCGCAGGCGATCCTCGATGCGCCGCAGCACGGCTGCCTCAACCTGCACGGATCCCTGCTGCCGCGCTGGCGCGGCGCGGCACCGATCCAGCGCGCGGTCATGGCGGGCGACGCCGAGAGCGGCGTCGGCGTGATGCGGATGGAGGTCGGCCTCGATACCGGCCCCGTGGCGCTGGAGGCCCGCATCCCGATCACGCCGGGCATGACCGCAGGCGAACTCCACGACGCACTGATGCCGCTCGGCGCCGACCTGATGGCGCAGGCCATCGTCCAACTCGCGGCGGGCACGCTGCACCTCACGCCACAGGCGGAAGACGGCGTGGTCTACGCCCACAAGATCACCAACGACGAGGCGCGGATCGACTGGTCTCGGCCGGCACGCGAGGTCGCCAACCGGATCAACGGGCTGTCGCCGTTCCCCGGCGCCTTCTTCGAGACCGATCTCGGCAAGGGTGTCGAGCGTGTGAAGGTGCTCCGCGCCGTCCCGGCAGAGGGCGCGGGCGAGCCGGGCACGCTGCGCGATTCCGAGGGACTTGTCGCCTGCGGCGACGGCGCCGTGCGGCTCATGGCGTTGCGCCGGGCCGGAAAGGGAGGCAGCGCGAACGGCGCCGAGTTCGCCCGCGGCGCCCGCCTGACGCCCGGCGCCCGCCTCGGCTGATGCCCCGCTACAAGCTCGTCATCGAGTACGACGGCGGCCCGTTCTGCGGCTGGCAACGGCAGGCCGACGATCCCACCGTCCAGGGCGCGATCGAGGCAGCCGTGACGCGCTTTTCCGGAGAGGAGGTTCGGCTCACCTGCGCCGGGCGGACCGATGCCGGGGTCCACGCCATCCATCAGGTGGCCCATCTCGACCTCGCCAAGGACTGGCGGACCGACACGGTGCGCGATGCGCTGAACGCCCATCTGCGGCCTCGGCCCGTCGCCATTCTCTCCGCCGAGATCGTGCCCGCGAGCTTCGACGCCCGCCACTCGGCGATCCGCCGACACTACCGCTACCGCATCCTCAACCGGCGCAGCCCGGCGGCGCTGACCCGCGCCCATGTCTGGCACGTGCCGTGGCCCCTCGATGCCGACCGCATGCACAACGCGGCCCAGCGCCTCGTCGGCCATCACGATTTTTCGGCTTTCCGGGCGGCCGAATGCCAAGCCAACAGCCCGATCCGCACGCTGGAGCAGCTCGACGTCGCCCGCGCCCCGATGGCGCTCCATGACGAGATCGTGGTGGCGACCTCGGCGCGCTCCTTCCTGCACCATCAGGTGCGGGCCATGGTGGGCACCCTGATGCTGGCGGGCTGCGGACGCCTCTCGGCGGATGACGTGGCCGAGATCCTCGCTTCAGGCGACAAGCGCCGGTGCGGGCCGTTGGCGCCGGCCGCTGGGCTGACCTTCGTGGGCGTGGATTACGTGCCGGGGAAATAGACCTCGAGCACACGCCCATAGATCGCGGTCAGCCGCTCCAGATCGGCGACGGCCACGCACTCGTCGACCTGGTGCATGGTCTCGCCGACGAGGCCGAACTCGATCACCGGGCAGGCATCCTTGATGAAGCGCGCATCCGACGTGCCGCCGGTGGTCGACAGCGTCGGCGTGAGGCCGGTCTCCGCCCGGATCGCTTCGGAGACCAGCGTCACGAAGGCGTCCGGCCGCGTCAAAAAGGCCGGCGCGTTCGACGGCTGAAGGTCCAGGCTGAAGCGCACCGCGTTCCCGGCGGCCTGCTCCAGGCGCCGGCGGATCTCGGCGCCCAGGCTCTCCGCCGTCCAGTCGTCGTTGAAGCGAATGTTGAACGTCGCCCGGGCGGTCGCCGGGATCACGTTGCTGGCCGGATTGCCGACGTCAATCGTAGTGAATTCGAGGTTCGAGGCGTCGAAATGCGCGGTGCCGCGATCCAGCGGCTCGGCGACCAGGGCCGAGGCGAGGCGCAGCAGGCCTGGGATCGGGTTCTCGGCCTTGTGCGGGTAGGCGACGTGACCCTGGCGGCCGAGCACGGTGAGCTTGCCGGTGAGCGAGCCGCGCCGCCCGATCTTGATCATCTCGCCGAGCCGGCCTGGATTGGTCGGCTCCCCGAGCACGCAATGGTCGAACCGCTCGCCCCGAGCCCGCGCCCAATCGAGCAGCTTCACGGTGCCGTTGACCGCCGGCCCCTCCTCGTCGCCGGTGATCAGGAACGCGATGGAGCCGCCGAAATGACCGCCGCGCCGCTCCAGAAAGGCGAGCGTGGCCGCCAGCATGCAGGCGACGCCGCCCTTCATGTCGGCCGCGCCGCGGCCGTAGAGCATCCCGTCGATCACTGCCCCCTCGAAGGGAGCATGGCGCCACGCGCCCTCGCCTTCCGGCACCACGTCGGTATGGCCCGCGAAGACGAGGCACGGGCCTTCCCGTCCGATGCGCGCGTACAGGTTCGGCGTGTCGGGATAGCCGGGCTCCGAGAAGACCGGCCGCGCGACGGTGAAGCCGGCGGGCCGGAGCGCCTCGGCGACAACATCGAGGGCGCCGCGATCCTCCGGCGTCACGGACGGGCAGCGGATCAGCGCCTGCGCGAGGCGCAGGGCCGCATCGGGGGCGTGATGATCAGCCGGCATGAACCCGTCCTCTGCGGCGGAGAGTGCCGCACGGCCCGCTTACCGCGAAGCGGGCCGACCCGGGAGCCCTACTTGGTGACCACCACCTGTACGTCACCGTGGCGGCGCTGAACCGACACGGTGACATCGTCATCGTAGCGCTGGAACCGGATGTCGAGGCGCGAGTCCCGGAGCCGGACGTTGTAGAGTGTCACCCCGTCGAGAAAGGACGGGAGGATCGGGTTCTTGAGCCGGACGCGATTGCGCTCGTGGTCCAACTCGAGTCCGAGGCAGGCCGCCAGGAACGCGAAGGGTGCCGCCGCCGCCCAGGCCTGCGGGCTGCAGGCCACCGGATAGGAGACCGGCCCGCGCTGCTTGCGGCGCATGAAGCCGCAGAACAGCTCCGGCAGGCGCTTCTGGTCCTGGTAGAGCGAGGTATCGAACATCCCCTGGAAGATGCGCGCGGCCTCGTGCTTGCGGTCGTAGCGCGCCAGCCCCATCGCGATCAGGGCGTTGTCGTGCGGCCAGATCGAGCCGTTGTGGTAGGACATCGGGTTGTAGCGCGCCTCGCCCTTGGCGATCGTGCGCACGCCCCAGCCGTTGAACCCGTCCTTGCACAGCAGCGTCTCGGCGACCCGGGCCGCCCGCTCCGGCTTGGCGATGCCGGTGAACAGGGCGTGGCCGGCATTGGACGAGCGCACCGCGCACTGCTTCTTCGCGCCGTCCAGCGCCAGCGCGTAGGTGCCGATCTCCTCGTTCCAGAACGCCGCGTCGAACTTCTCGCGGAGGGCCGCGGCCTCTTGCGTGAGGCGCTCGGCCATCGGGTCATGCCCCAGCAGCGCCGCGAGCTTCGCCATGCCGTTCTTGGCCGCGTAGACGTAGCCCTGCACCTCGCAGAGGGCGATCGGCCCCTTGGCCAGGTGACCGTCGGTGTGAAAGATCGAATCGTGGCTGTCCTTCCAGCCCTGATTCTCCAGGCCCTTGTCGGTGTCGCGGGCGTATTCGACGAAGCCGTCGCCGTCCCGGTCGCCGTAGCGATCCATCCATTCCAGGGCGAGTTCCAGCGCCGGCCAGATCGCCCGGACGGTGTCGAGGTCGCCCGTGACCGCGTAATATTCCCAGGCCAACATGACGAAGAGCGGCGTGCCGTCGATGGTGCCGTAATAGTGCCGGAACGGCACCTCGCCGAGCATCGCCATCTCGCCGCGCCGAGTCTCGTGCAGGACCTTGCCGGGCTGGGCGTCAGCGGTTGGGTCGACCGCCTTGGCCTGGGTCGAGGCGAGGTAACGCAGCACGCCCCGGGCGAATTTCGGGTCGATCCAGAGCGCCATCATCGCCGTGATGATGCCGTCGCGCCCGAAGACCGTGGAGTACCAGGGGATGCCGGCGAACGGGTAGATGCCCTCAGGGGTGCGGGTCGCCAGCATGTAGAGGTCGGCCGTGGCGCGGCAAAGGCCCTCGTTGAACTGGTCGTTCGACGAGATGATCGTGGTGATCCCCGCCGTCAGCGCCCGAAGATCGCGTCGCGAGTCGCGATAGGCGCGGGCGAAGATCATCCCTTCGCCGAGTTCCTTGAGCTCGCGCCGGGCGCCACCGGCATTGGCCGCGAGCGTCAGCTTGGCGGCGGCATCTTCGCCGACCATCATGTCGGTCGGCGGTTTGGTGAAGGCCCGATGCGCCTCGAACGCGACGCGGATGAACAGGGAGGTCCGGCCCTCCGGCGGCAGCGACACATCGAAGACGACGCGGCCCGGCTCGATCATGTCGGGCTTCGGGCCGAAATGCAGCGCCGTGGTCCGTACGATCTCGTCGAGGCCGACATAGCGGAACTGGACCTCCCGGTCGCTCGCCACCAGGACGCCGCGCTTGCCGCGCTTCTTCCTGTCGGTGCCGCGCACTTCGAACAGGTCGCGGTAATCCGCGTCGAAGGTCACGGCGATGCGCAGGCGGCGGTGCTTCGAATCGAAGGAGCGCAGGCCGATCCGGTCGTAGCAGGCGCCGCGGAACAGGAACTTGGTGCGCTCGATCGCGATCGTCTCGCGGGGAATCGAGGTCTCGTCGTGGGCGTCGAGCCGGATGTCGGGCGTCGTCATGTCGACGCTGAGCGCGCCGTTATCGTCCTGCATCACCGAGGAGAGCATCAGCGGGCGCTGACCCTCCACCGTCACCTCCAGGCGCGAGAGATAGCGTGTGTCCTGGAAGTAGAGGCCTTCGGGTCCGGGCTGGACGCCGATATCGCCGTAGGAGTCGAGAACACCGAACGCCTCGCCGAATTTCAGCGAGCGCAGGGGCCGCTCCACCAGGGAGGTCTGCGCCTCGATGTGGTAGGTCGGAAGAACGTCGTCCGCGTCCTGAAATCCGTGCGCCACGCTTCCGGCGCTCGCCGCGGTCCGGACCTTCGCATCGTGGGCCGCTGCCGTGTTGTCCGCCGCCATGCAGGGCATCTCCGGGTGCAAGTGAGAGGTGCGAATCGAGAGGGCTGCCGCATCCCTTCGATGCGGCAGCCCTCTTCACCCTACGGATGAGTCGCCTTTAAGACGCTAGGCCGAGCCGGACCCGTCTCGCAAGTCCGGAGCCGGGTTTCAGGCCGGCATGGCGGCGACCGGAATCGCCGGCCGAGCGGAGCCGTTCACCTCGCCGTATTGCGGCTTGAAGCCCGATTTCGGCAGCTTGATCACGTCGGCGCCGCGGGACAGCAGCTCCTCGTACGCGGCAACGTACTTCCTGACCATGCACTCGGCCGTGAAGGCGCTCTCGAAGTGGCGGCGCACGCCGGCGCGGCTCATGGCCTTCACCTTGGCGACCGCAGCCACGGCGTCGTCCATATTCTCGCAGAGAACGCCGCCGACGCCGTCCTTGATCACCTCGGGGACCGAGCCGTTGCGGAAGGCGATTACCGGCGTGCCGGCCGACATCGCCTCGATCATCACGAGACCGAAGGGCTCCGGCCAGTCGATCGGGAAGGCGAGCGCCAGGGCGTTGCCGAGGAATTCCTTCTTCTGCTCCTCGTTGATCTCGCCGATATACTCGATCAGTGGGTGATGGATCATCGGCTCGATGACCTCATCCCAGTAATCCTGGTCGGCCTTGTCGACCTTGGCGGCGATCTTGAGAGGCGTGCCCGAGCGGATCGCCATCTCGATCGCCCGGTCCGGCCGCTTCTCGGGCGAGATCCGGCCGAGGAAGGCGAGGTAGCCGCCCTTGGCCTCGGGGTAGTACGGGCAATTCTCAGCCGGCAGGCCGTGATGGATCGTCGCCAGCCAGCTGGAGGCCGGCGGCATGGGCAGGCGTTGGTTGTCGGAGATCGAGACCAGCGGCATGCCCGTGAAGGTGCGGTATACCGGCATGAAGTCCGGCACGTCGAGGCGACCGTGCATCGTGGTGATGCACTTGTGGTTCAGATCCTCGAACATCGGATACTGAAGCAGGTCGATGTGGAAGTGCAGGATGTCGAACTCGTGCGCGCGGCGGTGCACCTGATGCAGCATCGCCAGGTGGCTGGCGGTGTGATCACGATAGCCGAGAAGGCGCAGGCCCTCGGGCGTGCAGGCCGCGAGCTTGGCAGACGTCTCGGAGTCACCGCTCGCGAACAGCGTGACTTCGTGGCCCTGGCGGACCAGTTCCTCTGTAATCCAGCTGACGACGCGCTCGGTGCCGCCGTAGAACTTCGGAGGGACGGCCTCCGACAACGGAGCGATCTGGGCAATGCGCACGAAGTGTCTCCTGGTTGGCCGAATTTGACGGGGGGTCTAACCCTGCCGGCCTGAGCGGGACATGAATGAAACGGACGGCCAAGGTTATGGTTCCTGGCACCCCCCGCTGTCGCTCACCGTTTTGTGCAGCGCGCACGCTGTCCCCGAATTCCTCCGAATCAGCGGGGTGACATGGCGCGGGCCGCCATCCTCGTCTGCGGCCCGGGACGGAGGGCGGAACCGGCTCGACTCCGATCCGCAGGCGTGTTGCACCGTCTCGACTCGGGATGACGAACCCGTCCTCCCGGCGCGCCGGAGGCGAGCCCGGAGGAACGGCGTGGGCGTTCGCCTGGCAACCGACGCTCGGACCCGTTGCGATGCGACGACAGCGCCTCGCCTCGCAGACGTTGCCGCCGCGTCAGCTTTCTGTCATAAGCCGCCCCGCGTCGAACCGCCCGGCCGATAGGGCTGCCGTGGCGGCTCGTGCTGCTCCACCAGAAGCATCAGCGCGCGAACCTCATCCGATCCCCCCGGATCGGCCAGAGATCATTTCGCGCAACGGAGAGCCAAATGCCCAAGTTGAAGACGAAATCGGGCGCGAAGAAGCGCTTCAAGATCACCGGCACCGGCAAGGTGATGTACGCCCAGGCCGGCAAGCGCCACGGGATGATCAAGCGGACGACCAAGCAGATCCGCAACCTGCGCGGCACCACGACCCTGTTCGAGGGCGATGCCGCCAACGTGAAGAAGTACTTCCTGCCGAACGCGCGGTAAGTCCTTCAACACCCGTTGCCACTGTCTTTCGTCGAATCCAGGAGATAACCGATGGCCCGCGTCAAGCGCGGCGTGACCAGTCACGCGAAGCACAAGAAGGTTCTGAAGGCCGCCAAGGGCTATTACGGCCGGCGTAAGAATACGATCCGGATCGCCAAGCAGGCGGTCGAGAAGGGCATGCAGTATGCCTACCGCGATCGCAAGAACAAGAAGCGCACGTTCCGCGCCCTCTGGATCCAGCGCCTCAACGCGGCGGTCCGCGAGCACGGCCTGACCTATTCGCGCTTCATCAACGGTCTGGCCAAGTCGGGCATCATCGTCGACCGCAAGGCCCTCTCTGATCTGGCGATCCACGAACCGGCGAGCTTTGCCGCCGTCGTCGAGAAGGCGAAGGCCGCGCTGCCGGAGAACACCGCCAAGGCGGCCTGATCCAGGCCTGAGGCGAGACGGACGGAAGGCGCGGTTCCCCGGGGAGCCGCGCCTTCGTCGTTTACGAGTCCCCGCGCCCCGCGCTTGCGCCCGGGCGCGCAACGCGCGAGAGCACGGCCCGACGGCCGACTCCGCCAACCCTGCTCGAAGACAGCGATGACCGATCTCGACACCCTCGAACGCGATCTCCTGGCCCAGGTGGGCGCGGCGTCCGACGAGGCGGCCCTCGACGCGGTCCGCGTCGCCGCGCTCGGCAAGAAGGGCAGCGTCTCGGATCTCCTGAAGACCCTCGGCTCGATGACGCCGGACGAGCGCAAGGAGCGCGGCCCGCTGATCAACGGCCTGCGCGATCGGGTCCAGGGCGCCGTCACCGCGCGCAAGACCGAACTCGCCGAGGCCGCCCTGGAGGCCCGCCTCGCCTCCGAGCGGGTCGACGTGACCCTGCCGGTCCGCGAGGCGCCGGAGGTGCGCGGCCGGATCCACCCGATCTCCCAGGTCATCGACGAGATCACCGCGATCTTCGCCGATATGGGCTTCGCGGTCGCCGAGGGCCCGGACATCGAGACGGACGAGCTGAACTTTACGGCGCTCAACTTCCCGCCCGGCCACCCGGCCCGCGAGATGCACGACACCTTCTTCCTGGCGCCGGACCGCGACGGGAAGCGCAAGGTGCTGCGTACCCACACCTCGCCGGTTCAGATCCGCACCATGCGGGCGCAGACGCCGCCGATCCGCGTGATCATCCCGGGGCGGACCTACCGGCACGATTCCGACCAGACCCACACGCCGATGTTCCACCAGGTCGAGGGGCTGGTGATCGACACGAGCGCCAACATCGCCAACCTGAAATGGGTGCTGGAGGAGTTCTGCAAGGCGTTCTTCGAGGTGGAGGGCGTGAAGATGCGCTTTCGACCGTCCTTCTTCCCCTTCACCGAGCCCTCCGCGGAGGTCGACATCCAGTGCTCGCGCAAGGGCGGTGAGATCCGCTTCGGCGAGGGTGACGACTGGCTGGAGATCCTCGGCTGCGGGATGGTGCACCCGAACGTGCTGCGCAATTGCGGGCTCGACCCGGACGCCGTGCAGGGCTTCGCCTTCGGCGTCGGCATCGACCGCATCGCCATGCTGAAATACGGCATGCCGGACCTGCGCCCGTTCTTCGAGGCCGACGTCCGCTGGCTCGACCATTACGGCTTCCGCCCGCTCGACATACCGAGCCTCGTGGGCGGCCTCACCGGCTGAGCCGCCTGCGCCCTCACCGCGGCCGTCCGGCCCCGGTGAAGGCTCCGCGATCCTGTTCCTCCGACGGTCGAGCCGACGTCAGGCTCTCGAAGGTCCATCATGAAATTCACCCTCTCCTGGCTCAAGGACCACCTCGACACCGAGGCCACCCTCGACACCGTCGCCGAGACGCTGACGCGGATCGGCCTGGAGGTGGAAGGCGTCGAGGACAAGGCCGCCGCGCTCAAGCCCTACGTGATCGCGAAGATCCTGACGGCCGAGCAGCATCCGAATGCCGACCGGCTCCGGGTCTGCACCGTCGACACCGGCGCGGGCGCGCCCGTGCAGGTGGTCTGCGGCGCCCCGAACGCCCGGGCCGACCTGGTCTCGGTCTTCGCGCCGCCCGGCACCTACGTCCCGGGCAAGAACATCACCCTGTCGGTGGGCACGATCCGCGGTGTCGAGAGCCGCGGCATGCTGTGCTCGGGCGCCGAGCTCGGACTCGGCGACGACCATGACGGCATCCTGGAACTCCCGACCGACGCGCCGGTCGGCCAGGCCTACGCGCTCTATGCCGGGCTCGACGATCCGGTCATCGAGATCAACCTGACGCCGAACCGGCCGGACTGCACCTCGGTCCACGGCATCGCCCGCGACCTCGCGGCCGCCGGCATCGGCACGCTCAAGCGTGAGACCCTGCCGGGCGTGCGCGGCGAAGGCCCCTGCCCTGTCGGGGTCGAGCTGGCCTTCGATCCAGCCGACCGACACCTTGCGCCGATGTTCGCCCTGCGTCTGGTGCGCGGCGTCCGGAACGGCCCGTCGCCGGCCTGGATGCAGGCGCGGCTGCGCGCCATCGGCCTGCGCCCGATCAACAGCCTCGTGGACATCACCAACTACGTCACGTTCGACCGCGGCCGGCCGCTGCATGTCTTCGACGCCGCCAAGGTGGCCGGCAAGCTGACCGTGCGGCGGGCGCGGGAGGGCGAGAGCCTGCTCGCCCTCGACGGCCGGACCCACGCCCTCACCGAAGACACGGTGGTGATCGCCGACGAGAACGGTGTCGAATCCATCGCCGGCATCATGGGCGGCGAGGCGTCCGGCTGCGACGCCGGCACCACGGACGTGCTGATCGAGTCTGCCCTGTGGGACCCGACCAACATCGCCCAGTCGGGCCGCCGCCTCGGCATCATCACCGACGCGCGCTACCGCTTCGAGCGGGGCGTCGACCCGGCCTTCACGCTCCCCGGCCTCGACCTCGCGACGCGGCTCGTTGTCGATCTCTGCGGCGGCACGCCGACGGAGGCGCGGATCGCCGGCGAGCCGCCGGAAGCCGAGCACATCATCGACTTCCCCTGGACCGAGGTTCGCCGCCTCGCCGGCCTCGAAGTCCCGCGCATCGAGATGAAGCTCATCCTGGAGACCTTGGGCTTCCACATCTCCGGCACCGGAGACCGGGTGAAGGTGCTGACGCCGTCCTGGCGGCCCGATGTCGAGGGCAAGGCTGACCTCGTCGAGGAAGTCGTCCGCATCGCCGGGCTCGACCGTATCGAGGCTAAGCCCCTGCCGCCGCTCGCCGGGATTGGCCGCCCGTTGCTCACCGTGATGCAGAAGCGGACCCGTCTGGCCAAGCGCGCCCTGGCGAGCCGCGGCCTCATGGAGGCGGTCACGTGGTCGTTCGTGCCGCACGACGATGCGATCCTGTTCGGCGGCGGCGGGGCCGACCTC
This sequence comes from Methylobacterium sp. P1-11, assembly GCF_008329595.1. Classification (NCBI taxonomy): domain Bacteria; kingdom Pseudomonadati; phylum Pseudomonadota; class Alphaproteobacteria; order Hyphomicrobiales; family Methylobacteriaceae; genus Methylobacterium; species Methylobacterium sp. P1-11. The sequence goes on from NZ_NPKS01000016.1 coordinate 124,336, forward strand.
GTGCTGGCCAACCCGATCGCCTCGGAGCTGTCCGACATGCGGCCGAGCCTGCTGCCGGGCCTCCTGCGCGCGGCGCAGCGCAACGCCGACCGCGGCTACCCGGACGCCGCCCTGTTCGAGGTCGGCCAGTGCTTCGCCACGGACGAGCCGGAGGGCCAGACCATCCGCGCGGCGGCGGTCCGCCGCGGCGGCGCGACCCTGGCCGGCGCCGGGCGCCACTGGGACGGCACAGCCACGACCGTCGACGCCTTCGACGCGAAGGCGGATGCCCTCGCCCTGCTCGGCAGCCTCGGCGTGCCGACGGGCGGCCTCCAGATCTCGGCAGGCGGCCCGTCCTGGCTGCATCCCGGCCGCTCGGGCACGCTGCGCTTCGGCCCGAAGACCGAGATCGGCTGGTTCGGCGAGGTGCATCCCCGGACGTTGCAGGCCCTCGACCTGAAGGGGACCCTCGTGGCCTTCGAGATCGTCCTCGACGCCCTTCCCCTGCCCAAGCTCAAGCCCACCAAGGCCAAGGCCACCCTGTCGCTGTCGGAATTCCAGCCGCTGTCGCGGGACTTCGCCTTCGTAGTCGGCCGCGACGTGCCGGCCGGCGACATCGTGAAGGCCGCCCAGAATGCCGAGCGCAAGCTCGTGACCGGCGTCGACGTGTTCGATCTGTACGAGGGACCGGGCGTGCCGGACGGCGCCAAGTCGGTTGCGATCGCGGTGCGCCTCCAGCCCGTCGAGCGGACCCTGACCGACGCGGAGATCGAGGCGGTGAGCGCCAAGATCGTCGCCGAGGTCTCCCGCCGGACGGGCGCGACCCTTCGGACCTGAGAAACGCCATGGACCGGATCGCCCTGCTCATCGACGATCTCGCGGCGGCCGAGTACCGGCCGAAAGCGGCGTTGCGGGAGGCGCTCAAACATCCGGCCGCCGTGGCGGAGGCGACGCTGCCGCTGCTGGAGGCGGCCGCCGACGGGCGTGAGCTGGCGCCGGAGGAGACGAACCTCCTGTTCTGGGGCCTGCACGTGCTGGCCCATGCGCGGGACACGCGCGCCCTGGCGCCGCTCCTCAGGCTGCTCCGGCACGACGAGGAGACCCTCGACGCGATCCTCGGCGACGCGGTCACGGCGACCCTCGCCAGGGTCGTGGCGAGCCTGTTCGACGGCGATCCGCAGCCGCTGTTCCGGCTGATCCTGGACAGCACGGCCGACGATTACGTGCGCATGGCGCTGCTCAGCGCCTGCACCTTCCTGACCCTGGAAGGCCGGATCGACCGGGCGGCGATGCACGACCTGCTTGTCCGGTTCGACGATGCCCAGGCCGCCGTGGAAGAGGCACCGGCCTGGGTCGGTTGGGAGGAGACGATCGCGCATCTCGGCTTCCGGGACCTCGCACCCAGGGCGGCCGCGGCCCGCGCCGACGGACGCCTCACCGACGAAGTCAGCGACGCCGAATGGTTCAAGGAGGCGTTGCGGAAGGCCGAGACCAAGCCGGACGACCGCGACCGGCTCGGCCCATACCAATACGGCTATCTCGACGATCCGGTGGAAGCGCTCGACTGGGCCGAGGAAGGCGCGGGCGAGCCGCAGCGCAACCCGTTCAAGGATGTCGGCCGCAACGATCCTTGCCCCTGCGGTTCGGGCAAGAAGTTCAAGAAATGCTGCCTCAACGCGGAAGCGGTCGAGGGACCGTGGATGCCGCCTCAACCCCTAGGCGGCTGAAGCGCCGCTGCCGCTGAGCGGGTTCTCGGGATCCCAGCCGTAGTTCAGCGTCTCGAACCGCATGGCGCGGGCATCGACCATCAGCAGTCGCCCGACGAGCGGCTCACCGAAGCCCGCCACGGCGCGAAGCACCTCCATGGCCATCAGCGAGCCCATCACGCCGGCCAGGGCCCCCAGCACGCCGGCTTCCGCGCAGGCGGGCACGCTGCCGGGCGGCGGCGGGTTCGGGAAGAGGCACCGATAGGTCGGGTTCGGCGTCCCGCCGGGTCCGGTCTCATGCGCCCGGATCGTGGTCAGCGTGCCGTCGAAGCGGCCGAGCGCTGCCGTCACCAGCGGGCGTCGCGCGTGGAAACAGGCATCGGACACGGCGTAGCGCGTGGCGAAATTGTCGGATCCGTCGGCCACGAGGTCGTAGCCGCCGATCAACTCGACGGCGTTGTCCGGATCGATCCGGAACGGATGCGGGACCACGCTCACGTGTGGATTGAGCCGTGCCACCGCGTCGGCGGCGCTGTCCACCTTCGGCCGGCCGAGATCCGGGGTCCCGTGGATCACCTGCCGCTGAAGATTGGAGAGTGAGACGGCATCGTCGTCGACGATGCCGATCGTCCCGATTCCGGCAGCGGCGAGGTACTGGATCAGCGGCGCGCCGAGCCCCCCGGCTCCCACGACCAGGATCCGGGCGGCCTTGATCCGCGCCTGACCGGGACCGCCGACCTCGGCGAGGACCAAGTGGCGGGCGTAGCGTTCGATCTCATCGGAAGCGAGGGCCATGGGCTGCCCATAATCCGCCGCAGCGCCGATCGGAAGCGCAGAAACGACAACGCCGCCCCGGTGAGGAGGCGGCGCGGGTCTCGCATCCCTGATCCGTGCCGCTCAGCGCGGCGCGAGGATCATGATCATCTGCCGGCCTTCGAGCATCGGCTCGCTCTCGACCTTGGCGATCTCCGCCGTCTCGTGCTTCACGCGCTCCAGGAGGCGCAGACCGATATCCTGGTGAGCCATCTCACGACCACGGAAGCGCAGGGTCACCTTGACCTTGTCGCCCTCCTCGAAGAAGCGGTGCACCGACTTCATCTTGGTGTCGTAATCGTGCTTGTCGATGCCAGGCCGGAGCTTGATCTCCTTCACTTCGACCGTCTTCTGGCGCTTGCGAGCCTCGTTCTGCTTCTTCTGCTCGTTGAAGCGGAAGCGCCCGTAATCGAGCAGCTTGCAGACGGGCGGCACGGAATTCGGCGCGATCTCCACGAGATCGAGACCGACTTCCTCGGCCATGTTCAAGGCGTCGAAGAAGGGGACGACGCCGCGGTTCTGCCCGGTATCGTCGATCAGCTGCACTTCCCGCACACCGCGAATGTCGCGGTTCGCGCGCGGCCCGTCCTTCTGCGGGGCCGGCATGGCTCTCATCGGTCTACGAATGGCTTCAGTCTCCTGCTGCAACGGCGAAACGGCGGTTTCCAGGAGGATCTCCTGACCGCCTGCCGTCCCGGTCTCTTCCGGGCATACAACGTTGGTGGAACCGCGGCCAGAGTCAACCGGCTGCGGTCGCGGTGCCGAAAATAAACGGCTGCCGCGTCTCGGTTCGATCCTGCGGCCAGCCGGCCGCTCAGGGGCAACCGCCGAGCAATCCGGCATAGACGGCCAGCGTGTCGCCGACCATCCGCTCGAGGGAGAAATGCGCCTCGACATGTGCGCGGCTCCGCCGCCCGAGGGCGTCGCGCGCGCTGGCGCCGAGGGAGAGGGCCTCCGTGAGGGATGCGGCGAGCGCGCCCGCGTCGCCAGCCGGCACGCGCCATCCGGTGCGCTGGCCCGCTTGCGTCTCCGGCGGCGCCAGAACCGTTTCCGGCACGGCCCCGAGATCGGAGACCACCACCGGCGTGCCGAGCGCCTGCGCCTCCACGGCCGAGCGCCCGAAGGCCTCCGGTTCCACGGACGGCACGGCCACGACCGAGGCGGCCCGGAAGGCGGCCGGCATGTCGGTGCAGTGCCCGACCCGCCGGACGATGCCCTGGAGCCCGCGCGCGGCGATCAGCGCGTCGAGTTCGCGCTCGTAGGAGGCGCGGCCCTGCGGGTCCCCTGCCAGGACCACGGCCAGATCGGGCACGCCGCGGTGGCGCATCTGCGCGGCCGCCTCGATCAGCACGCGATGGCCCTTCCAGGCGGTGAGGCGGGCGGCCAGCAGGATCACGCGCTCGTGCGGCGCGACGTTCCAGCTCCGACGCAGGGCCTCGACCCGGGAGGCCCCGACGGCGACAGGATTGAATACGCCGAGATCCGTGCCGCGGTGGATGACCCGCACGCGGTCGCCGGCCTGCTCGGCATGCAGCCGATGGATCAGCTCCGCGGTGTAGTGTGAGTTGGCGATGACCACGTCGCCGCGGGCCATCACCGAATTGTACAGCACCTTCACGTTGGTGCGGCCGGAATAGCTGCCGTGATAGGTGGTGACGAACGGCAAGCCGAGCCGGCGCGCCGCCCCGAGGGCGACCCATGCGGGCGCGCGGGATCGGGCATGGATGATCTGCACCTTCTCGCGACGGCAGAGGGCCATCAGCCGGAGGACATTCACAGCCATCAGCGCGGGATTCTTCGCCGCGGCCGGGAAGCGGAGCCAGTGTCCGCCCTTGGCCTGCAATTCCCCGACAAGCCGTCCGCCTTCCGTCGCAACCAGCGCGCGTGCACCCACGGCCGCAAGGCCGCCCGCAACATCGACCGTGGTGCGCTCGGCGCCGCCGGCATCGAGTTCGGGGATGATCTGCAGGATGCGGGCGCCCGCCAGCGCCCCGACCTCCGCGGGAAAGCCCGACAGGGCATGGGTGCCTTCGCCCGTCCGCGGGCCCTCGGCGAGGACGCGCAGGCCCCCGGTCGGTATCTGCCAAATGCTCGCTGCCATTGATCCAGCATCGCCGTCGGGCTTTACGGTCCGGTAAACGAGAGTTGAAGCCGAACCGTTCAGGTTCGGACTTCTCCTGCGGCGAGACAGGGATATCGGAGAGAACGATGACGGATGCGGCCCTCGAGTTCCTCACCGTCGGAACGGGCGAGGCGGCCCGGCGCATTGCCGTGCGGGTGCGCGAGGGCGGCGGTCCGCCGGTCGTCTGGCTCGGCGGATTCCGCTCCGACATGACGGCCACGAAGGCGTCGGCGCTGGATGCCTGGGCCGCCCAGACGGGCCGCAGGCTCATCCGGTTCGATTACGCCGCACATGGCGCCTCGGGCGGCACCTTCACGGAATGCACGATTTCCTCGTGGCTCGAGGATGCAGAGGCCGTCCTGGCCGCCTATGCCAGTGAGGTGCCGATCCTGGTCGGCTCATCGATGGGGGGCTGGATCGCCTGTCTGGCCGCCCGCAACCGGGCGGCCACCGGTCAGGCAACCGCCGGGCTCGTGCTGATCGCCCCGGCCCTGGACTTCACGGAAGAGCTGATCTGGAACCGACTCAGCGAGGCCGCCCGCGCCATGCTGATCCGCGACGGTGTCCTGCGAAAGCCCAGCGAGTATGCGCCGGAGCCAGACCCCATCACCCGGACCCTGATCGAGGACGGGCGTCGCCACTGCATGCTCGCCGGGACGGTGGATCCGGCCTGCCCGGTCCATATCCTCCAGGGCATGAGGGACACCGATGTCCCCTACACGCACGCCTTGAAGATCCTCGACCGGCTGCCCGCTGAGGAGACCGTGCTGACGCTCATCGCGGACGGCGACCACCGCCTGTCGCGGCCGCAGGATATCGCGCGGCTGGTGGCGGCGGTGGCCGAGATTGCCTGACCGGTCACCCGGCCAGCCCGGTCAGTGCAGGCTGACCGGCTGCAGGTCCTGCGCGACCGCGTTCGCCAGGACGACGTCCCGCGAATCGGCGAGCATGATCGGGGCGCCACTCGCGGACAGAAGGGCGAACAGATCGAGGCCGGGGAGCAGGTCGGGAGCCTGCGGGAAGAAACGGCGGACCTCGTCGGACCGGATCGGCCGGACGTAGGCGATATGGCCCTCACCGAGCGCGGCGAGATCGGCGGGCTGGAAATCGGCCGGATCGAGATCGGCCGGGGTCAGGGGAGACGGGTTCAGACTGGTCATAAAGCCCTCCTGGGGTGGCAGAGCGTCCACCGCCGATCCTGACGGCATCGGCGGCTCCACCCTGATGTGGGGATCCGCGCCGCCCAATCAATCGGTCTCAGCCGCGGGCGCCGATATCGATCTTGCGCACGATGCGGTCCGGCTCCGGCCGGACGAGATCGATCGACAGCAGGCCGTTGGCGAGGTCGGCGCCGAGGACCTCCATGCCGTCGGCGAGCAGGAAAGCCCGCTGGAACTGGCGCGCGGCAATGCCGCGGTGGAGGAAGTGCCGCTCGCGCTCGTCAACCTGCCGGCCGCGCACGATGAGCTGGCTTTCCTCGAGCATCACGTCCAGCTGATCGCGGGTGAAGCCGGCCACAGCCAAAGTGATGCGCAGGCGCTCAGGCTCGCTCTCGGTGCGGGGCAGCCGCTCGATATTGTAGGGCGGATAGCCATCGTTGGCGGCCTTGGAAACCCGGTCGAGGGCCTGCTCGATCTCGTCGAAGCCGAGCAGGAACGGGTGCCCGAAGGGCGAGGATCGAGTCATCGCGGCCATCATCCAGAAGGCGAGGCCTCCGACCCCGGGATCTGCCGCAATCCCGGGATGCCTGAGCACCCCGTCGGTAGGGAGCCCGCGGGGGGCAGCGCTCCGCCGGGCGGGACACCGCCGGCAACGACCAGATATGGCCAAGGCCTCGCACGCCATCAAGAGCGGGCCCCGGTTTCCTGCCACGATCCCGGACTAACAAGATCCAGGATAATTTGGCAAAAACGCCCGGGATTCATAGGCAAACCCCCGAACCGCCACGCTTTCCTCTAACAGTTTGGAACTGCTCTGATTTTCTCGCTGGGTATTGATCCGGACGGCCGGCCTGGATACTGCCGCGGCAGACGATCCGGCCGCGACGGTTGGTCGGCGTGATCTTTCCCGCGACGCGAGGCACCACAGCCCATGAGCGCGCCCTTGACCCGGTCTGACCATGCGGCGATGCGGCGCGTCGCCGATGTGTGCGGCGATCAGGCCGATGTCCTGGCCTTGTCGGTGGCCCGTTTCGTGGCGGCCGGCTACATGACCAGCGACGTCGCCTGCTGGAACGCAGCCTTCGACGGCGCCGAGCAATTGCTCGGACCGGCGGAAGGCTGCCGGTTCGTCGCCTGCGTGGTCGCGATCATCCGGGCCCTGCGGGCGGAGCGCGACGGCGACTGGTCGTTCATGCCGGCGAGCTGCTGCCGCGTGACCGGCCACGAATGCGCGCTGGTGAACCTGATCAACCGGGGGCGGCAGCGCCTCTGGACGGATCTCGAGGCGGCCGCCGCCGAGATCACCGGACAGGAGGCGGCGCCGCGCCTCGTGGCGGCGGTCCGTGCGGCGGTCGGCCCGCTGGATGCGGCGGCCCAGCGGCTCGCCCCAGCTTCCTGCCCGTCCGGCGTGGTGCTTCACTGATCCGGCGACTGCCACCCACCACACCGGCCCGCGGGGCGAGACCCGCCGGTCGGCATGAACTTGAAGAGGACCTGGTCACGGTGCTTGCCCTGCGCGCTCCCCTGTACCGTCGGCGGATCGGGCGTATCGCCCTCGACACGGCGGCCTGCTTCGCGCTCTCGGCGCTCCTGGTGGTGTCGGCCCTGGCGCAGGATGCGTCCGAGAAGGCCGCCACGATCAAGCTGCAGCTCAACAAGGTCGAGACCGCGGGCGAGGCCTGCCGGATCACCATGGTGATCGACAACAAGGGCACAGGCCTCAAGACCTACAAGGTGGATCTCTTCGCCTTCGACCCCGAGGGCGTCGCGCAGAAGCGCGTGGCCGTCGAACTCGGTCCGCTGCCGCCGAAGAAGACCACCGTGAAGATCTTCGATTTTCCCGGCATCGCCTGCAATAAGGTCGGACGCGTCCTTCTGAACGACGTTCTCGCCTGCGACGGCGGCGACGCCGCCCGCGAGGCCTGCCTCGAACGGACCGAGACCGACACCAAGGCCGGCCTGCCGTTCGACCGCTGAGGCGGGGTGGTTTGACGGTCGACGAGACCAAACCGCCCGGCGGCGAGGGCCGCCGGGCGGCCTGCGGCTTTCGCCGCACCCCGAGACGATGGCGGCGCAAGGCCGCGTGAGACCAGGACGCCAGGAGCCCGCGATGGACCCGACACAAGCGCCGATCGAGGCGGCCCACGATTTCTCGTTCCTCGGCCTGTTCCTGCAGGCTGACCCCATCGTGAAGGGCGTGATGATCCTGCTGGTGATCGCCTCGATCGCCTGCTGGACGGTGGTGTTCGAGAAGATCATCCGGCTGGCCGCCGCGCGGCGCCAAGCCAAGGCCTTCGCCACCCTGGTCCGCTCCGGCGGAAGCCTCGACGGCGAGCATCGCGGCATCGCCGGCCACGTGGTGAAGGCGGCCATCGACGCGTGGCGCGACCAGGATTCCTCGGAGACCCGGGCCGAGCGCCGTGAACGGATCGAACGGGCGATGAAGGGCGCCCTCGCCCTCGAGGTGAAGCGCCTGCGCACCGGCCTTTCGCTGCTGGCGACCTCAGGCTCCACGGCCCCGTTCGTGGGCCTGTTCGGCACGGTCTGGGGCATCATGAACTCGTTCTCGTCCATCGCCCGGAGCCAGGACACCTCGCTCGCCGTGGTGGCGCCGGGCATCGCGGAAGCGCTGTTCGCGACCGCGATCGGCCTCGTCGTCGCGATCCCGGCGGTGATGGCCTTCAACAAGCTGTCGAGCGACGTGAGCGGCATCCAGAGCACCTTCACATCCTACATCTCGGTTCTGGGCAACCGCCTGGCACGCGACCGCGCCGGCGCCCATCGCGCGGCCGCCGAGTAGAGCCGCCGCGACCGCCCGCATCGAACCGAACGTAACGGTACCGGAGACGCCCCATGGCGATGGGATCCCTTCGCGCGAACGACGACGACGATCTCGACGACGTGCCGATGTCCGACATCAACGTCACGCCGATGGTCGACGTGATGCTCGTGCTGCTGATCATCTTCATGGTCGCCGCACCGCTGATGACGACCGGCGTGCCCGTTCAGCTTCCGAAGACCGCAGCCCCGAAGGTGGCGCAATCGAAGAAGCCCGCCGAGGTGACGGTCGACAAGGACGGCAACCCGTCCATCGCCAAAGAGGTGTTCACGATGGAGAGCATCGTGCCGCGCCTGCGCGAGATGGCGGCCGCCGAAAAGGATCAGGTCATCCTGGTGCGCGGCGACCGCGACGTCCCCTACGGCAAGGTGATGGAGGTGATGGGCCTCGTCGGCCAGGCTGGCTTCACCAAGGTCTCGCTGATCGCGCAGTCGCCCGGCGGTGCCGCACCGGCGTCGCCTGCCGCATCCGCCGCTCCCGCAGGGACCGCGCGCTGAGCCGATGAGCACCTACACGTCGACGGATCTGCCGGCCGGCCTCGGCGAGCGCCGCCCGTCCGGGCTGGCCGCCGCCTTCCTGATCGCCCTGGGCCTGCATGCGCTCGCGCTGGCTGCGATGATGTTCCTGCGGCTCGCCCCGCCCGCGCCGCCCGGCGAGCAGCAGATCACCGTCGACCTGGCGCCGCTCATGACCGATGCGGCGACCGAGGCTCCGGCGGAGCAGCAGATGAGCCAGGAGGCCCCGCCGGAGACCAGGCCGGTGGACACGCCGCCCGATGAGGCGGTGCAGCCCCCGCCGCCGACCGAGATGACTGAGGTCAAGCCCGAAGATACCCAGGCGGTCGAGGTGCCCCCGGAGGCGCAGCCGGTCGAGGCGCAGAATCAGGTGATCACCTCGACGTCCGAGGCCGCCGAGCCGCAGACGCCGCCGCCCGCCGAGGTCGCCAAGACCGAGCCGCCGCCGAAGCCGACGCCCGATCCCGCCAAGCTCAAGGCGGAGCGGGAGGCCAAGCTGCGGAAGATCCGCGAGGAGAAGCTCCGCGAGCAGAAGCGGGAGGAAGCGCGGCAGGAGCGACTGGAGGAGATCCGCGAGGCGAAGGCCAAGGCGGCTCGCGAGGCTAAGGCGCGGGAAGCCAAGGCACGGGCGGGCGCCGAGCGGAGTTCGGCGTCGTCCTCGCGCGAGAATGCTCCCGGCCGTGCCGCTGCGGGCAATGATCCGAGCGCCATGCGCCAGTGGCAGGGCGCGATCAGCGCGGCGATCCACAGCCGGATGAACGTGAACGCGGCCATTGGGACCGGTGGCGGGACCGCGGTGGTGCGCTTCACCGTGATGCGCTCGGGACAGGTCACGGGCGCGGGCGTCGCCCGCTCGAGCGGAGTCGGCCAGATCGACAGCGCCGCCCTGGCGGCGGTGCGCGGCAGCATGCCGGCGGCGCCCCCAGGTGTTACGCAGTCGAGCTTGTCCGTCTCTATTCCGCTCAACTTCCGCGTGCGCTGAACCGACATCGATCGGGTTCCACCGGTTTCAGCAGACCTGGGACCCGATCGACTTTATCGGCGGCTCTGAGACGAATGATGTGCGTCGTCAGTCTCATCGCGCGATCCGGATTCGCCATTCGCGCCGCGGGCATGCTAAAGCCTTCGTCAACCTGCTCTCCTTGTGCGCCTGACGGCGATGCGGGAGGGCGACCGATCCGGCCTCACCCCGCCCCTCGAACAGGCCGGACCCGCTCAGACTCCGTCCCGCGCAGGATGTGCAGGGTTGGATCCGTCGAGCCGGGGTGAAAGGGACAGGATGAGCGACGATACCGAGTATGACCTCGACGAGGTGAATTCCGTCCGCGACGCGGAAGCGGAAGCGAAGACACGCGCCGACAACCGCGCCGAGCGCGCCGAACGGGCGGAACGCATGGCGCGCGAGGGCGCCCAGGCGATGGCGGAACATCACGCGGCCATCAAGGCGGTGGACGAGCGGACGGTCCGGTTGCGCTCGATGCGCCTCGCCAAGGAAGCCGCGGACGCGCAAACCAAGGCCGCCGAGAAGGAAGCCAAGGCTGCCGCCAAGGGCGCCGCGAAGAAGGCCGTGAAGAAGGCCGCACCCAAGAAGACGACCGCGAAGGATTAGGTGTCGATGGCCGAGGACCGCAACCGCCGCCGCTTCACCGACCCGCGTGCGACCGCCGAGGCGGCTTTCCGGGCCGCCACGTCACCGAAGCCGGCCGCTCCGGCGCCGCAGCCGGTCGCGCGGCCCACGACGATCCCCGGCTCTCGGGAAGTGGTGAGCCTGCGACTCGACAGCGCCGTTCTCGCTTATTTCCAGAAGGATGGGCCGGGCTGGCAGGACCGCATCAACGAGGCCCTCAAGAGCCTCGTTCCGGGGGTCGACGCCTGAGACATCCGCCGAGCCGGAGAGCGGCCAGATCTCAACCCGGCTTCGGCCGGTCCCGCAGGATCCGGTTCACGGCCCGGTCGAGGGCTGACAGGAAGGCCGACCGGTCAGCGCGCGAGAACGGCTTCGGCCCACCCGTGATGGTCCCGGCTTCGCGCAGTGACTGCATCAAGTCGCGCGTGGCGAGCGCGAGGCCGATCGAGGATTCGCTGAACGGCTTGCCGGTGAAGGCCAGAACCGTGGCGCCGGCCTTGACGCACCGCGCCGCCAGCGGAACGTCGGCGGTGAGCACGATGGTCCCCGGCCCGGCCCGCGCGGCGATCCAATCGTCGGCGGCGTCGAGTTCCGATCCGACCACCACGCGCTCGATCCAGGGCTCGCGCGGAAGGTTCAGCACGCTGTTGGCGACGACGTGAACGGTGAGGCCGTAACGAACGGCCACCCGATAAGTCTCGTCCTTGACCGGGCAGGCATCGGCATCGAGATAGATCGGCGGCCCTGAAGGCGCGGCGCTCATGGTGGTGCTCACGGGCGGGGAACGAGTTTCGAGGTGAAGCCCGCCAGGATCAGGAGCACGCCCAGGCCGAACTGCCAGCGCTCGATGTCGCCGCCCACCGACAGCACGATGGCGCGGCCGAAAACCGCGACCCCGATCAGCGGCAGGCCGAAGCGGAGCGCCATCTTCACGGCGATGAGGGTGTTTGCGCGGGCCGCGCTGACCTGCGCCATCAACGGGCCAGCGCAGCGCGGCGCGGCGCCAGATCCGCCACGGCGGCGCTCTCGGCGGGCCCGCGTTCCAGCGTCGCCACGGAAAGCGGCGCACCGCGGCCGCGGAGGGCATGGGCACCGAGGGATCGCGCCCGGATGCCGGTGGGAAGGCGCGGCAAGCGACCGAGGAGATCCTGCGAGATCAGGATGCCGACGCCGAGCGGGCGGCACAGGGCTTCGATCCGCGACGTCACGTTCACGGCGTCGCCGAAATACGCGATCTTGTGGCGGTCGACCCCGACTTCGGCCGTGACCACCGAACCGCCGTGCAGCGCCGCCCGCAGCCGCGGCACCGTCCCGAACCGGGTGGTCCAGGCCGCGGCATCCGCGTCGATCCGGTCGAGCACCTCGAACACGCAGGTCACGCAGCGCGCATCCTTGAGACCGCGGGCCATTGGCCACGTCACCATGGCGAGGTCGCCAACATAGTCATCCACGGAGCCGCCGTTGCGCCGCACCGGTTCGGCCAGAGTCGCGAAGACGGCGCCGAGATATTCCTGCGCGCGCAGGTCGCCGTGGGTCTCCGCGAAGGCGGTGGAGCCGACGACGTCGAGGAACAGGAAGATCCGTTCCTCCTCCACCGGCTTGTGGTAGCGGCCGATCATGAAGTTCACGAACACCTCGCCGCCGATCAGGTCGCGCATCCGGATCACGAAGACGAGGAGGCCCGACACGGCCAGGGCGTAGGCCAGGACCCGCGCGGTCATGCGGGTCGCCGAGGTGAGGTCGTCCGGTGTCAGGGCGAAGGTCCACACGACGAGGCCGCCGAGGGCGTTGCCCGCCATGATCATCAGCACATAGGCGAGTTCCGCGGCCAGGACGTAGAGCCAGGCCGGCAGCCGGCGTATCCGTGCCTGCAGCCCGGCCAGGATCAAGCCGCGGTCGAAGGCCAGCACCGTGGCGCCCATGCAGAGGCCGTAGGTGAAGCCGGCGATGGGAGAGGCACCGGCCGCAAAGATGATGTTGTAGAGCAGCCCCGCCCCGGCCGCCGCCAGCAGGATCAGACCCCAGAATATCCGATGGGCCGGCAGCATCGACGCATCTCCAGCATGGCCACATGACGGACCGGGTGTCGCGTGGCCGGGCGCGGCGGCGCTGTTGCGGAGAGGCGCCGGCGTGGCAGGCCCGCGCCGCCGGACTTCGGGCTCAGGCCTAAAGTTTAGCGTCGCGGAAGGCTGCCAGCCATTGCTCAACGCCCCAAGATGGCGCGAGTAAGGCGTGCCGGGTTGTTCAACGGCAGAGCCGTGACATGCCTGCGGCCCGGAGCCCAACCGGATCGCCGCCGGCAACCCCTGTGACAGCGAAGAGGGAGCGCTGCCATGTACGCCAGGAGCTTCGGCGCGACCCGTGTCTCGGTGCCGGTCATCGGCCAGGGCACGTGGCACATCGACAGTTCGGACCGGTCGGACGCGATCCGTGCGTTGCGGGCCGGGATCGACGCCGGAATGACCCATATCGACACCGCGGAAATGTATGGCGACGCGGAAGCGATCGTGGCCGCCGCCATCGCGGATTGCCGCGAGGAGGTGTTCCTCGTCTCGAAAGTGGTGCCGGCCAACGCGACACGCCGCGGCGTCGCGCGGGCCTGCGAGGCCTCGCTCCGTCGGCTGCGGACGGACCGGCTGGACAGCTACCTGCTGCACTGGCCGGGACAGCATCCGCTCGAGGAGACGATCGCGGGCTTCGAGGACCTACGCCGGGCGGGCAAGATCCTGTCCTGGGGCGTCAGCAATTTCGACGTCGAGGATCTCGACCGGGCCCGCGCCATCGCCGGGCCCGACCGGATCGCCTGCAATCAGGTGCTCTACCACCTGAACGAGCGGGCGATCGAACACGCCGTGCTGCCCTGGTGCGAGAAGCACGCCGTCGCGATGGTCGGCTACTCGCCCTTCGGCAGCGGCGACTTCCCAGACCCGGCCAGCGCCGGCGGCCGCGTGCTGGCCGGCATCGCGCACAACCATGGGACGACGCCCTACGCTGTGGCCCTCGCCTTCCTGACCCGACTGCCCGGCACCTTCACGATCCCGAAGACCGGCCGCCCGAGCCGGGCCATCGAGAACGCAGGCGCGGCGGACCTGCATCTCGGCGCGGCCGAGGTCGCCCTGATCGATGCGCATTTCCCGCGGGGACCGAGGCCTCGGATCCTGCCGATGCTGTGAGACCTGCGCCGGCTCAGGCCCGCAGCGCCAGGGTGACCGGATCGGGCGGTGCGGCGGCCCGTACCCGATTGCGTCCGGCCGTCTTGGCCGCGTACAGCGCCGCGTCCGCCGCGGTGAACAGCGCTTCGGGCGGATCGCCGCCGCCGGGATGGGCGCAGGCGACGCCGATGGTCACCGTGGCGGTGCCTCCCACCTCCGGGGCATGGGGGATCCGGAGGTTCACCACCGCGCGGCGGATGCGCTCCGCCGCGACGCTGGCTGCGGTCACGTCGAGACCCGGCAGCAGCGCAACGAACTCCTCACCTCCGATCCGGAAACTGAGTCCGCCGACACCGAGCGTCCGGTGCAGGCAATCGGCCACCGCCTTGAGCACCTCGTCGCCGCGCTGATGGCCGAAGCGGTCGTTGAACTGCTTGAAGTGGTCGGCGTCGACGATCATCAGGGCCAGGGGGGTCCGGAACTGCGCGGCGCGCGCCCATTCCACGGCGAAGTGCTCATCGTAGCTGCGCCGGTTCGGCAACCCGGTCAGGCCGTCGGTCCGGGCCAGCACCGCGAGCGCAGCGTTCGCTTCGCGCGTGGTTGCCTCCGCGGCCATGTGTTGCCCGACCTCCCGGTGAAGCAGGACCGTCAGCCCCAGGGAGAGGATGCACAGGAACAGGATCAGGACGCCGACGATCGCCGCCTTGTAGATCCAGACGGCGCGGATGCTGTCGACGTCCGTGGCCACGGTTACGATCAGCGGCAGATCCTCAAGATCGGCGAAGCTGTAGACCCGCTCCACACCATCCAGGAACGACCGCCCCTGGAACTCGCCGCGGGTTTGCGACCGATAGGTCTTGTAGCCCGCGCTGGCGCCGATGCTCTGCCCGAGCGCGTCCGGCCGTGCCGGCGCGCGGATCAGCAGCGTCCCGTCCCGATGAAAGACGTTCAGAGCGATCCCGTCTTCGAAGTGCAGACGGTCGAACAGCGCCTGGAAATGCTCGAGCATGATCGATCCGGACACGATCCCCGCGAAGGTGCCGTCGGGAGTCTGGATCCGCCGGGTCATGCGGATGATCGGCTCTCCGGTCAGACGGGAACGGGTCGGCCCGGAGAGGATCAGGCCGGCATCGGGGTCGGCGCGGTGGATCTGGAAATTCGGCAGCGTGCTCATGTTGAGCCGGTTCCGCCCGTCGGCATCGCTTGTCATCCGGACATCGCCGGCCGCATCCGTGATGACGATCGGGCCGAGACCGGAGCCCGCGACCGCGGTGTCGAACAGGGCCAAGCGCCGGAGTTCCGGATCGAGGGCGGCGATGTCCGGACGGCGCGCGAGGCGCGCGGAGCTCTGCAGGGAGAGGTCGTAGACCCGCAGGCTGTGGCCGACGCCCTCCTCGATCACCGCCAGCAGGTTCGCGGCATTGCGGCGCGCGTTGTGCCAGGCCACGTCGCGCAGGTCGAGACAGAGATAGACGCCGAGCAGAGTCAGGCAGAGCACCAGGCATGTGCCGCCCGCCGCAATCAGGCGCGAAGCGCGATCGGCGAGGTGGGCTCGGATCGCTGTGGCAGTCGCGCGCAGGACCATGGGCTCGATCGGATCGCCACCGGCCGCGCCAGTGCGGCCGGCGGACTTCCTGTCAGTCCGATTTTATGGCCGCGAAGATTGAAAAAGGCGTTATTCGCAGCGCTAAGATACACACAATTGCTGCCGATACTAATACAGGCAAGACAAATGTGAGTGCCGACCCGAAAAAGCCGGACCCGGTCCGAACTCGGCGGTACGGCGAGCAGGCGCGCGTCGGCGCGGTGCGGCCGGCATCCGGCCCGGGACACGTGCTGACGCGCAACCTCCGACGCTCATGAAGCGTCAGTCGCCGATCCCAAACAACTTTTCGATGAAGTTGCGATCGTCCTTCTGGCCACGCCGCGAGGGCGCGGCCTGACGCGGTGCGGGCGCGTCCGGTTCGCCCAGGATCTGCCCGAGCAGCCCGCCCGGGGCGGCCGGGGCGGCGCTCGCGACGGAGGCTGTCGTCTCCGGCTGCCGACGCCAGCGGTTCAGGCCGGGAAGCGGAACAGGGGTCTGCCCCTTCAGCGCCTGGGTCATGTAGGTCTTCCAGATCTCCGCAGGCAGATTGCCGCCGGTGACCTTCTTGGTGAGTTCGCCGTCGTCGTTACCGAGCCAGACCCCGGTCACGAGGCTGCCCGAGTAGCCCATGAACCATGCGTCGCGGTAATCCTGGGTGGTGCCGCTCTTGCCGGCCAGGTCCCAGCCCGGGATGTCGGCCTTCTTGCCGGTGCCGCTGACGAAGGTCTCATGCATCATCGCGTTCATCATGCCGTCGGCATTGGCGTCGATGACCCGTCCGAGACCGTTGTCGGACCGCTTGTAGAGAACCTTTCCGTCCTGATTCTTCACGGCGGTGACCACGTAGGGGATCACACCGTTGCCGCCATTGGCGAAGGCTCCGTAGGCGCCGACCATCTCCAGGAGCGTGACCTCGGACGTGCCGAGGGCGATGGAACCGTTGGCCTGCAGCGGCGAGGTGATGCCGAGCCGCTGCGCGGTCTGCACCACGGTCTTCGGGCCGACCTCCTGACCGAGCCGCACCGCGACTGTGTTGAGCGACTGGGCGAGCGCCGTCCGCAGGGTGACGGCCCCCTCGTACCGGTGTGAGTAGTTCTCCGGCGCCCAGTTGCCGATCCGGATCGGTGCGTCCTCCCGGACCGTGTCGGGCGTGGCGCCGTGCTCCACGGCGGCGAGGTAGACGAAGGGCTTGAACGAGGAGCCGGGCTGGCGCTTCGCCGTCGTGGCGCGGTTGAACTGACTCTGGGCGTAGTCGCGGCCGCCGATCAGCGCGCGGATCGCGCCGTCGGGCCGCATCGAGACCAGCGCGCCCTGGCTGACATTGAAGCGCGCGCCCTTGGCGTTGAGTTCGTCGGTGAGCGCCTTCTCGGCGGCGGCCTGCAGGCTTGGGTCGACGGTGGTCTGGACCGTGATGTCGGTTTCGAACTTGCCGACGTAATCGTCGAGCACGTCCATCACGAGGTCGGCGACATAGTTGGCGGAGCCGCCGCCACGGGCATTGGCCGGCTTTGCCGGCTGCGCGAGCGCCACCTTGACGTCCTGCGGCGCAGCGAAGCCCAGTTCCTGCATGGCGGCAAGCACCTGGGCGGCGCGCGCCTGGGCGGCCGGGAGGTTGCGGTTCGGCGCGAGCCGCGACGGCGCCTGCACGAGGCCGCCGAGCATCGCGGCCTGGGCGAGGCTCACCTCCTTGGCGGGCTTGCCGAAATAGCGCTGCGCGGCCGCCTCGACCCCGTAGGCGCCGGCGCCGAAATAGACGCGGTTCAGGTAGAGTTCGAGGATCTCGTCCTTGGTGTACTTGTGCTCTAGCCAGAGCGCGAGGATCGCCTCCTGGATCTTGCGCGAGGCGGAGCGCTCCGGAGTCAGGAACAGGTTCTTGGCGAGCTGCTGCGTCAGGGTCGAGCCGCCCTGTGCAACGCCGCGCCGCGTCAGGTTCTGGCCGATGGCCCTCAGGATGCCGACCGGATCGACGCCGAAATGCTGGTAGAAGCGGCGATCCTCGATCGCCACGAAGGCGCGCGGCAGGTAGGGCGGCAGTTCCTTGATCGACACGACGCGGCCGCCCGTCTCGCCGCGATTGGCGAGCAGCGAGCCGTCACTCGCCAGGATGGCGATGTTGGGCGGCCGCTTCGGCACCGCGAGCTGGTCGATCGGCGGCAATTGCGACGCATGGTAGGCGATTAGCCCGGCAAGCCCGATGACCCCCCAGAGTCCGAGGACCACGGTCCCGTAGACGATGCGACCGAGCCAGGAGCGCCGGCGGCGACCGCGGCCCGTGGCTTTCGCCCGTCCTGTCGTCCGGGCCGGCGCCTTGCCGGGCTGCCGCGCTGCTCCGCCTGATCGCTTCGCCACGCCGTCTCCTGCTCCGGGCCGGTCCTCCCGGGACAGGCGCAGATCGAGTTCGCCGCGATCCCGGACGCGCCCCTCGGGCACGTCGAAATTCGGCTCAATCCTGCCCCGCCCCTTGGCCATGCATCCCGTCTTCAAATGTTCCGCCGCGACACGCGTCTCAGACGCGCAGCAGGACGGTTTCCGCACGCTAAATGCGGCGGTTTAAGGGGCCGTTATCGAAGCGTTCGGCTCCCGTTCCAGGTCGCAGGCGCCAATGTGCCTCACCGCTCCGCCGTCGGCGTAGTGGGCTCCGCGCCCAGCACCCGTCGGGCTTCCGCGAGCAGAACGGGATGCCGGGCCGATTGCGGACCGGAATCCGGCGTCTCGCGCCCCAGCCGGGCGATGCGCGACAGGAACAGGCGCCGGCGCAGGCCGAACCGGCCGATGCTCATCACCAGCGCCTGAAGTACGAGGCGGACCGCCTCCGTCCGCTCGCGCTCCTCCACGAGGGCCGCCGACAGAGCCGCCTCGCGGCCGAGGGCGGCCTCCAGATCCGCCCGGACGGTGGCGCGGTCCGCCTCGTCCTTTCGCGCGGCGTCGAGCTGAATCCGGCACTCCTGCAGCGCGCTGAGCAGCAGAAGCTCCTGCGCGGACGCATCCCTCATCAAGGCCTCCTGAGGCGCTATTTTCCCCCCGCGAGCGGGTCATTCCGCCCGCTCATGATCGCGTCGGCAGCGGACCGGCCCGCGCGGATCCGTCCGCGACGCCATAGCGAGCGCGGCCGGTGGTCGGAAGCCGCCGACCGGATTATTCGGCACGCGGACCGCAAACCATGGGGGAATCGGGGACGTGCAGATTCGGATCGCTCTGGCCTTCGGGGCCATCGCGCTGGGCGGCGGGGCTCTGACACCTGCTCCGGCACAGGCCTATCAACTCGACACGGTGAATCTCGTCGGCTGCGCGCAGGACGGCGGCGTCTGCCGGATGCCTTACCCGACCAACGTCTATTACGGCGTACCCGGCCGGACCAACGGCCGGCCGTTCCCACAGGGCGGCGTCGTGCCCTGCAACAGCCAGACCTTCGGCGATCCGGCCCCCGGTCAGGCGAAGAGTTGCTGGTACGCGCCCCGCGTCACCGCAGGCGGCGTAGGCGGCTATGGCGGCGGCGGTTATGGCAGCGGAAGCGGCTATCGGAACGACGGTTACGACGGCGGGCGCGACTCCGACCGGTATGGCCGCGACTACGACCGCCCGCCCGCGCGCCGCCCGTATGACGAAGATTATGGGCCCGGCCCACGCCGCTATCGGGGCGATCCGGACGATTATTGATCTCGGCCAGCCAGGGCAGACACAGGATCGTATTGGCCCTGTTAACCGCCATCCGGCATCGTCCGGGGCCGCGGAGGCCGTCTCTGCGGGGTCGCGTGACCGGATGGAGGAGTCGATGACGGAGAATCGCCGCGGCGCTTTCCGGAAGAACGCCTTCACCTTCGGCGCGGTGTTGCTCGATGGCGGCGAAGTCAGCTGCCTGGTCTGGGACGCGACTGAGGTCGGCGCGCAGATCGAGGTCGAGGACGATCAGGCCGTGCCGGATCGGTTTCCGCTGCGCGTCAGCGCGGACGCCGAACCGCGCCGAGCCACGGTGGCGTGGCGACGCAGCCGTCGGATCGGCATCGCCTTCGAGGGCTGACGCCGACCGCCTCAGGTCGGCTGAAGGGACGGGCGCGTCCGCGGCCCCGACGCCACGAGCCGGAACAGGCGGGGCCGCACGAACAGCAGATCGAGTGCCGTGCCGCGAACCAGCCGCTCCACCGCCAAAGGCAGCAGCACCGCCAGCGTCATGACCGTGAGGCTCGCGAGCCCGATATCGGGGATCGTGCCGGTGCGCACCACGATCTCCCGGGCCGCCGCCATGGGCAGTGAAAAGGCGAGGTAGATCACGATCGAGCGCTGGCCGCAGGTTCGGACAGCCTCGGCGATGGGCCCGCCAGCGCGGCCGATCAGCGTGGCCACCACCACGATCGCGAGGGCACCGGCGGCGCCGAGGGCGAGGCTCACCAGCGGCACGCTCGCGAGCGTCGGGTAATGTGGCAAGCCTGACGGGGTCAGCGCGAGCCAGCCCTCCAGGCCCACCCAGGCGGCAAGGCCGCACAGGGCGAGAGGGACGCGGCGGCGCGCCGTGTCGGCGAGCGCGAAGATGCGGTCGGCGAACAGGTAACCCGCGAGAAAGAAGACGTAACGGGCGCAGAACTCCTCGATCAGGGTCGAGTCGCTGCGGATGTCGGCGATCTGCAGGAGGGCGGCACCGGCGAGCAGCACGCCGCCGGGCAGCCGGTGCAGGACCTTGGTGACGACCGAGAACACCGCCAGCAGGTAGATGAACCACAGGCTGGAATAGGGCTCGACCAGGGCATAAGCGAGGTGCTCCACAAAAGCCGCGGGACCAGCATCGCCGACGATCCTGCCGTATTTGGCGGCTGACTGGATCACCAGCCAGAGCAGGTAGAAATACGCGAAGTGGACGACCCGGCGGTCGGAGAACAGGCGCCAGTCGCGGCCGATCACCCGCCCCATGAACAGGCCTGACAGCAGGAAGAAGTCCGGGATCCGGAAAGGCTTCGCAAAGGCGACGACCGGGTGGAGGAAACCCTCGCCGCCCATGGCCTCACCGGTGCCGGTGACCGAATGCATCATGACGACCAGGAGGATGCAGATCCCCTTGGCGATATCGACCCAGGCGAGCCGATCCTCCCTATTTCCGACCCCGGCCATCGTGCCACCCTCGCGATCGGAGCGATCCTGGACCGGTTCGGGTTGACGGCAAGGAACGCGGCGGCCGCCACCTGCGGATGTGACGAACGGGCGGTAAACGCCGGCCGGTCAGATCTTGCGCCGCGCCGATTGCCGCGCGCGTGTCATGCGCGTGGCGGCGTGGAAATCGTCGGGCTTGCCGCGGACCCAGAGAAGGAAGCGGGCGATCTCCGGATCGGCGCGCAGGGCCTCGACATCCGCGAGGCGCTTGGCGATCTCGGCCTCGCTGTAGCGAGCGTGGATCGCCGAGTGGCAGATCTGGTGCAGCCGGACGGTGCCGCGATGGGTCCCGCCTTTCAGCTTCGGCGTCAGGTGATGGAGGCTGGAGCGGGCGCGGCGCGGGATCGGGCGCTCGCAGAGAGGGCAGACCGGGTCCGGGCGCCCCTGGACGCCCGGCGCGTCCTGATCCTCGGCGCTCCTGCGCTGCGAGCGCCGTCCGACCACGCGAGCCTCCTCTCCTACTCGTGCTGATCGACCGGCTGCGGGCAGGCCTGACCGATCCGCTGGCCGAACAGCGCCTCGGCCTCGCGGTCCAGGGCCCCCAGGATGGACACGTGATCGCCCGGAGTCACGTCGATCCGCGTCCGCGGCCCGGCCGCCTCGGCGAGGCTCCGCGCCAGCTTGACCGGCACCACCGTGTCGTCGCGGCCCTGTACGATCAGAAGCGGTTCGATCCTGCCTCGGATGCGCAGATCCGAGCGGTACGTGTCGCGCAGGAGCCAGATCGGGGCTAGCGGGACATGCAGCCGCACGGTGTGGGTCATCGAGTCGAAAGGCGCCTCCAGGTAGAGGCCGATCGCCGGCACACGTTCGGCGACAGCGACCGCTACGGCAGCGCCCAGCGAGTGGCCGTGGAGCAAGATCGGCGCGCCGGGCGCCCGCGCCCGCGCGGCCTCGACGGCTGCGAGCCCGTCGCGGATCAGCCCGTCCTCACTGGGGCTGCCGGTCGAGCCGGGATAGCCGCGATACGCCAAAGTCAGCAGACCCCAGCCGCGCGCCCGCCACGGCTCCGCGGCGAAGCGCGCCGCGTGCGGTTCCGGGCGTGATCCGTTGTCATGAAAGCTGACGATGACGCCGCAGGCCGGCCGCGGCGCGCGCCAGAGGCCGTGAAGGGCCTCGCCATCCTGGGTCGCGACCGTGATGGTCGCAATCCCGGGCGGCACCGGCCTTGGGGGCGGTGGGTCGAAGGCTCCGGGATAGAGGAAGCGGCGCTGTCCGAGGACGAGCGCGGCGCAGGCCAACCCGCAGAGCAGGAACGCGGCGAGCGGGAGGCCGGCGAGGAGACGCATGGGATGCGGGCGTACGAATGCGTTCGGACGGACGGTTTTCGGGAAGTGTTTTCTAGGGCGGCCTGTCAGCATTGACAAAGCCGTCCGCGGGCCCGAGTCTGGAACCGTTCCGAGGGGGGCCCTGCAGGGGGCTGAGATTGGGCGCGCTGCCCTGACCCTTGAACCTGATCCGGCTCATACCGGCGGAGGGACGGGAACCTGCGGTCGCCTCTCGCGCGGCCTCATCTCATCTCGGCCATCGCGTGGACCGGACCGCTCCAGCACGAGGAGAGGCCCACGATGAACGCACCCGTTCTCCCCAAGGACGTGAAAGGCAGCCCCGAGACCGTGACCACGGGTCCGGTCACCGGATCGCGTAAGGCTTATGCGAGCCCGGCCGGCCGGCCGGACATCCGCGTCCCCTATCGCGAGATCGTGCTCTCCGATCCGAAGGAGGAACCGGTGCGGGTCTACGACCCGTCGGGCCCCTATACCGAGACCGAGGCCCGCATCGACCTCAATGCCGGCCTCCCCGGCGTGCGCGAGCCCTGGATCGCCGCGCGCGGCTACGCGGCCGTTGCGCCGCGGGCGGTGAAGCCGGAGGATAACGGCTTCGCGGGCGACAAGCTCGTGGCCCCCTGCCCCGCCGAGCGGACCATCCGCAAGGCGGCCCCGGGCCAGAGGGTGACCCAGTACGAGTTCGCCCGCGCGGGGATCATCACCGAGGAGATGATCTACGTCGCCCATCGCGAGAATGTCTGCCGCGAGACGATGCTCGCGGGCGCCGAGGCCGCGCTCGCCGACGGCCAGAGCTTCGGCGCCTCGGTCCCGCCCTTTATCACCCCCGAATTCGTGCGCGACGAGATCGCCCGCGGCCGGGCGATCATCCCAGCCAACATCAACCACACCGAGCTGGAGCCCATGGCGATCGGCCGGAACTTCCTGGTCAAGATCAACGCCAATATCGGCAACTCGGCGGTGACGTCCTCGGCTGCGGATGAGGTCGAGAAGCTCGTCTGGTCGATCCGCTGGGGCGCCGACACGGTCATGGACCTGTCCACGGGCCGCAACATCCACAATATCCGCTCGTGGATCATCCGCAACAGCCCGGTCCCGATCGGCACGGTGCCGATCTACCAGGCGCTGGAGAAGGTCGGCGGCGACCCGCTCAAGCTCGACTGGGAGGTCTTCAAGGACACGCTGATCGAGCAGGCCGAGCAGGGCATCGACTACTTCACCATCCATGCCGGCGTGCGCCTGGCCCACGTGCCGCTGACCGCCCGGCGCGTCACCGGCATCGTCTCGCGCGGCGGCTCGATCATGGCGCGCTGGTGCCTCGCCGGGCACCGGGAATCGTTCCTCTACGAGCGGTTCGACGAGATCTGCGACATCATGCGGGCCTACGACGTGTCGTTCTCGCTGGGCGACGGCCTGCGGCCGGGCTCGATCGCCGATGCCAACGACGCCGCGCAGTTCGGCGAGCTGGAGACGCTGGGCGAACTGACCAAGGTCGCCTGGGACAAGGGTTGCCAGGTGATGATCGAGGGCCCCGGCCACGTGCCGATGCACAAGATCAAGGTCAACATGGAGAAGCAGCTGAAGGAGTGCGGCGAGGCGCCGTTCTACACCCTCGGCCCGCTGACGACCGACATCGCCCCCGGCTACGACCACATCACCTCGGGCATCGGCGCCGCCATGATCGGCTGGTTCGGCACCGCGATGCTCTGCTACGTCACCCCGAAGGAGCATCTCGGCCTGCCCGACCGGGACGACGTGAAGACCGGCGTGATCACTTACAAGATCGCCGCCCACGCCGCCGACCTCGCCAAGGGCCATCCCGCCGCGCAGCTGCGCGACGACGCACTGAGCCGCGCCCGGTTCGACTTCCGCTGGGAGGACCAGTTCAACCTCGGCCTCGATCCCGATACGGCCCGCCGCTACCACGACGAGACGCTGCCGAAGGATGCCCACAAGGTCGCGCATTTCTGCTCGATGTGCGGTCCGAAATTCTGCTCGATGAAGATCACGCAGGATCTCCGCGCCGAGGTGCTGGCGATGGAGGAGGCCGGCGAGGTCGTGGGCGCGTCGCCCGCGATGTCCAAGGCCGAGGCCGAGGCCGGCATGCGGGCGAAGTCGCAGGAATTCCTGGCCGAGGGCGGGAAGCTCTACGTGGACGCCGCCGAGTGAGACGGCGGCACGCCCGATCCGTTCAGGATGCGGGCGTGCCGCACCCGCTCCCCGGGGATCCGCCGTACGGAGCCTCGATATCGAGAGCGGCGCCCGGGCGGGCGCCATAGGCGTCGTGCAAGGTCGCGAGCATCAGGTCCGCCGCGATGCCGCTCACCGGCGGGTTCCCAAGCTCCACGATCCGGGCGAAGTTCTCCCGCGGACTCTCCTGAACGAATCCGAGTGCCTTCAAGGCGTCCCGAGCAGACGCATCCAGCCGCAGGCGGCTCCCATCCGGCGGCCCGTAGGCGCCCGACGCGGCCTCGCAGAGCATCCGGGTATCGCGATCCTGGAAGATGCACTGGACGTAGCGCTGCGGCTGCTCGCGCAACCCGACGACGATGAAGCGGTCGCGTGATACGCCGACCGGCCCGCGCCGGTGGATGGTGTCGATCCGCTCCGCGAGCTCGCAAAGGTGCGCGCGGATGAAAAGCGCGCGCATGGCCGGATCACCTCCGGGATCCTGCGCGGCGAGCGCCGACGTCGCCATGGCGAACACCAGATAGATCCTCCGCATGCGAAGCTCCGTGCGGCGCGGGCTTGATCTCGGCACCATCACCGGGTGGGCGGGTCAGATGCGCGACGACTCGCCCCTCGCCGAGAAAGCAGCACGGATTTGTGTCACGGCGGTAACGGGATGTTCATCGCATCTCCGACCGTCGGCCAGCATCCAGTGGACGAGGCGCAGCCCTTAACCGATGATTAGGCAGATGACCGGCTGAATCCTCCGATCACAGGATCGTAGGAGACCGGCCATGGAGATCCGCCAGATGACAGCCACGACGCCGGGGCCTCAGGGCCTCGATGCGCTGGGAGCCACGGCCGCCGCCGCCGTGACGCAGGAGGCGCCCGAGCCCCAGACGAGCACCGCGCCGCTGGAACCGGCGGTGAAGCTCGACATCGGTACGAACGGCGGCAAGGCACGCTACATACAGGATCCGGACACCAGTTCGATCGTCTTCCAGGTGGTCGATCCGGCGTCCGGCAACGTCATCGATCAGCTCCCGAGCGAGACCGCTCTGCGCAATCGCGCCTACGATTCTGCGCGTGGCACGCACGGATCGCAGGCCGGTAGCCTCTCCCGCGTCGCCTGAACGCCCTCGCTCAGGCGCGCAGCCGGCGGACTGGCTCGTCGATCGGGACGGCGCCCAGGCCGAACTGCGCCAGGGACAGGACCTCGACCGGCGCATCTCGCCGCGCGATGACGACGCTGTTCTCGGCGACGGGCGTCCAGGTTGCGTGGTCCCGGTCGAGCGGCTCCGAGGCGACGACCACGCCGCCCTCCGAGGTGCGGTAGTAGAGCGAGTTGGCCATGTCGTTGGCGGCGTATCGAAACGCGTAGAGGTCGCGGCCGTTCGCGAGGGCCGCCGTGAAGCGGAACGGATGCGTCCCGGCCAAATCCGTGAGCGCCACGAGCGCCCGCGCCGTCGCATCGACTGGGTCGCGTCGCGGGCCCGGACCCATCAGCCCGCAGCCGAGCAGCCCCAAGAAGATCGCCTCCGAATCGGTTGTCCCGGCACGCGACGGGTAAAGCTCGTCGGGGATCAGGGTCTCGACCGGCCGCCGCAGGCGACTCCAGTCGCCGATATAGCCGTTATGCATGAAGAGCCACGGGCCGCAGGCGAAGGGATGGCAGTTCGGACGTGTGATCGATGTGCCCGTCGCGGCGCGCACATGCGCGAAGAACAGGTGCGAGTGCAGGTGCCGGCACAGGTAGCGCAAGTTGTCGTCCGACCACGCGGGCTGAACCTCCCGGTATCGACCCGGCTCCGGGTGATCGCCGTACCAGCCGAGGCCGAATCCGTCGCCGTTGGTGGCCGCGGTCGATTCGAGCGCCTGGATGCTCTGCGCGACGAGGCTGTGGGACGGCTCGGTGACGTAGTGCTCCAGCGGGATGGTGCGGCCCGCATAGGCGATCCAACGGCACATCGACAGGCTTCTCCGGGTGAGTGTCGACCGGCTGATCCGGGACGATCGTGGACAAAGCGCGGCACCTTGAGGGCTGCGTCGATCACGATTGGTCGCGAAAGCCGTGCCGCAGCGGGTTTCAGACGCCGTGCGTCTGAAGCCAGCTCTCCAGAAGGGCCACCTGCCAGAGCTTCGAGTTGCCCTTGGGCGTCAGCGTACCATCCGGGTCGGCGAGCAGATGATCGACATAGGCGCGGTTGAAGATGCCGCGGTCGCGCGCCTCGGGCCGGTCGAGGATAGCGCGAACATAGTCGAGGAACGGCCCTCGGATGTGCTTCAGGGCGGGGACCGGGAAATATCCCTTCTTGCGGTCGATCACCTCTGCCGGAACCACCGCGCGCGCGGCCTCCTTCAGGATGTATTTGCCGCCGTCGCGGACCTTCAGCTCCGCCGGGATGCGGGCCGCCAGCTCGACGAGGTCGTGGTCCAGGAAGGGTATCCGCGCCTCCAGCCCGCAAGCCATCGTCATGTTGTCGACGCGCTTCACCGGGTCATCGACCATCATGATTTGCTGGTCGAGTTGCAGCGTCTTGTCGATGGCGCTGGCGCTCGTCGATCGCTCAAAGAACGTGGCGATGTAGTCGGTGCTGTAATCGCCATTCAGCAGATCGGGCGCGAGCGCCTCGCGCATCTCGGCATGGTCGCGGTCGAAATAGGCCTTGGCGTAATCGGCGACCGGATCGGTCGAGCCCATCAGCTTCGGGTACCAGTGATAGCCGGCGAACACCTCGTCAGCACCCTGACCGCTCTGGATCACCGTCACGTGCTTGGCGACCTCCTGGGAGAGCAGGAGGAACGCCACCGCGTCGTGACTCATCTGTGGCTCGGACATCGCCGCGATGGCCTCGGGAAGCGCCTCGAGGGTGCGCGAGCCGTCAACTGCGAGCTTCGTATGGTCGGTCGCGAAGGTCTCCGCGATGATGTCCGAGTACTTGAACTCGTCGCCCTCAACGCCGTTCACCGCGTCGAAGCCCACCGAAAAGGTCTTCAGGCCGGTCTGCCCGCTGCGCGCGAGCAGGGCCACCAAGAGCGAACTGTCGAGGCCGCCTGAGAGGAGGACCCCCGTCGGGACGTCGGCGACCTGCCGGCGCTCGACGGCGGTGCCGAGGGCTTCAAGGACGGCCTCCCTCCAATCCGCCTCGGTCCGGCCGCGGTCGGCTTGGCGGGGCCCGATCGTCAGCGTCCAATAGGTCGCGGCGCGCTGCGTCCCATCCCCCTCGATCGTCAGGATCGTCGCCGGTGCGAGCTTGCGAACGCCCTTGAGGATGGTGAGCGGCGCCGGCACGCCCGCGTGCCAGCTCATGTAATGGTGGAGGGCGGCGGGATCGATCCCGGTGTCGACATCGCCCGCGGCGAGCAGGGCCGGGAGCGACGAGGCGAAGCGGAATCGGCCCTTCGTCTCGCTGTAATAGAGGGGCTTTACGCCGAGCCGGTCGCGCGCCAGCACGACCCGCCCGGAATCCCGCTCCAGGATCGCGAAAGCGAACATGCCGGCGAAGCGCTCGACACAGGCACTCCCCCAGGCGTGATAGGCCTTCAGCACCACTTCCGTGTCGCTCGACGAAAAGAACGTGTAGCCCTTCGCCTCGAGTTCGGCGCGCAACTCGCGGAAATTGTAAATACAGCCGTTGAACACGATGGCGAGGCCGAGACTCGGATCAACCATGGGCTGCTGGCCGGCCTCGGACAGATCGATGACCTTGAGCCTGCGGTGGCCGAAAACGACCCGGCCCGATCCGAAGAGACCCTCACCGTCGGGCCCGCGCGGCCGCAGGCATCCCATCATTGCCTGGACGGAAGCGGGATCGGCCGGCCGGTCGAAGCAGATCTCACCGCAGATTCCGCACATGATGGCAGCTTGTTCTCGTTCCGGTTGCGCGACCGCTCCAAGGAGCGGAACGACCTGCGCGCGGCAGCGTTCCGCCGATTCAACGCGATTGTCGCGACGGCATGCCTCCAAGAGGGCCGAAAGAGCCGGGCGCCCGGTGCGTGGATGGCCGAGGCGTTTGACGCCGTCGCCATCGAACTGCTAAACCTCGGCCGCACATGAGCGCACGGCGCCGTTCGGACTTCGCCCTCCGCAACGAACTGTCTCCGTGTCGGCCATGTCGGCGGGCGTAGTTCAGTGGTAGAACGTCAGCTTCCCAAGCTGAATGTCGTCGGTTCGATCCCGATCGCCCGCTCCAATCTATTCCCAATGTAGCCCAACGGCTTACGGCGGTATCCTCACCCGCCCCGGCGCACCCCCGAAACGGCGGGAGACAACGCTAAGCCCTTAACCCTTTGGCGAATCAGAGCTTGCGCCGGCTCGGCCGCGGGCGGACAATCGCCCCTGCAAAATTCTCGCAAAAGATTCCCTAGTTTTTCCAAGCCATGCCTGCCCTCCGCAGATCGAAACGCTTGCCGGCCTGAAGGCCAGCCACCCGCCGCCGGGCTGGATCTCAGTAGCGCTGCAGCGATCAGTGACACCAAAAGCGCGTGTTTGGTTGGTGGCAAAGGCCTCATGTTCACGCAGCCCCGTCCGATAAGGAATCTGCCGGTTTTGCGTTGGTGCGCGAAGCCGAAGACAGCACCCCCAGCATCAGCGACCTGCTCGACTGCGGCGGTCATGCAGCTACGGACCGGTCAACGGCACCCAGGCAGACCTGAGCGAGCCGAACCAACACAGGCTCACACTATTCCGGAAGTTGAAATCGCGCCGAGGCGGGCCCTTCGTAGAGGCGTCCGTCAGGGCCAAGTGCACCGACGAA
This sequence comes from Methylobacterium sp. P1-11, assembly GCF_008329595.1. Taxonomy (NCBI): domain Bacteria; kingdom Pseudomonadati; phylum Pseudomonadota; class Alphaproteobacteria; order Hyphomicrobiales; family Methylobacteriaceae; genus Methylobacterium; species Methylobacterium sp. P1-11. The sequence goes on from NZ_NPKS01000016.1 coordinate 153,185, forward strand.
TGCTAGGTTTCCTGTCTTTTCCTCGCAGACGAGATTGTGATCCGAAGTCTCCATCACCGTGCACCCTGATGTTGCTGCCAGCGCTCCTTGGATTAGCCGGAAGTCCCCGCGCCCGGGTGCCGTGAAGCCTGGATCGCCGGAACGTCCGTGAGGCTCGATCCCGCGCGCGTGCTTGAGCTCGACAGGAAAGCCGTTACTGCTGACATCGTAATCGAAGACGCTGGCGAGCGCCGGGAGATCGCGTGCGGACTCGTCGACGGGCAGCCACCGGAAGCAGTCGAAGAACGGCAGCGTTCCGGTCTCGCCGAGATAACGGGCGAGACCGTCTCCGCCGACGACGCCGCGTCCGCAGGTGCTCGCATCGAATGTCTCGGGCCTCGGCCGGCACAACTCCGCTCGTCTGCGACGTTCCGCCGCCGGCCGGCATGGCGCCGAGCAGGGCTCCGCCCAGGTTTGCCGATCCGGTCGCGACCAGTTCACGGTTGGCATCGACGGCGGATCGCCGGGGGCGGCAAAGGCCCGTGCCGCCGCGATGCTCTCCGTGAAGCTCATCAGGGCGATGCCGATCGCGCCCGGCAGGAGTGCGAAGACGAGTCCGGGATCGGGCACGGTCAGGGACGGCAGGCCCCGCAGGATCGGTCCGACAGTGGCGACGCCCCGCGCGCCCAGGTTCAGCGCCCACGAGGCGGCGATCGCGGCGGCGGCCATGACCAGAGGAGCCGGCGAGTGCGGCTTCAACCGCTCCACGGCGATGAGGATGACCAGCGTGGTGCCACCGACGGCCAAGGTTGGCAGACAGATATTGGGGAGGTGACGGATGAGGCTCGCCAGACCGGCGAAGAACGATTGCTTCGGAATATGCAGCCCGAGGAGCTTGGGCGCTTGATCCAGCAGGATAACGAGACCAATGCCGGTCTTTAAACCCGTGAGCACCGGCACGGAGATGAAGCTGCGATGAAGCCCAGCTTGAGGAGCCGTGCCGCCAGAAGAAGCGCGCCCACGATGGCCGTCAACGTCGCCGCGGCGACCGCAAGTCGCGCCGGATCGCCGTCCGGAGCCACGCTTCCGAGCTCGGCCCGGTCGGGATAGTCAGGGTCGTCGTGGAACTCACGCAGAGGACGCGCAACGAGCCCAGCAATCCATAGATGAGCGGCGGCACGAACGCGTCGTAGAGCCCCACCGACACCGGCAGTCCGGCCACCGTGGCATAGGCCATCGCCTTCGGCAGGACAACGGTCGCGGCCGCGAGCCCCGCCACCACGTCGCGGCCGAGATCCGGCGGCACGCGTTTCTGCTCGGTTCGACGCGCCGTGCCGGGATCTCTCATCGGAACCCCCGTTTTCAGTCAGAGAACAAGGCTGGCTGTAGCACCGTCCTGGAGATTGTTGCGGAGTGAAGACGCAACGAGCCGCGATCTGTCTTTCGGATCGGTTTTGAAAGATCGACGCCGTACGGAACCCGGCGCTTGTGATTTGCGGAGCGTGGCCTCAGATCGCGTCTCTTTCCATGGGGGCCAGGGTCCGCCGCAGGATCTAGAAGATCACAGCTGTCGACCAGCCGAACAGAAGGATCCCGTTCATTGCAGCGATCGGGCCGAGGAGCCGCCAACGTTCAACTGGAACGATGTCGCCGTAACCGAGCGTTGTATAATTGACGAACGCGAATTACAGAAGATCGGATCCTGCGGGTGCTATGTGCGCCACTTTGTAGATCGCGGCCAAGATTGCAACTTCAACACTTTGAGCCATGATGACGCTCACGGCTGACGACATGATGCGCCACAGGGTCACGCTGCTGTAACCGCGTATGGCGCGGTGCGCACGCACTACCTTCAGGATGATGGTCATCATGAAGGCGTGGATCGTGATGCTGCACACGCTACCGAGCGTGCCGATCGCGAGTTGCGCCAGCATGTCATCCCCCGAAATCGATGATACTTGAGCACGCGCCAGGAACTCAATCGATCATGATGGCACGTCACCGCGATCCCGAGCCGCTTGCCCGGCGGCGCGCGGAGGACGGATCGAGCTGTTGAGGGTCGGGGATTGGCATGCGCAAATCGACGTTACCTGTCGGTCGTGAGGCGTGGCTCACCGTCGGCTTGGTTCTCGTGCTCGTCGTCACCGCGGCGGCCGGGTTCCAGTTCACCCGCGCCACGACCCTGATCCTTGCGGTGGCCCCGAATGGCGGAACCGAGCCGGACCTGCTGCGGGCCTACGCGGGCGAACTCGCCCGCAGGAAAACCGGGGTCCAACTCAGGATCCTGGACTTCCCCGGCGTCCGCGAGAGCGCGGACGCGCTCAGAACCGGCAAAGCGGATTTGGCAGTGGTCCGACCGGACGTCGCAATGCCCGAGAACGGCTTGACCCTCGCGATCCTGCGGGAGCTCGCGGCCTTCGTGGCAGCGCCCGCCCGATCCGGCATCGGGGACATCCCGGACCTGGCGGGCAAGCGGCTGGGGATGCTGGCCAGCCGGGACGCGGACAGGACGCTTCTGCGTGACCTGATGACCCGTGACGGGCTTGAACTGCTCACCGCCCCCCCGAGCGGTCCTGTTCCGCCGCAGGCCGTTCTCCTCGTTCCGCTCGAGGAAGCGGAGGTGACGTCCGCATTCGAGGACGGGCGCATCGACGCGATGGCGCTCGTGACGACCCCGACGCTTCCGGCCGCGCGGCGCCTGATCGGGTTCGTCCGCGCGGCGAGCTCGGACGGCACGGTCACGCTGGTCGGCGTGCCGGACACCGCCGCGGTGCTGGCGCGCTGGCCGCGCCTCCAGTCGGTCACGGTGCCGGCTGGGCTGTTCAGTGGCAATCCCCGCCTGCCGGCCGAGGACGTCACGACCGTCGGCTCGTCGTATCGGTTGATGGCACGCGCCACCCTGTCGCGCAGCGTCGCCGCCGAGGTAACGCAGCATCTGTTCGAGATGCGCGCGGCGCTGGCCGAGACCGTATCGGCCGCCGAGGCTCTCACCTATCCGGCCTACGAGGACACCGCGGACGCCACCACCGCGCGGCTGCCCATTCACCCGGGCGCCATCGACTACTATGAGCGTGAGCAGGAGACGTTCATCGAGCGCTACGAGAGCTGGATCTATCTCGTGGCCATCTTGGGCGGCGGTGTCGGCTCAACGGTCGCTTGGCTGCGGCAGCGCCTCGGCCGCATCCGTCGACAGCGGATTGAGGTGGCAACGACGCGCCTGCTGGCCCTCCGCTCGGCCGCTCGGCGGGAGACCAGCCGTGAACGTCTGGACGCCATCGCGGGTGAGGTGGACGACCTCGCGGCGAGCATCGCCCGTCACGCCCTGAACAGACCGACGGAACCGAGGCTGCTCGGCGCCGCCACGGTGGCGATCGAGGCCGCGCGCTCGACGGTCCGTCGTGCCGCGACGCCCCCCGATCAGCCGACATGCTGATCGGACTTACACAGAGTGTTCAATAGCAAGATTTGATTCGTCTTCCGTAGACGACGGGCGGTCGGCGGATCAAGCTCAACTGGATATTGGCTAATGATGCGATCTGTGGCTAAGTCTGTCGCTTGCGTCATGTCTGCTACGGAGATGCTGACAGATTTAACTGAATGACTGCAATGGGCGGATTTTGTTGAAAAGCTCGGAGGCGGCTTTTCAGGCTTCATCCAAAGCGGCGCCCCGGAGAATTTCTGTCTTTCATAGCTGATCACTGCCGCCGTTTCGGCGAGTGTCGGGCAAGGTTATAGTAGAAAATTCTCCTTCGGGGGCGCACCGCAGCGCTCTTTCAGCGCGGTCCCGAGTTTTTCAACGAAATCGGCCGAAAGCGGCTGGTCTACTTCAAAGCAGATGGGGTGGATGGCTCCCGCTCCGACCGACGGCATCTCGGTGCCAAGATGTGGTCGCTGTCGAAGCAGCAGCCACGCAGATGCAGGAGCCATTCCCATTGAGATCACCACCGTCGGCATCGATCTGGCCAAGAGCATCTTCCAGGTTCACGCCGTCGATGCAGCTGGGCACGTCTTCGTTCGCAAGGCGCTACGGCGGGCGCAGGGGGTGCCGTTCTTCGCCAAGCTGCCGCGATGCCTGGTCGGCATGGAGGCATGCGGCACGGCGCACCACTGCTTCGGAAACAGCCGTCGCATATTTCGCCCATCGGACTGCGAAGGTTGATCGAAGCGGCAGACTTACCGCCGGCTGCGACGTTCGTTCACCAGCTTGCGTTGACGCCGGGTGTATGGGCCGCTGTTTCCATGGGCGGCTCCTACGCGATCAGTCCTTTGCGCGGTATGCACCCGGTATGACGAACACCTCATCGGCCCGGGCGTAGCCGCCGTCCTTGACCTCCTCGATCAGCACCATGGTGTGTGGTCGAACAGCTTCGCTGAAGTAGTCGACGAACAGGTTCGTCATGCGGTGGACAATCTCCTCCTTCTGCGCGCGGCTGAGCGCCGCCTCGGGAACCTTGATGTTAGCGAAGGGCATCGGTCTTCTCCACGGTGGGGGATGAAACGGCGGTTTGGCAGGTGGGCGGGCCCGACGGCCTTAGCCCTGCGCCTCGCGCGCCTTGCGAGCGGCATCGTTCAGGGTCATCACGGTCTCGTCGAAGCGGCCCTCGGCTTCGGCGTTGCGCTGAAAGGCGACGCGCTGCACGAGGATCTCGCGCGGCGTCGGCTGCTGCTGGAAAAGCGCCATGACTTCGTCGATGAAGTCGGCCAGCGGCAGGTAACCCTCTCGGGTGGCTTGGCCGGGTGTCAGGTGGGTCTGAACCGCAGGGGGCACGAGTTCGATCACCTCGACCTTGCCCTTCAGAACCTCTCGCAGCGACACCGTGTAGCTGTGAATGGCGGCCTTTGTCGCCGAGTAGGTCGGTGTCGCCGTTAGGGGAACGAAGGCCAGTCCGGAGGACACGTTTATCAGAGCCGCATCAGGGCGCCCGAGCAGATGCTCGATCAAGGCGTCCGTCAGCCGGATCGGGCCGAGCAGGTTGGTGGTGATCGTCGCCTCGGCATCTGAGAGGTCGCGGGCCTGATCCAGCGCCTCGAAGCGCATGATCCCGGCGTTGTTGATCACCACGTTCAGCGCCGGGTGTTCGGCTACGACCCGCTTAGCGAATGCGGTGATATGTTCGGCATCCGCGATGTCGAGCACCATGGCGTGTATGCCCGGACGGCCGATGGCGACCTGCTCCAGTGCCTCCAGCCGGCGACCGGCGACGATGACGGTATTGCCCAGATCGTGGAAGCGATGCGCGAGAGCCTCCCCGATCCCAGAGCCGCCTCCGGTGATGAGGATGGCGTTACCTGAGGTTTTCATGAGGGCGACCTTCGTTGTTGTCGCTGCAGAGAGTATGAGCCACACTCTCCACACTGAAGTAGGCACCGAAAAGATTGGTACTTACCAAAAGGAGAGCGTCAAATGCGTAGAGCCGCCCCTGACCCCATGATCGAGGCGCGACGGCGGGGGCCGATCCCGAAGGATGTCGATCCGGAGATCGAGGCGCTGGTGAACGACATCATCGCCAAGGTGGCCGACAAGTGGACCATGCTGATCCTCGAAGCGCTGGACGAGCACGGCACCCTCCGGTTCACGCAACTCGGAAAGGCAGTGGGCCGGATCAGCCAGAAAATGCTGACACAGACGGTCCGGCAGATGGAGCGGGATGGTCTCGTGCGACGGACGGTGCACGCGGTGATCCCACCACGCGTGGATTACAGGTTGACGCCGCTGGGTCAAAGCTTGGGGGCGGCGTTCTGCGGTGTGTGGATCTGGGCTGAGACGCACCACGCTGAGATCGAGCGCGCACGTCGGGCGTTCGCGGCGTTGGGCGAAGCGCCCGATGTGTCCGCCTGCGCCGATGCATCGAATGGTTAGAGGCTCGCTGTAAGCGGCGAGCTGTCATTGGGTTGCCGCGCGAGAGCCTACATCAGGCTTCGCGCCAGGAACTGCCGAAGTAAGCTAACTGACCTGCCTGGAAGCGGACCTCTCGGCCTTCTGCAATGGATCGGGAGTGGGAGAAGATATGCCGTCCGCTTCCGCCCATTGTCGCCCGAAAGCAGACCGGCGGCTTTCCACCCTAAGCGGACGACCCGCTACCGACCCAACCCAGCCATTTCGACAGTCGCTATCGCATCCCGGAAGCAGCCATTCGTCAGCCGTCTGGAAATTCCAGTTGGAGTTGATAAGCTATCCCTGCGGCGGCTTCGCCGAAGAAGAGCAGCAATATCACTTCATGCTTGTGCATTTGAAGGATCAGA